>JAIL01000243.1 GCA_000725195.1 Snodgrassella alvi SCGC AB-598-O02
AAAAAATTATGTGCTTGGGTAGCATTACCTGAGTCTAATGCTGTTCTGGCCATCTCCTTTTTAACAGGTAAAAAATTAGGATTAGCTGCTAATGCTCTTTCAAAATAACTATTTGCCAGCTGGTATGGGTAGTAAAGGGATTGTTGCTTCAACTGCTGCATTGGCTATTTTATTGCAACAAGGCATTGGCGATACCATACGGGTATCATTAACACCAGAACCCGGTAGTGCTCGTACTAAAGAAGTAGTGGTTGCACAAGAAATATTGCAGACAATGGGGTTACGTTCATTTACACCAATGGTTACTGCCTGCCCCGGTTGTGGTCGTACCAGTAGTCATGTTTTTCAAGAACTGGCTCGTGATATTCAGCAATATCTACGTGAAAAAATGCCGGTATGGCGCTCACTTTATCCAGGGGTAGAAAACCTTAATGTCGCCGTAATGGGCTGTGTAGTGAATGGTCCAGGTGAAAGTAAACTAGCGGATATTGGCATTTCATTACCGGGAACAGGTGAAACACCAGTGGCTCCTGTTTATATTGATGGGGAGCGCAAAATAACTCTTAAAGGTGATCATATGGCTGAAGAATTTTTGCTATTAGTTGAGAATTATATTCATGATAATTATGGTGTAAATGGGAAAAAACGCCATGCAACCAAGGTTATCCCTATTGTAGCGCAATAAAATTAGAAGCTGTCATGGTAATATATAGAACTTAATTTGGAACGGATATCAAAATTTAAAATATGGGTCAGAAAATCCAAGCTGTAAAAGGTATGAATGATTTGCTGCCGGTAGCGCAAAAAGATTTTAAACTAACCGCAGCATTATGGCAGGCATTTGAGGATATAGTCGCTTCATGGACTCGAAGCTATGGCTATAATCAGATACGTACACCAATTGTAGAGCAGACAGGTTTATTTATTCGTTCAATTGGTGAAGAAACAGACGTCGTAGGCAAAGAAATGTATACCTTTGCTGATTCTAATGACAAACTGAGTTTAAGCTTAAGGCCGGAAGGTACTGCTTCGTGTCTACGGGCAGTGGTTGAACATAATCTGCTGTATAATAATCCACAAAAATTATGGTATATGGGGCCAATGTTTCGACGCGAAAATCCGCAGAAAGGGCGTTATCGCCAATTTCATCAGGTTGGTGTTGAAGCATTAGGTTTTGAGGGACCAGATGTCGATGCCGAATTGATAGCAATGAGTGCTGATTTGTGGAATCGATTGGGTATCCGCCAGTACTTAACTTTGGAAATCAATTCTCTGGGCAACCAAGATGAACGTGCTGCACATCGTACCGCATTGATAAATTATCTACAGCAACATGAAGATATTCTGGATGAAGATTGCAAGCGTCGTATGCACACTAATCCATTACGTGTTTTGGATACCAAAAATCCAGCCCTTCAAACCATGGCGAATGCTGCGCCCCGCCTGATCGATTTTCTGGGGGAAGAGTCTATTGCCCATTATCAGTCATTAAAAAAATTACTTAATGGCTTAGGAATTGATTATGTGGAAAATCCGCGCTTAGTACGCGGTCTGGATTATTATAATCTTACTGTTTTTGAGTGGACAACAGATAAACTGGGTGCACAAGCAACTGTGTGTGGCGGAGGGCGGTATAATGGCCTCATTGAAGAATTAGGGGGTAAGGCAACACCAAGTATTGGCTTTGCTCTGGGTATTGAACGTCTGTTACTACTGGTTCAGGAATTTGGTCAATTAACAGTGAATAATGTACCTGATATTTATGTGATACATTGGGGCGCCGGAACAAACTTAACTGCTATGCAGCATGCAGCAGTTTTGCGAGCAGCAGGATTAAATCTTTATGTTCATTGTGGTGATCAAAGCTTAAAAGCACAATTGAGAAAAGCAGATGCTAGTGGTGCGACTATAGCATTGATTATTGGACAAGAAGAGCAAATTAATAATACTGTAACGCTGAAAAATCTGCGTACACATGAACAGCAAAATGTAAGTGCTGATACTGTATTAAAATTAATTCAAGATTGGAAAAATGCATAATGGTCGTACATATTCAGGATGAACAAGAAGTAGCTAATTTCAAGTTTTTTTGGCAGCGTTGGGGGCGCTGGATTTTTGCGATATTGGTTGTTACAGCTTTGGCTTATTTGGGCTATGTACTGTATCAGGGACATTTACGCAAAAATAATGAAAAAGCCTCAGTTGTATTTGATACTTTTGTTACTCAGGCTACGGCGAATAATATGCCTGCCAGTAAAAAAGCGCTATTAGAGCTCCAACAAAATTACCCTGATACCATTAACACCACCCAAGCAACGTTAATGATGGCCGGATCTGCATTTGATGATGGCAAATATGATGAAGCAATTAAACATTTACAATGGGTTAAAGAAAGACAGCATAGTGATTTGCTGCAAGCTATTGTAGCGCAGCGCCTGGCCACCGTATATTTACAACAAAATAAATTTTCAGAGGCGCTATCAGCATTAGATATACAAGTTGACAATCACTTTAAGCCGACTTTGCTGGAAACCAAAGGTGATGTTTTATATGCGCAAAAGAAAACAGCTGAAGCAATCACAGCTTACGAACAGGCATTAAATTTGTTACCTGCAGAAAATGTACAGCGTGAAATTATTCAGATGAAAATTTTGACCTTAAAATAAAATTGATTTCGGTCTGAAGTGCAGTTACGTATAGTGTACACTCATTTCAGGCGGGATTATTACTTTAATCAGCTTGCCTAGAGCAAGCTCTTACTGTTTATTGACAGTATAAAATGTGAAAGTAACGAACATGAAACCGACAATTGTTCTGGTTGGTCGACCCAATGTAGGTAAATCTACTCTGTTCAATCGTTTAACTCGAACCAAAGATGCTCTGGTCGCTGACGTACCGGGCTTAACGCGAGATCGTCATTATGGACATGGTCGGGTAGGAAGTAAACCATATCTGGTAGTAGATACTGGTGGTTTTGAACCAATAGTAGATAGTGGCATTCTGTATGAAATGGCTCGCCATACATTGCAAGCAGTGGATGAAGCTGATGCTATTATTTTTTTGGTAGACGGACGTACCGGACTTACACCACAGGATCAGATTATTGCTAATCATTTGCGAAAGATTAATCGCCCGGTTTTTTTGGCGGTAAATAAAGGTGAAGGTGCAAATCGACCTGTTCTTGCAGCAGAATTTTATGAATTAAGTCTGGGAGAACCTGCAGTCATTTCTGGCGCTCATGGCGATGGCGTCTATGATTTAATCGAATCGGTGCTGGCTAACTTTCCAGAAGAAGAGGAAGAAAAAAGTAATCAACACCCTACATTTGCTATTATCGGCCGTCCCAATGTAGGGAAATCTACCTTAGTTAATGCCATTTTGGGGGAAGAAAGAGTCATTGCCTTCGATATGGCCGGCACAACTCGTGATTCAATTCATATTGATTTTGTTCGTAATAATCATCCTTTCACTATTATAGATACAGCTGGTGTGCGCAGGCGCGGTAAAGTAGATGATGCGATTGAAAAATTTTCAGTCATAAAAGCTATGAAGGCAATTGAAGCTGCTAATGTGGCTGTATTGGTACTGGATGCGCAGCAGGATATTGCTGATCAGGATGCGACCATAGCTGGTTTTGCACTTGAAGCGGGACGAGCATTAGTGGTGGCTGTAAATAAATGGGATGGTATTGATAATGAATGTAAGGATCAGGTAAAACGAGACATTGCTCGTAAATTGTATTTTCTTGATTTTGCTAAGTTTCATTTTATTTCTGCCTTGAAAGAAAAAGGTATTGATGGTTTGTTTTCCTCTATACAGGCGGCTTACGATGCGGCCATGACTAAGTTGTCTACGCCGAAATTAACCAGAGTGTTACAAACTGCTCTAGAAAGGCAACAGCCACCAAGAGTGGGGTTGATTCGTCCTAAAATGCGTTATGCCCATCAGGGAGGAATGAATCCACCCGTTATCGTTATTCACGGCAATGCTCTACAACACATCAGCGACGCATATACACGTTATTTAACACAAACTTTTCGTAAAGCTTTTCATTTACAAGGTACACCTTTACGTATACAGTACAATATCAGTGTAAATCCTTATGAGGATAAGGAAACTAAAAGCAAACAATCCTTGCGACGCGTGAAATTGAGCAATCGAATTGCTAAACGTGAACAGATTAAACAATCGAAAAAGCAGGTAAAGCGTAAAAATATTCTTAATTCAAAGAAAACAAATAGGCCGTAATGTGTTAGCATTAGACATGCTTAACTAAGTGCTGTAGTTTTATAGTTTAGCGACCACATAATCAAAATAACGGAGTATCTAAATGAGCGCCAAAGGACAAATGTTACAAGATCCTTTCTTGAATGCACTACGGAAAGAGTATGTGCCTGTATCTATTTATTTAGTAAATGGCATTAAACTTCAAGGACAAGTTGAATCTTTTGATCAGTATGTTGTGTTATTGCGTAACACTTCTGTTACGCAAATGGTTTATAAACATGCTATTTCAACTATCGTACCTGCCCGTGCAGTTAGTTTGCAGCATGAACCAAAGTCTGCTCCTGCTGAGTAGTAAGTCTGCTATATGAAGATTAAAAACCGTGCCTTGCACGGTTTTTTTATTAATGCGTAATTGACTTAGAAAATAAATTAATTACTAACACCCCGATAAGAATGAAGCTAATCCCTAATATAGCGGCCAAATCCAGTTTTTGTCCAAATTTGAACCAGGCAATTGCAGAGACGCAAACAATACCAATACCAGACCAAACTGCATAGGCTATACCCACAGGCATATGTTTCAGCGTTTGCGCCAGACAATAGAAAGAGACAATATAACCAATTACCGAACAAGAACTTGGTATGATTCGGGTAAATCCATTACTCAGTTTAAGCGTACTGGTGGCAAACACTTCAGCAAGGATAGCTATAGCCAGAAATAACCATTGAGTCATTTATCTTCCTTAAACCTTGATAATTAATTCAACAAAACAGGTGCCATTATAAATATATGGCTTTCACTAACCTGATTTTTTACTTTAGAAGATCAAATTTTGAATTAAATTAAAATTAACCTTAATTCGATGACACTCTATTGCAAAATTAGATAATTAAATGATATTAATCAGATTGTTATCTAGCTATTTTTAAATAATATAGACAATTTGTATTTAGATTAATTATATTTAATTTACATAAGTTAAGCTGCAAACTCAGTTTATTAATAATATTTTTTTATAAAAAACAACAAAATACTTTACCATCTTTTTTACACACAGATTAGCTAGTGATTCATCAAAATTCAGACAGGTATTGGCGTGCCGACCAACCATAAAACCACGGGTAAAGTAATTAGGCTTATTATAGTACTGATTAAAGTCGCACTTGAAACTAATTGTGGATGAGTGCTGAACTGGACGGATAATAAAGTTGTATTAGCTGCTGAAGGCATGGCGGCTAGCACAATAAGAATTTGTTTATATACGGGACTGATGGGTAAGAAATAAACCAGTAGCATTGCTACTATAGGGGAAATTACCATCCGCGTTAATAATGCAAATGTAATTTTAGCATAATCTAATTGCAAAATTTTAATCTTAGCCAACTGCATACCGAGAATGAGCATAATTATTACAATTGATGAATCGCCGATCATCCCAACTGACGACATAATGGATTTAGATAAGGGAATATGATACAACTGAAATATTATGCCTAGAAATGCTCCATGAATCACAGGCATGCGTATAACTTTTTTTAAAATATCTTTTTCACTCACATGTACTTGATCATTAATTGCACTACCCTTAACAGCATAGTAAATTCCAATCGTACTCATTACAAATTGCTGTAATACCATCATGATTACGCCAAGATCAAAACCGGTAGTACCAAAAAATACCAATAGTACTGGCATACCATAATTACCATTATTCATAAAACAGGAGCTGAGGATCATAGCGCAACGTTCGCTGGTGGTGTATTTCCTGCACACGCACCAAATCGACACAATTACGACCAATGCCAAACACAGCCCAAATAGGTAATAGAGATAAAAGAAATAATCTGAGTTCAGCTGATGAGTATAAAATGCTTTAAAAGCCAAAAAAGGGGATAAAACATACAGCGACATTTTAGATAAGTTGGCAACATCTAAATTTAAAATTTTTTGGGCAATATAACCAACAACAAAAATACAAAATATTGGTAACAAAATAATAAAAAATTGCATGATTGATCTTTTATTTATATTAAATTAAAACATGTTCACGATGACTATCGTCTTTATTTATGATGCTGCTTCACTAGAGTACTAGTATTATCTTTGAACGTGAACATGTTTAGCAATGACGAGAGTACTTTCCTTAACTAATAAGCTTGGGCAACAATATAAAAATTAAAATCAAATTTATTTTGGGATAACATAAGGGTATTGCCATAGTTATAGATAATCTGCCCACATTTAATTTTTTATTAGGCTCAATTAAGTTATACGCAGAAATTTTATAAGCTAAAACATTTATTCCATAGTTAATGATCTTCAAAATCATGATGAATGATCACAGCTATGGATGGCAGGCTTGATAAAAGTTGATTGTTATCCAATTTAGACTGTACAAGTATACAAAAGAATCTTTATCAGAATTATTTCGTTAATAAACTGTATCGACTTACACAAATTACTAATCAATAATGATGTAGTTTGCTGGCATAAATTAAATTTCCTTTTCAATACCATAAAATTTAGTACCGATCTTAATTGTTTCCCGACCATGTTCACGACGCCATGTATTCGAATCTCGTAAAGAATAAATACAACCGCAGTATTCTTGCTGATAAAACTGTTCGCGTTTACTAATTTCTACCATACGTTGACTACCACCTCCTTTACGCCAGTTAAAATCCCAGAAGGTTATGCCAGGGTATTTTTCAGCAGCCCGAATTCCGCAGGAGTTAACCTGCTGCATATTTTTCCAGCGCGAAATACCTAAAGAAGTTGTAATTACTGGGAAATCATGTTCATAGGCATATAATGCTGTGCGTTCAAGACGCATGTCAAAACACATAGTACAGCGTAAACCACGTTCAGGTTCGAATTCCATGCCTTTGGCACGGGTAAACCAGTTGTCCATGTCATAATCGGCATCAATAAATGGAATATTGAATTTTTTAGCAAATACTTTATTTTCATTTTTACGAATTTCGTATTCCTTTTGGGGATGAATATTTGGATTATAAAAGTAAATGGTGTAATCAATTCCAGACGCCAGCATAGCTTCCATTACCTCACCAGAGCAGGGTGCGCAACAGGAGTGCAGTAAAACTTTGTTGGCACCATTCGGCGGTGTTAATTTGGGACGTTGGATATCGGTTACTATTTTGGTAGATTTCATGATGTGGTGTCCTGATAAATTATTATAAACAGCTATTTTAACAAAGCTGCCTTTGTAAAAACATAGACCTTCACTAAATAACCATCATAAAACATGACTTTTATTCAGTCTGACAAAACCAATACAATAAATGATTGCAAAATAAACTTTTAAAAAATCATCAATCATCATAAACTCTGTAGAATCTATAGTGTCACTTTATCATTATAGATGACATCTAGTACGACATTATCATTAACTAATTAATTTATATAATAGTTTATTATATTTTAAATAGTCTTAATTAGATATGGATAATATAAACGTTCTAATAAAAAAGAAGATATGGATAAATTTCATATCTTCCTAAGTCCGATTAAATGAACGATGAAGGTTTATTTTTTACTTCTGGTATTATTCTTGTTTTTAGAATGAGTACTTCTTTTTTTTCGTTCAGATTTGCTTGGATGATTCTTTTTGCTTTTGCTACGCTTAGGTTTAATTTCAGTATTAATTAGCAGTAGATCAATGCGACTTTGTTCCAAATCGGCACGTGCTACTTTGACCGTAACTTTGTCGCCCAGTTTAAAGCGTAACCCACTACGCTCACCAATTATGGCCATTAGTTCAGGATGATAGTTGAAATAATCTTCACCCAGATCACTTATATGCACCATACCGTCAATATAAACATCATCTAAAGTGATAAACAAGCCGAAATTGGCCATACCGGATACTCTACCGGAAAATACTTCACCAATTTTGTCACGCATATAATAGGTTTTTAGCCAGTTCTCAACATCACGACTGGCATTATCTGCTTTTCGCTCTACTTGCGAACACCATACGCCTAATTCATTCCACGATTTTGGTTCATATTTACTGTGATTAAGTACGGCTTTAATGGCGCGATGGATAGTCAAATCGGGATAACGTCTGATTGGAGAAGTAAAATGCGTATATGCAGGGTAAGCCAGTCCAAAATGGCCAAGATTATTAGGTTCATAAACTGCTTGCTGCATTGAACGCAACATCATCACTTCAATAATCTGACGATCTGGACGATCTTTGATTTGTTGAAATAATGAAGCATAATCTTTAGGAGTAGGGTGGTCACCACCCTGTAATTTTAGTCCCAGTAAGCCAAGCTGTTCGCGCAGATTAATGAGCTTTTCTGAAGTCGGCCCGGCATGATTTCGATAGAGAGCAGGGGGCTTATGCTTATGGAGAAACTCAGCAGCACAAACATTGGCTGCTAACATGAATTCTTCAATCAAACGATGTGCTTCATTACGAATAACCGGAATAATACGCTCGATTTTGCCTTGCTTATTGAATACCATTTGGGTTTCTATGCTATCAAATTCCATTGCCCCGCGTTGCAGACGTTTTTTTAATAAAATCTGATAAAGCTGATATAAATTCAGTACATGCTTTTTAAGTGGATCATCCGTCTGATCATTACTAATCCAGTCCCATGCCTGAGTATAGGTTAAACGAGCATGGGAGCGCATTATTGCTGGGTAGAACTGGTAGGACTTAATATTGCCGGCATAGGTGATTTCCATATCACATACCATGCACAGGCGTTCTACATTGGGGTTTAGTGAACAAATGCCATTCGATAGTTTTTCTGGCAACATCGGGATAACACGGCGGGGAAAATAAACACTGGTTGCACGTTCTTGTGCGTCGACATCAATGGCATCGTCCGGTTTAACGTAGTGGCTGACATCAGCAATAGCCACCACTAAACGATAATTACGACCTATTTTTTCTGCGTACACTGCATCATCAAAATCACGCGCCGTTTCACCATCAATAGTGATTAGCGGTAATTTACGTAGATCCACCCGGTTTTTGTATTCTGAGGGTTTTACATGATTAGAGATTTTTTCAGCCTGTTTCAGACATGCAGAACTAAACTGATGTGGTAAATGATGTTTACGCACCGCAATTTCGATTTCCATACCGCTGTCAGCATAATTACCAAGCACTTCCGTAACCCGTGCAACAGCTGCCTGAGATGCATCTGGATAAGACTCAATACTAGCTACGACTACTTGACCGGCTTTAGCTTTGCCGACAGAGTGAGGCTGTAACACGATACTAGCTCCAAGACGCTTATCTTCAGGTATCAGCAAAGCCACACCATGTTCCAATTTAAGCCTGCCTACAACATCTTTATTTGCACGTTCAATAATATCCAGTACTTGGCCTTCACGCCTACCTTTACGATCGACACCTGCAGGGCGAACCGTAACAATATCCCCATTCATTAACCCCAGCATTTGACGAGCGTAGAGTACAAAATCGTTACCATCCGCCGGATTTAAGGGTATGGCAAAACCAAAATCATCTTTGTGCACTTCAACGCGACATTTTACCAAAGCCAGTTTGTCAGCTACACATACAGCACCGCGCCGATTAATCAATACCTGTCCATCTCTGGCCATAGCATTGAGCCGCCGTTCAAAGAAAGCTTTTTCTTCTTTAATGATGCCTAATTTATTAGCCAATACAGAGGTATTGACCGGAATACCGATTCTGTCCAGAATGGTCAAAATCCATTCACGGCTTGGTAATGGATTGACATATCTTTGTAACTCACGATTAAGGTAAGGATCCTGAAGGCGTAAAGCAGATTTTTTTTTTCATGGGGTGTTGACAATCTTTTTAGAGAATATATAATTCAGGTTTTCGGTAAACACGTACTTTAACCGAAAGCAGCGATAGTTGCAAAAGCCCAGATGGCGGAATTGGTAGACGCGCTAGGTTCAGGTCCTAGTGCCCGTTTAGGGTGTGGAAGTTCGAGTCTTCTTCTGGGCACCATGTTATAATAATAAATCAAAGAGTTATATTCTTCTTGTGCCAAATTTGTGGCAATTTCTTTTAAAAGTAAGTGTTTTAGGATATGGTATAGCCCCTTAAGCTAATCCTCTTCTTTCTATGGCTTCAATTTCTAAACGCGGTCAAAGATATACCGTTCGGGTACGATTAAAAGGTAAAGAAGTTACAAAAACATTTGCAACGAGAGCTGAAGCGCGCGAATGGGCAATACAAACTGAATCAGATATAAATAATCGACGATTAGGACTCACTCCTAAAAATATTACTGTTGGTGACCTTATCAGTCGATATTTGCAAGAAGTTACACCAACTAAGCGCGGGCATAAAAGTGAACGTATCAGGCTTAATCGGGTTTTAAAAACTGATTTAGCTAACGTCCTTGGTATAGCTCTTATGCCCACTCATATTGCCCAATGGCGAGATAATTGCCTAAAACAAGTACAATCCCCTAGCGTTGCTTATGAACTTAATACGATTTCAAGGGTACTCAAATACGCAATGAAAGGATTGAATCTTATTAGAGATAACTTGGCTATTAAAATAATGCGACCCAAATCAAATAAAGCTCGTACTTGTCTCTCATCAGATGAGGAAATCAAGTGCATCTATGAGGTGTTTGTATGATGAAGATACCATGCTTAGATATAAATAAACAGTGTGTTACATTAATGTAATTGAACAGCTATGCGAGCAGGAGAGTAATGTAGTTTTAATTGGGGTGACGTAGATTTTGATAACCGATTTGCCTATTTAGCGCTGACCAAAATGGTTATTCCCGTGACGTCCCAATATCTAAAAAAGGCTTAAAGCTGCTTTATTAGCTTCAGTCATTTGATTTATATTATGTTTTTGACCTTAATCCCGATTCGATAAGTTCTATTTTCCGTAAAGCTTGTCGTGAATATTAAATATATGATTTGTATTTTCACGTTTCACGTTGAGAGGCATTAATTAGAATGTCGAAAAACGTAAATGTTCTGGATTTGGCTAAAATATCGGAACATATAGATATGAAGATTTTACTTAATACCTATTATGTCTCTGACGCATTACATTTAGATGATTAACTAGATTAATTGTTTCCTTTTGCGTTTTACTTAACTTCGTTATTTGTTAGTTCAGGTGCTTACGAATTAATTATTCGTAACGTTTTATTACCTGCGTGTTGCACGTCCTATTTGTTAAGAAAATTAACCTATTTCTAAAAGATATTTATGCAACGTCTGCTCAAGATTATAAAAAATCCACTTAACACCAAATTTTAAATGGTTATCAAAATATTGAGTTTTTAATATCTATGACTTTTGGCTATACAAAAAATTTTGAATGAGTTATAGCGGTAAGTTACGTTCAATCATGGCTTGTTTGTAAATTTCATAATAGTCCCTGTACATTTTTTTGAATAAAAAATGGAATAAAATTCCACCAAGAGGTCCACCACCAAATAAGCCAGTGATAATGGACCATTTGATAAGATGTGATTTATTATCCTTGTAAATCTTCATATCATTATATCGGAAGGTTAACCTTTCATCAGTCATTTTGCCTCTATATATTAATGATTTTAATAAAAATATGTTTAATTTCATCAATAGATAAAAAAATAAAGCGAAAATGAAAATAATAGACATCATTATGCCTATAACCATATATATTTGTTGTGTATGACTCATCTTCAATAACCTTATTTATTAATTTAATGTTCTATAAAAATAATTAATTGTAATTTAAAGTCAAAATTATGTAAATTATTTGTATTGCTTAGAATGGGGAAAGATTGGTACTTGCGCTATATCAACTGCCAATATCAGTACCTGATTCTAGAGCTTAACTCAGATATTTAGATTTAAATTTTTGCTGTTTTCCTCTAAGATAGTATATCGTCATCAATATCATTGAACTATGCCGCTGTAAATTTTGGACACTGAACCTGAGTACTCGGTGCAGATGATGGCGAATTAGTTGCTGCAGGTGCAGAATTACCATTATTGCCCATAGCAGTCGTTTCTCTACGTATCATAACATTTTCATTTCACATACCAATGTATCGTATGCTATGGGTTCAATTCCGTCTTTACCGCTGTATTTACGGCTTTATATGCGACCGTCAATAAATACCAAACTGCCTTTATTTAGGTATTGACTGGCAATTACACTTAATTTGTCGAATAGCGTAATACTATACTACTCTATACGGATTTGGAGCTTCCATTATGGTCTCACCTTTGTGCTCATCAATAGCCATAAAAAAATTGGTTACCATATGACATTTCTTAGTGATCATGGTTTATCTGAACAGCTAGCGAGAATAATGATTGCGGAGATTGGTAGGAAAGATTCATTCAATTCGAATTTATTTTTGGGTTCACATACTGTCCCGAAAAATGGTGTAATGAATGTTAGACTGATTTCTTGACAGGGAATTCGGGCTAAAAAACTAATTGCGAAATTAACAGTAAAGGCTTTATATCAAAATGCGAAAAAACCCAGATCAAAAGCTTTAATTGATGAAATGGTTAAGTATATGCTCTCTGAAATATCCAGCAATCCTACTTACTCCAAAACCAAAAATAAATTTCTGAGCAATCCGAATATAGCATACGATAATGGAAACAAAATATTAGGTGATATTTATATTCGCTAGGACAGAATGTTCCAAAATACAAAAATGGTCATAAAAGACGAGATATTTTTTTAAGCAGACTGCTAATATGGAAACAGTATATAAAGCAAATCGAATATCTAAGGGAGTTAGCCAGAACAGTCAATTAGCGGGCGGTAATCTACACATTTAATAATCTTGGAGTATCCGATGACCTGATAAAAAAATGATTGTTTCAACACTTATGCTATCAATCGCAGGATTTACGGTTGTTTCTATGCCGTTAACTTTTTCCAAGCCAGTAAAATTAACTGGCACAATGGAGATTGTGAGAAGCACACAGCTAAACCCAATGCATAGAGTCGAAAGGCAGCGGGCAATTCGTTAGGATAAGTCAATCAGCGTAACGGAAACTGATCTAAAAGATGATATAGATGATATAGATGATATAGAGAAAAATGTTAAGCTCATCTAACTTTTCTCTGCGGAGGAGCGCACTGACAGATTATATGCCAATTTATTATTCTCTAAAGGCAAGCATATGACTATCAATTGTTCAGAATTACGGCACGCTACGAATGGTCACCACATAGCAAACGTGCTGTTCATAATTGACAACGCGCGATTTGGGAAATAAACAATTATATATTCAACTAACTTAATGGAGTGATAGATTAAAAGTCAGGTAAGTGATGGTTTTTTATATTTTTATTGATATATAGGCCAAAACTAAAAGGGATATTTATGAAAAATTTGGAGATTAAAAAATACCCTTATAATGTTATAATTTATTTGCATAGTAAAATTTTTTTGAAATGTATTTCACGTATTTATTTTATATGAAGAGCATGAAGTAAATTAATTGCTACTGGTATATAGATTAACAATAGAAGAACAGATCACTGTACATGTTGCCAAACTGATTATACTAAAGATGCTATTTTTCTAACACTAGTTCTTGTGATTATTGTAGTGCCTGTTTTTATAAATATGATGTCAACGTTAATAGGATGTAGAGCTAATGAATTACGTTTCAAAATGCTGTAAATCAAGCAGGTTATTAAAACCAAAGTTTATAGTTATATGTTTAATGTCACTTTTTACTATTGAATGTCAAAGTAGTAATTTAAAAAATGATACGAATAAGCAACAGGAAGTTTATAGTAAGTTAGAAAGTGCTGTTAAAGCCGAATTAAACGACCCTGAATCAGTAAATTTTTATAATGTGAGAAAAATCCAAGATGATTCTGTTGATGAAGATTCGATACCTTATTGTGGTGAAGTCAAAGAAAAAGTCACAGCAGGTGGCTATGGTGAGAAAAAGCGCTTTGTTTACTCTGTAGAGAATAATGAGGCTTATATTATTCCTAATGAAAAGCCTGATGATGAAGTAAAAGAATTTTCTGAAAGTATTCTTTGGAAAGTCAGATGTCAAAAAAATAATATTGAAATCGAGGCTATTAAATTAGCATATTGGTTTGAAGCAAATAAAGAGCTAGAGGAAGTTGAAGATGTACTAGATATGCTTAAAAATTCTGAAAATTCGCCAGAATATTTAGAAGCGAAGAAAAAGTACGAAAGCTTAAAAAAACGAGCTGATCGGCTAAAAAAGAAATAACCATTTATAATTAAGCAATATTTTAAATTCTTTCTATATTTCGACAACTTGACAAGATGATTTTAAAAGTCTTTTTTCATAGCAGCTTTACAGCTGTCTTTATCATTAATGATATGAGTAATACTAATAATAATTTTGTTATTTAATCGCTCTTACCTTAGTCATGTTGATTGTATTATCAAATGTAGAAAGGTGGCCGAGAGGTTCAAAGGCCTTGTAAGTAGGTTGGAATTATTCCCTTCAATGCAGGTCTTGTATTCTTCACCCTCTCGGCCATAGAGGAATAAAATGCCAATTGGATAATTAGACATTGATTGAATCGTGAACACAAATTCACGATAAATTAGTTTAATCGATCTAACTCTTGGTACCCTAATAATTTAGTCCAGATAATTATCTGATTGCAGTCAGCTGTGAGTATTGTATCTTTAAGCGAATTAATTTCATCCAAATTTAAATTATTTGCATCTAAATTATTAGATTTTGGACTCAATATTTTTGTTTTCAAAGTTAGTACAGCAAATTGTCTGTTATAGCCACCATTTTTCAAAAAATTTGAATATTCATTATACTTTTTATATAAAACGTATTGATAGACATACCAAGGTTGATTTAATTTCATCATAGTTTTTTTTATGTCATTTGCCATAAGCACATTTGACACAAATATCTCCCATAGAGAAAAATTTAATTTTATGCCTATGTCTTTGGGAGTTAATTTTGATCCCTCAGGAACCGATTGATTGAGATTTATTAAAGTTGATTTAATATTACTTTGAATCTTTTTTTCTTCTAATTCATTTAAATCAATATTTATTTCACTTTCACGGCTAGGTTCTGAATGAGATAAAATACTATTTATACAATGGTTCTTAATTCTGTCAATAAATCTGTCAATAAAAAAAATTTCACTAATACCAGGGCTTTTCTTCTGAGTAAAATATATATCTCGTGATATCGAATCTAGGTCAGTATATACTGAATAATTATTAAGAAATGGATACAATTTCGATTGTGTATCTACAGTTTGCTTGACTAACATTTTGCTATACTTTTGGGCATCATCCTCTGATTTTTTCCCAATTTTAGCCATACTCCAATTATTGATAGAAAGTTTTGCAAATTTGGAAACTTGATCACAGTCTGCACTAATTTTTGCTTCAAAATCTTTAATAGGTAACTTTTTGAGTTGATTAAACGCATCAATAGCTGTTGAAGAAGAATTCAAATCTGGATTAAACGCTACATCCAAACCTTTGGCTAGTGTTGTTGAGTACAGCGAAAAAGTAGTCAACAGTAATATTATGTTTTTCTTCATATCATTGTGGCTTTAGTTCAATAATAAAAGTAAATTTATGAATTCCTTTGTTATTTCCATTGTGATTCGTTTCTTTCGTTGCAGCTGTAGCAAATGACACTTACCGTATTTGCGTAATTATTAACGTTATATTCATTATATTAACATTTTGTAGTTTTTTGGTGTTTATTCTAGTCATTATGATTTGCATAACGCACGAAAAAAAATATCAAAATTTAGTTGGGATCGAGATCACCAAAATTATAAGTCTAATAACACTTTTAGATACATTAAGATTTACATTAGATATTTAAGTCCCAGTGTTTATTTCCAATCAATCTGTTCAACATGGCTAATGTCGGGTGTTTACACTAGCGAAACTAAGAGTAGGCTGTAACATTTACAAATTTATGAAAATACAATTATTTCTTTTCGATATCTTCTTTTATTGATAGAAACAAACCTCTAATTAAACTTAAAAATCTTGCAAATATATTTAGTATAATTGCAGTTGTTATTGCGATTAAGACATGATCAAAATAATTTCAGATACACCCTTTTCATGCCTGGTTAGTAGTTGTGTGTCCCGACAGTAACGGCGATTCTGCAACTTTATGCAGCTATCAATCAAACAAACAAAAGTAATATCTGGTCAGGCTGGTTATTATTTGGTCCGCTTATATTTGGTTTTTTATTACCGGAATCTTCTGGGCTGCATACCCTCCATTATCGACTGTAATGTCAACGTACCTAGTTTTTGCTGTTTTTTTGCGGATTGGCTGGGCGCAGTCTTATTAGGCATACCAAGCATTTAGAAGATAAGAAGAAAAACAAAAAAGGCGGTCAATAATAATGGATTCTATTTTTCATTGACAACCTGCTTTGCACTGCTTGGCGGTTTTTGGGGGCGCTAGTGGTCTTAGATATTAAGAGATACGTAAAAAATATTAACACTAATACTGGTAGTAATCGGCATGGTGTTTGCAGCAGCAATCACAGAATATACTTTCCTCCTGAACATCCATGGCTGTTTGTTGGTGCTGGTGTTTTTGGAGGCATGATAACGACTTCTTTACTGTATACCGTCAAAGCAACGGCCCCCAAACTCTCTCAAAAAATTATTAACTCAGTATACAACAAGGCTGAACGAATTATTGGCTCTAAAACTGAAACTAACAAAAAGGATTGAAATAATTATGACTGAATTAACATTGGATTGCTAAGGGTCGTAAGCATATTGGACTACGAAAATCAAGGGAGCAAAACATAACCCGACACTTTTTAAATGGCTTATCTGTAGGGCATTGCTTAGGGATAACGGATAGATATGGGGTTAAAAATTGGTTTCGAGCCAGTGCATGGGCAGATTCACAGCTAATGACCAAACTATATAAACCTGCCTATGGTTGCATTGTCACCTTTACCCGTAAGGGTGGGGGGCATGTTGGTTTTGTAGTTGGTAAGGATACGCGTGGCAATTTAATGGTGCTTGGTGCGGGAATCAAGGGAATGCGGTCAGTATGCCGCTTTTTTATCTGGTCGAGCAACTGGTTTTTACTAGCCGAGTATATGGACAGGTAAGTTAGTTAAATCTAGTCCATTAAGTGGGTGTTATAAGCTGCTTGTTTTAAATTTTAACGGCAAGCTCAGCACTAACGAGGCTTGATTAATATGAATATCTTCAACTATAGATCATTAATATTCCAAAAATCTCACTACACCTTTCGCATCATTATATTTACTGATTATGGTTGGGGAGACTGAACTGGATCAGTATCAATATTCAGACAGATGATCTACAGCCATCTGTTTTGTTACGATGGAGCTTTAATTGCTTGACATTGATTCAGACAGCCTATTACGATTCCTCAATTCACATGCTTATTTATACATCCGTACGGGACGACCCAGCCGGTAGATTTTCACGCAGGACGGCCTGCATTAACCTCAACAGGAGTGGATATGGCTTGGGTGTCATTATTGCTGGCCGGCATACTTGAAATAGTCTGGGCGATTGATCTTAAGTATTCACAGAATTTTACTAAATTCACTCCGAGTATCATTACTTTGGCTGCGCTGATTGGCAGTTTTCTTCTGCTGGCACAGTCAATGCGTTCATTGCCGGTAGGTACAGCTTATGCGGTATGGACTGGTATTGGTGCTGTAGGAGCAACCATCGTCGGTATCATTGCTTTTAAAGTACCGGCTGGTGCCATCCGTTTAATTAGTCTGACACTGATTATTGCCGGTATTATTGGTCTGAAATTGAGTGGACACTAATTTCATGCTGTCCCGCAAGTTATTATAATATTCGCTTATTAAAATTATATTAAACCGGAATGTATTACATAACTGGACATTTATATCCAATTAAATGATAATAATTATCATTATTTTATAATTTAAAATTCAAAGGATAATTTAGTTATGAGAAAAATAATAACGCTGGCTGTTGCATCGGCCTTGATGATGGGGATAAGTGCCTGTCAAAGCACTGCACCGTCAATTAGTGTTACTCAGGCAGGCGAAGAAGTTAAGATACCAATACAACCGCAAAAAATTGTGGTGATGGATTTCGGTGCTTTAGATACGTTAGATGCTCTGGGTGCAGGTAACCGTGTTATTGCTGCGCCGGTAAGTAATATCCCAACTTATTTGCAACAATATCATAATGCACAGATACAAGATTCAGGCAAAATGAAGGAGCCGGATATCGCCGGTATTAAAGCTGTACGGCCGGATCTGATTATTATGAGCGGAAGGCAAAATAAATTCTATAAAGATTTAAGTGCTATTGCACCTACACTGAATTATTCAGTGAATACCGGTGAAAATTATTATTCTGGGGTCAAGGATCAGATCAGAATGCTGGGAAAAATTGCCGGTAAAGAAGTATTGGCGCAGGAGCAGTTAAAAGCACTGGATTTAAAAATAAATGCAGCCCGTCAACTCGCGCAGCATTCAGGTAAAAAAGCCATAGTGGTATTACATAATGACGGAAATGTGATGCTCATGAATCGGGGTAGCTATTCTGCGCTGATCTTCGATGAATTACATGTAAAACGGGCAGTAAATGTCAAAGATTTGCCTGTTCCGGACAAAGCTGAAAATGGCAGACCGGCACGTATAATGGTTGATAACCAGTTTATTGCTCAATATCATCCTGATATTATTTACGTTGTTGACCGCAGTAAAGCAATAGGCAATACACCGATGCGCAGTAATTATTTCGATAATAAAGTTATGCATAAAGCAGGTACGCTAATCGTTAATCTTAGTGCTGACTTATGGTATTTGTCCGGCAACGGGCTGGAAAGTCTGAACCGTCAGATTGATGAAGTCATCCGGCCGCTGAACGGCATAAATTAAATTTTGTTCTTGTCACATCACAGCCAGCTGTTATTTCTGATAGCTGGCATTTTTGTTGTACCCGAATGTTAGTCTATCCTGATAATAGGCATTATAAATATGTTATTGGTAAATATAATTGTTAATTTTTCAAACAGGCACAAATAGGGGCGGAATAAAGATTTTATTGCTTGTTTTCGATAATATAGTAGTTGTAAACAACAGAAAATATTATCTTCTGAAAGATATTGGATAGCTTCCTAATACAGCAATTTTGCTAAGGACGAATAGTGTATTAAAATGGGCATCGACGCTCGCTGCGATATAGTCCTTTGTAAATAAGGTAAAATTTGAGTAAAGTTAGCGCTTAGCTGGCTATATTAAGTCAAGATTTATTAGAAATCGCCTCACCCTTTAAAATATAGTGAGTTTCAATCTCTTTAATTTTTCTAATAGCAACACGACAGCTAAATTTTGATAATTATTTTTTCAATTGTTTTGGATATCAATTCAATTTGAAATGATAGTTATAACGATAAAATGTTGTTCCAGCTATTGAGAAAATTTTTTGGCTGGTAAATGACCATTAATTCTGACAAAGTTGCTTCATGTCAAATGCAAAACTTAATTAGCCATCAGAAAAAATGTTAATATAATGAATATTAATGTTAAGATCCACATAATTACAGTGAATATTCTTTGTTCCAGCTAAGACGAAAGAAACAAATAACGATATGCCTAATCAAGAAATTTATAAATTTATTTATCGTATTAAATTAAAGCTATAATGATATGAAGAAAAATCTAATATTACTGTTGACTAAATTTTCACTATACACCATCACATTAGCCAAGGGTTCGGATGTAGTGCCTAATCCAGATTTAAACTCTCTTTCTGTAGCTACTAATACGTTTAATCAACTTAGAAACCTATCTATTAAAGATTTTGAAGAAAAAATTAGTGAAGAATGTGATCATGTTTCTAAATTTGCAGAACTTTCTCTCAATAATTGGAGTATGGTTAGAAATGGGATAAAATCAGAGGATGAGGCTCAAAAGTATAGCGAAATCTTAGTCAAGCAAACCTTAGGAACACAATCTAAAATGTATGAATATACTGAACTTGATTCAGTAATTCGGAAAGTAAATTTTAGTGCTAAGATGAATCAAACTCTATTTATTGACTTGGTGAAGAAGTATTGTAGAAATCGATTAGCTCCAAAGAAATATTTTGAAATTTTAAATGATTCACGATCTAGCATTGAGAGTGAAAAAAATATTGATTTAAATGAATTAGAAGAAAAAAAGATACAACGTAAAATTAAATCAGCTTTAATAAATCTCAATCAGTCGGTACCAAAAGGATCAAAATTAACTCCCAAAGGCATAAAGAAAAAATTAGATTTCTCTGAAGATGATTTAAATGTGTCATATATGCTCATGGCAGAAGACATAAAAAATACCATGACGAAATTACATCAACCTTGGTATGTATATCGATACGTTTTAAATAAAAAGTATGCTGATTATGAAGTTTTTTTGAAAAATGGCGGATATAACGAGCAATTTGCTATACTGGCTTTAAGGACCAAAATATTAAATCAAAAATCTAATAACTTTAAAAATATTTTTACGTTCAGTTTTAAGGCAATTAATTCGCTTAAAGATATACCGTTTACGGGTGACCGCAATCAGCTACTTATCTGGACTAAATTATTAGGGTACGAAGAGTTAGATCAATTAAATTAAGTTATCGTGATTTTTTGTTTATCCGATTCTATTGATATGTTTATTTGTTTAAAACCCCTAACTATATGATTAACCTGTCAGGAAAATCGTGGCCATAAAAAATTCTTTTAGCAATAATATTAACAGTATCAATTTGTTTAAGTTCTGCCGATGAATTTAGTTGCTATTTAATGGGCAGTAAAACAATCGTTCTGGAAGTTAATGATTAAACTGTTAAGTACGCCTACGGATTACCTGATGATTAGGAGTTAGCATTTCTATGACTCTTATTGTATGACAGCTTTGTCACATAAAATTAATGTAATATGTATCAATATGTTTTTTTATTTTCTTTCTGCAATGTAGTGTTATTGGGTAATAAAATGCAGTTTGTGTAAATTAGCCGCGTTGCTCTTTAATCTGCACCATCGTGAGCTTTAATTATCTGTTTGTTTAGATGTTGCTGGATTAATTCGCCGTAACATTTTAGTACTCGCGCGTAGTGCATTTTCCTCTTCTAAGAAAAGTAGCCGGTTTTCTAAAAGATCCTTATGCCTATCATGGTCATATAAATTACAATTAACACCAAATTTTAAAGGATTGTCAAAATCAGGATAATATACTTCAGTACCAGATTCTGGAGCTTCGGTAAGATATTTAGGTTTAAATTTTTGCAGTTCTTCTTCTAAGGCTAATGTTATTAGATTAACCGCATCTTCTATATCCAGACGAGTTCTGTAAAGCCGAAATTCGCGTAAATGATCCTGATGTGTTTCAAGATTAGGATCAAAAGTTATTAATTCACAATCATTTTCTGCACCATCCATATAAAGACCAACCCATACTTTGTCACCAGACTTGGGTGCAGATGTTATATAGTTTAGTTTTTCTTGATTTAATTTAAAAAATTCTTTTATAAATTTACCTGCTCTCTTGGTATCTTTTTTGGTTGCAAAAACTCTATGAGTTCTCAGCCATAAGTACTCAAGATCTATACCTTCCCATGTAAGTTGTAAATATGGCGTATTAGACGCACAAATCAGAACCCAATAGTTTTCACCTTGCTCAGGTGCAGTCTCTAAACATTTAAATTTTTTGCACATAATTAATTTTTTAAAATGAGATTTGAAACCTAGGTTCGGGTTAGTAACCTCTAACCAAGTGTATAAAACTTGCATGGTATTTTTTCAATTTAAAAGAGTAAATTAATTTTCAAAATAAGCCAACTAAATTTTTTATCTTTACATATTTTTATAATATATTTTCTTTTAGCATTATTACCTTTTGCTGTTTTAAAGATATTGTTAACTTCTAAACATTCAACATACACATTTGCATAATTTTAGATAATTTGAGTTTTATGCAGATAATCTCATTGACTATTGGCAATGGATAAAAGTAGCTTAAAAAATTCAGCTTGTTTCAATTATTACTAAACTTGTTTTTATCGCTCAAGATAGCATCACTGGTGCAGTAATTCTGTTAAGGGAAGTAGCATATTAAAAAGTACAATAACTTAGAATAGTGACATTGTATGTTTGTCAATGCAGTTATATGAGAGCAAAGCCAGCTAATTGCTGGCTTTATTTTGTTTATCACGATGGAAGATTTGTCTTTAAAAACTACATACTCTAATGATTAGTACAATGATTTTTCAATCTATTTACGCATGGCTCTTAGTCCATTAATAATTACCACTAATGATGCGCCTACATCGGCAAAAACAGCCATCCACATTGTCGATAAACCCATGAAGGTAAGTACAAAGAAAATCACCTTAACGCCAAGAGCAAAAGCTATATTTTGTACTAAAATCGCATAGGTTGATTTAGACAGCCCTATGAATTTGGGAATTTTCCGAAGATCATCATCCATTAAAGCTACATCAGCTGTTTCTATAGCCGTATCTGTACCACTACCGGCCATTGCAAAACCAAGATCAGCTTTGGCAAGAGCGGGAGCATCATTAATGCCATCGCCTACCATGCCGACAATTTCATCATTTGTTTGCAATTTTTCGACAATATGAAGCTTATCTTCTGGCAATAAATTTCCTTTAAAGTCATCCACACCTACTTGTTGTGCGATCGCTCTTGCAGTATGTTCATTATCGCCAGTAAGCATCAATGTTTTCACGCCTCTTTTTTTCAGTTCACGTATGGCCTCTATACTTGATTCTTTCAATGTATCAGCCACTGCAAAAAGCCCTTGAACACCTTTTTCTCCTACTAAAGCTACAACCGTTTTCCCCATTTTTTCTAAATTAATAATCTGAGATTCAAGTTCCTTTGAGCATTTTTTTAGTGCTTCAACCATGCGATGGTTACCCAAATACCACGTTTGTCCATTAATTACACCACTGACTCCTTGACCAGGTATGGCCTTAAATTCACCGACCTCATGTAATATTAAATTATTTTCAATTGCATTGTCTGCGATAGCTTTGGATACAGGATGATCTGAGCGCGCGGCAATACTGGAAGCTATAGAAACGATGGTATTTCTCTCTAGGTTGCCAATCTTAACAAAATCTGTTTGACGAGGCTTACCATAAGTGATGGTTCCGGTCTTGTCTAAAGCTAACCAAGTTAGTTTACGACCTTGTTCAAGGAATGTACCGCCTTTTACTAAAATACCATAGCGTGTTGCTGCAGCCATGCCTGAAACGATACTAACAGGTGTAGAGATAACAAGTGCACAAGGACAACCTATCACTGGTGAAAGCAGTATAGACCGATTTTTCCCATATTCCACCTAAGAAAAGTGGTGAAATAAAAGCCACCAAAATAGCCGTTATAAAAACTGCAGGCGTATAGTATTTTGCAAACTGGTCAACGAACCGTTGCATAGGTGCTTTCGCTCCTTGAGCCTCTTCTACAGCATGAATAATACGGGCAAGAGTTGAATTATTGGCTGCTGCGGTTACTTCAAATTCAAAAGAACCTGATTCATTAATCGTACCTGCATAAACCGTGTCACCCAATGTTTTTTCTACAGGCATGCTTTCACCAGTGATAGGTGCCTGATTTATCGTAGACTGACCTGCTTTAATGACACCATCAAGGCCAATTTTTTCGCCAGGCTTTACCCGTACTCGACTACCTATAGCGATTTGACGAATATTAACTTCTAGCCATGTCCCACTTTCTTGTAATACGGTTGCCTTCTCAGGTGCTAAGGCAAGAAGATTCTTAATTGCATTTCTGGCGCGATCAAGTGCTTTTGCTTCAATAGCTTCTGATAAATTGAATAACACCATAACCATCGCAGCTTCAGGAAACTGCCCAATGACGACTGCACCTGTTACAGCAACAGACATAAGTGCATTGATGTTTAAATTGAAATTTTTAACTGCTAACCAGCCTTTTTTATAGGTAGTAAGCCCAGCTAAAACAATTGCTATCACAGCAAAAATTAAAGGTAAACATTCTACAACTTCAATACTGCCAATAGTCCAAGCTTTGAGATTGAGGCCAAATGGTTTTATTCCCCATTCATTAATCAGTTCGAAAGTTTCAGATAATCCAGCAGCTATTCCTGCTATTGCCAATTTCCCCCATGGTATCTTAGGAGCAGAAATAGGATTACATTCTCCAGATTCAGTATTTAGGAGTTTTGCATCCATATTTAAAGCAAATAATGCTTCTGATATTGTAGATAAAGCAGAAGTCTCATGATTGATTTTTAAGGTGCGCTGTATTAAGTTAAATTCAAGATCAAAAATACCTGATATTGTCGCGAACTTACTTCTGATTAAATTCTCTTCTAGAGGGCAATCCATACCATTGACTGAAAATACCGTTGTTACACCTTTATTA
>JAIL01000244.1 GCA_000725195.1 Snodgrassella alvi SCGC AB-598-O02
TGAATTAATGGGTTATTTATATGGACAGTTGCTGGTGCAGTTACGTAGTGATTGGCAGCGCGCCAATAAATCCTATCCGGCTGGTAGTCTGGTGGCGGTGAAACTGAATAAAGGTGAACTGGGTGCTGCTCAAATCATTTGTCAGCCTAGTGCTACACAGGCAATAGATTGTATTGAAACCACCCGTCGTTTCATTGTGGTTTCACTTCTTGATAATGTACATAGCCGATTGTTGATCTGGCGTTACCATGAAAATGGCTGGCAGCAAATCACCTTACCGAGTTTGCCGGAAGGCGCACTGGAAATTATCGATCAGCCATGGGGTGGCGATGTGGTTTATCTGGCTATCAGTAATTTTACCGTTCCATTAACGCTGTATACATTGGATCTGAATATTTTGGAACTGTGCGTTATGCGTGTACAGCCGGTACAGTTTGATGCGACAGGTGTGTCAATACGGCAATTTCACGCACAGGCCAACGATGGTACTTTAATTCCTTATTTTCATGTTGGAAAAAAAATTGGCACCGATACACCGACCATTGTTTATGTTTATGGTGGTTTTGCTATGCCGCAATTACCTTATTATTTAGGCGCTATTGGGCGATACTGGTTGGCTAAGGGTTATGCATTTGTGCTGGCTAATGTACGCGGTGGTGGCGAGTTTGGGCCTAACTGGCATCAGGCTGCCCGTGGTATCCATAAGCAGGTTAGTGTGGATGATTTGTTAACAGTTGTGCAGGATTTGTATGCGCGCGGCTATGCTGCTAAACATCATACTGCAATTCAGGGTGGCAGTAATGGTGGATTGGTGGTGGCGGCAGCTTTTTGCCAGCAGCCACAAAATATTGGTGCAATGGTGTGTGAAGTGCCACTTACTGACATGCTGCGCTATCCGTATTTATCAGCAGGCGCCTCATGGTTAGATGAATATGGTGATCCAGAGGATGAGCAACAACGTCAGGCTTTAGAGGCTTTGTCGCCGTATCACAATTTATGTGAGCACAAGGATTATCCGCCTGCTTTGATTACTACTAATTTGGCTGATGATCGTGTCCACCCAGCACATGCACTGAAACTATATGCTCGTTTGCGCAGTTTAAATCAGCCGGTATGGCTGGCTGTGCCCGAAACAGGTGGTCACTCTGGTGGTGGTACACAAGACAGTACAGCGGCTGAATTGGCATTAATTATGAATTTTTTATATCAAACCATAGCAAAAAATAAATAGAACAATATTTTTTTATTTATTAATCATTCAGTTACGAAAAATATAAATAAAAAGTAGCAATTTTGTGGTGGTTGCTGGTAAAAGAAATTTTATTCAATGATATAAAATGGTTATGAGAGTATTGATATAAGGTAATATAAGGATTAGATATGAATTTTTATTCGCACGATGTGGTTTATACGTTTTATAGTAGGTAAAATGCCAATGTTGGCAATAAGTTAATGATTTAAAAGATTTTAAGACTTTTGATCAGAATTCGGCTGTCTGGAAACTATAAATAAAATTTTGCTTTTATCAAAAGATGCTATTGTTAAAAAAGTAAAATGAAACTATTAAATTTTTCATAGAGATAACTAACCGATTCTAATCAATTTTTTAATTATCGCACTTTAAGATATGGACATGATTAAAGATTGCTATAACAGATTTGAGCTGGAATGACAGGTTGTCGTGAAGAAAATGATAGCTGAATTTTTATTTGCTATTATAGTCATATAACTTGTGACAAAAAATCAGGCTGTGCTAATATAACCGCCATTCGCCATAAATTTGTTTGTCGTTGGAAAGTAAAAGTGTAGAGAAAATCGCCGAAAACCACACAAATGCTGGTAAAACAATTTTTATGGAAAACTCTATTTTTATTAGGTACAATGTCAGCTATTGAAAAGTTGATTAATTCAATTAACCCTGCCTGCGTAAGCGGGCAAAGAAACGAAAGATCAGTCAATGGATAATAATATCGAACAACGCGTGAAAAAGATTGTTGCAGAGCAATTGGGAGTGAGTGAAGCTGAAGTAAAAAATGAGTCTTCCTTTCAGGAAGATCTGGGTGCAGACTCACTGGACACCGTTGAATTGGTAATGGCTCTGGAAGATGCATTTGATTGCGAAATTCCAGACGAAGAAGCAGAAAAAATTCAAACTGTACAACAAGCAATTGACTTTGTTGCTACTCATTTAAATTAATTTTTTGAGTGAATTACAATATCCGGATACCTCTGGCGAAATAAGGTGGCTGTTGTCGCCTCTTCGGCGGAGGTTTTTTTGCGAGCAAGTTATGAGTAAAAAAAGAGTTGTCATTACTGGTCTGGGTCAGGTGTCTCCTGTGGGTAATGATGTCACCACAGCTTGGCAGAATCTACTTGCAGGTGTCAGTGGTATTGACACGATTACCCATTTTGATGCCTCGTCTGTAGCCTGCCAGATAGCCGGTCAGGTGAAAAATTTTGATATAACGGAATATATTAGTCCTAAAGAGGCGCGACGAATGGATACTTTTATCCATTTTGGTATTGCTGCTGCTTTACAAGCTATTGCGGATGCGGATCTGGACAATATTGACGGGCTGGATAAAACCAGAGTTGGCGTTAACATTGGTGCTGGTATTGGCGGATTGCCTTCAATTGAAGATACAGCGCGCACCATGATAGCGCAGGGTGCGCGTAAAATTAATCCATTTTTTATCCCCAGTTCCCTGATTAATATGATTTCTGGTCATGTTACTATTCTTAAAGGTTATCAGGGACCAAGCTACGGTATGGTTTCAGCCTGTACGACCGGTGCGCATAGTATTGGTGATTCTGCCCGTTTGATTAAATATGGTGATGCCGACATTATGATTGCCGGTGGTGCCGAAGCTGCGATTTGTGAGATGGGCGTTGGGGGGTTTGCTGCCATGAAAGCATTGTCAACACGCAATGATGAACCGGCTACTGCATCCAGACCATGGGATAAAGGACGTGATGGATTTGTCATGGGTGAAGGCGCCGGCGTAATGGTGTTAGAAGAGTATGAACATGCGAAGAAGCGTGGTGCCAGAATTTATGCAGAACTGGTTGGCTTTGGTATGAGCTCTGATGCTTATCATATCACTGCACCTAATATGGAAGGTCCTGCATTGGGTGTTACCCGTGCTCTGAACGATGCAGGCTTAAATCCGGAAGATATCGACTATGTTAATGCGCATGGTACCTCTACGCCTTTAGGTGATGTTAATGAAACCAATGCGCTGAAACTTGCTTTGGGTGAGCATGCTCGCAAGATAGTTGTAAATTCCACTAAATCTATGACTGGACATTTGCTTGGTGGGGCAGGTGGCGTAGAAGCTGTCTATACCGCGTTAGCCATTTATTCACAAAAATCTCCTCCAACCATTAATATATTTGAACAGGATGTGGAGTCTGGTTGTGATTTGGATTATTGTGCCAATGAAGCTCGTGATTTAAAGATACGTGCAGCTATTTCCAATTCTTTTGGTTTTGGCGGCACTAATGGTTCGCTGGTGTTTAAACGTTTTGAAGGTTAGTTCATTTATCTGAAAATAGGCTGCCGGATTACAGGCAGCCTGTTTTTTATAGAGAGCCATGTTCAGTGCTTAAATTTGCTACGAACAGCATTAAGATCTAATAAAAATGTTGATTCCGACCAGTTTGGGCACCATATTTAGGATAACAGCAGGAAACAGTTTACCTCTGGGATCTGTCGGTAATGATGAAATAGTGCTGCATCTGGCTAATTTTTAGGGTAAATAATCGCTTTTTATAATTCAGTTATTGTCATTGTTTATATTTACTTCACACGACCAGTCTTGATGGTTTGATGAGGTAGGGTGAAAATTTTGCCTAATTATAGCAGTTTATTTATTTAAGCCAATTGAAATAATAACGTTATAATGACATTTTAAGCAGGATATTTCGAAAACCATCAAAACGGAAGAATAAAGCTGGTTAAATAATCAATGCACACTTGAGTTTATCAGGTTTGCACTAATTATTCGCTTCATTGTGGCTACAAATACCGGATAATGGTATATTTTTCAATGATGTCGTAGTATATGGACTGAAATCTACTTGGCAGAATTAGTTAAAATAAAAGGAATTATGGTCATGAAGATCGGGGTTTTGGGTGCTGGTGCATGGGGAACGGCCTTAGGCATTCATTTTGCTTTACATGGACATCAGGTGTGGTTATGGTCACATAATGATGAACATATACAGCATTTGCAGCAGCAACGCAGCAATGCTCGTTATCTGCCCGAGTTTCTTTTGCCAGATAATCTTATTCCGAGTAATGAATTCAGTGATGCCAATTTAATTATTATTGCTACTCCGGTGTCGGCACTGCGCCAAAGTGCGGTAAAACTGGTTGCTGCTGGTCTTGGTAATGTCCCTGTTATTGCTGCCTGTAAAGGTTTTGAGCAACAGTCTGGACTTTTGCCTCATCAGGTACTGGCTGAGGTTATGCCAAATAATAATAGTGTTGGTGTGTTATCTGGACCTAGCTTTGCGCAAGAACTGGCACAGCAATTGCCTTGTGCTGTCACTTTAGCTTCGGCTAATTTTGACTGGATTCAACAATTGGCTGTTCAGCTGAATAATAATGTTCTGCGTTTATATGCTAATGAAGATGTAATTGGGGCTGCCGTAGGTGGTGCAGTTAAAAATGTCATGGCAATAGCGACAGGTATTGCTGACGGCTTGAATTATGGTATCAATGCTCGAGTGGCGTTGATGACTCGTGGAATGGCAGAGATTGGACGCCTTAATCAGGCCTTAGGCGGGCAACCTTCTACATTAATGGGATTATCTGGAATGGGCGATTTAATTCTTACCTGCACGGGGTCTTTATCACGTAATCGGCGAGTGGGCTTACTGCTGGCTGAAGGTAAATCCTTACCAGAAGCACTAACGACACTTGGACATGTCGCTGAGGGAGTTTATACTGTCGAAGAAGTGTGCCGTCAGGCTGCCAAATTAAAGGTGGATATGCCAATTGCTTCTGTTTTACAGCAATTGTTTCATGGCCAGATTAAAGTAGGGGTGATGGCTGAAATATTAATGGAACGGTCACCCAAGACAGAATAGAAATTACTTACAAGGGCAATTTTCTAGATTCGAAGTTAATGGATCAATTAAATAGCGTGTTTTGAAAAACGAAAGCGGTCAGTAATGGAAAAGCAATTAGAACAACTGGAAGACTGCCTTAAACGCTTGGTCTTAAATTTTAATACTGTACTGACAGAAAAAGAAAAGCTGTCTAAACAGGTAATATTATTAAAAGATCAGTTGCACAAGCAGGCCTCCACTGCTCAAATGGAGCGTGAAGAGTTAATTAAGCAAAATGAGCAAGAAAAATTTCATTTACAAGAAGTCATGCAGGCCAGAATTGATGAGCTAATTCAGGAAAATACAGGTTTTAAATCCGCACTGGAAAACTCCAAAGCTGATTTGCAGTGTTTATTAGAACGCTTACCGATATCTCAGGGAGAAAAGTAGTGGACGAAATTCAACAAGTCAGAGTGGAAATCCTTGGCCGTCCTTTTAATATTGGTACGCCAAAAAGCGAGCATGAAACGCTCATGCAAGCTGTTAAGCTGTTGAATGAAAAAATTATTGCCATCCAAAGTTCAGGCAGAGTCATTGAAAATGATAAAATCGTAATTATGGCGGCATTGAATCTAGCACATGATCTGCTTAAATTTACTATGCTCGGAGATTTGGCAATTGGAGATTTTGAGCGTAAAATACAGGGTATGATTCAATTATGCGAAGACACTTTAGCATAATTTAAGTTATTAGTTTTCTTCCCCTGCGATGTTCGTAAGGGCATATATTCCTTTGAACCAATAATTCGCTTTTTTAGCTGTTGGGTAATGGTGGGTGTGAGCATTCCTCCTTTGGAATGAACCCGAAGCTATTCGATACGGCTAGCCTTGTCCCAGAGGTTCAAGCGGATGGAGCCCAATGCGGCATTTGTGGGGGAAACCAGATAGAAGCCACCTGAATAATTCAGGTGGTTTTTTTTCTTTGCTTATAAGTATTGTTTTTAGCTGCTAGTCATGAAAGAAAACAGTAGTAGATAGCTGTTAAAGCAGAGTAGTTGGCATATTATATCGATAATTTAATAGCATTCTGGCAGAAAATAGTTACGAAACTAAGCATAAAGAGTCCTAGTATTGTTTACTTTTATTCTGCCATTTAAAATAATAATGATATTGGCTAATGGGTTTTAAGTGGATAAGCCTTTAATATCAAATAAATAAATAATCCAGTCTGACATTAATAAAAACTAGAGGCTTTTACTTTAGTTTATTGCTGTTTTAACGCTTAAATAAGGTAAAATTAACTCGCTAATTAGCTAAATGGTATTGTGTGAATAGTTGCGGTTAATCGTGTTAGCTAAATTATTTCAAGTACTACATTAATCTAAGTGTGCTAATCTTGTCCTTCTTTTATCTATTTTAATACTGGCCGATCTGAGCAATAACGGCGTAAATCATTATGTCTGAAAAATTACAATACATTCCTCTGCGTCTGCATACCGAATTTTCTATTGAAGACGGCATTGTACGCATTAAAGAAGCAATCAAATATGCGCTGGATTTAGGCATACCTGCACTCGGTATCAGTGATCTGATGAATGTATTTGGGCTGGTAAAATTTTATAAAGCCTGCCGAAATGCCGGAATCAAACCAATCATCGGTGCAGATGTACGACTGGAAAATCCAGAAAATCCGGATAAACCATTTCGACTGATGCTATTAGTTAAAAATCATACTGGTTATCTACGTTTGAATAATCTGTTGACTGATGCCTATGTAGGATCAGACAGAAATCCCATTCAGCCGGTTATATGCCAGCACTCACTGGCTGAGGGCGATAATAGTGGTCTGATTTGTTTGTCCGGTGCTCAGTATGGTGAAATTGGTCAGGCATTACTGGCGCAGAAGGAGGAAGTAGCAGCTCAGGCATGTGTGAAGTATCAACAATGGTTTGGTGACCGCTTTTATCTGGAAATTCAGCGTTTACCGGAACGACCTGAATGGGAGACCGTAGTGGCAGGCAGTGTGGCTTTGGCAAGCCAATTTCACTTACCGGTCGTGGCGACACATCCAACCCAGTTTATGAAATCCGATGACTTTCAGGCACATGAAGCCAGAGTATGTATTGCCAGTGGCTATGTTTTGGGCGATAAGCGTCGTCCACATGACTTTGTTTCCAGTCAGTATTTTGCTACGCCTGAAGAAATGATCAGTCGTTTTGCCGATATTCCACAAGCATTGCAAAATACGGTAGCGATTGCACAGCGTTGTAATCTGACCCTGACATTAGGTGAACATTATCTGCCTTTATTTCCGACGCCAGATGGTATGACATTGGATGATTTACTCACACATTTGAGTAATGAGGGTTTGCGCGAGCGCATGGCTGTTCTCTATCCTGATGAAGCGCAGCGAGCAGATAAAATGCCTGAGTATCAGCAACGGCTGGATTATGAACTGAGTATTATTATTCAGATGCAATTTCCTGGATATTTTTTGATCGTGCAGGACTTTATTAACTGGGCAAAACAAAATGGCTGTCCGGTTGGTCCGGGGCGTGGTTCTGGTGCAGGCTCTCTGGTTGCTTATTCGTTAAAAATTACTGATTTGGATCCGTTACGCTATAACCTGCTATTTGAGCGCTTTTTTAAATCCTGAGCGCGTGTCTATGCCAGACTTCGATATTGATTTTTGTCAGGAAAACCGTTGGCGCGTTATTCAGTATGTACGACATAAATATGGTGTGCCTGCTGTCAGCCAGATAGTTACTTTTGGTACGATGTCTTCGAAATCAGTGGTGCGTGATGTTGGCAGAGTCTTGGATTTGCCTTTTGGATTATGTGACCGCCTGTCTAAACTCATACCGGTAGAGGCCAATAAACCTTTGAGCCTGACTAAGGCCATGCAGGCAGAACCACAAATCAATCAACTTTTACACGAGGAAGAAGCAGAAGAATTAATGACTCTGGCTCTGAAATTGGAAGATCTAACCCGCGGACTGGGCATGCATGCCGGAGGTGTGCTGATGGCACCGGGTAAAATTGCTGATTTTTGTCCGATCTATCAAGCCAGTGGTGAGGATGCTTCACCTGTATCCATGTTGGATAAAGATGATGTGGAGCAAATAGGTCTGGTTAAGTTCGACTTTTTGGGACTGCGAAATCTGACCATCATTGAAATGGCGCAGGATTTTATTCTTAAAACCACCGGTGAAAAGATTGATGTCAATCATATTCCTTTAGACGATGAGGCAACTTATGCCAGTATTTTCGCCAAAGGCAATACCACGGCAGTTTTCCAGTTTGAGTCGGTAGGTATGAAAAAAATGTTGGTAACAGCCAAACCAACTAAATTTGAAGAAATTATTGCCTTTGTGGCTTTATACCGACCGGGACCAATGGATTTGATACCAGATTTTATCCGACGTATGCATGGAGAAGAAAAGGTTGAATATCTGCATCCATTTCTGGAGCCTGTGCTTGATTCGACATACGGTATCATGGTTTATCAGGAACAGGTGATGCAGGCCGCGCAGGTGTGTGGCGGTTATACACTTGGTGGTGCTGATTTATTAAGACGGGCCATGGGAAAGAAAAAGGTTGAAGAAATGGTTAAGCATCGAGCCATTTTTGAAGCCGGAGCGGCCGAAAAAGGGATAGATAAGAATACGGCTAACGAAATTTTCAATTATATGGAAAAATTTGCTGGCTATGGTTTTAATAAGTCTCATGCGGCGGCCTATGCGCTGGTTTCCTATCAGACAGCATGGCTGAAATGCCATTATCTGGCTGAGTATCTGGCTGCAACTATGTCCAGTGAATTGACCAATACAGATCAGCTGAAAATATTTGTCGATGACGGTGTAGATAATGGTATAACTTTTTTACCGCCGAGTGTAAATCATTCTGAATATCGTTTTACTCCTGATAATCAAAAACAGATTCGCTACGGGTTAGGTGCCATAAAGGGCACAGGTGAAGGTGCTGTCGAAGCAATAGTGCAAGCACGTAAACAAGGCGGAGCTTTTACCGATTTATTTGACTTTTGTCAGCGTGTGGATCGACAGCATCTTAATCGTCGTACTATGGAAGCTTTAGTGCGTGCTGGTGCTTTTGATGAACTGAATGATAATCGTGCCCAGCTACTGGCTAATATTGGTCTGGCAATCGAAAATGCTGAACAGCAGGCTGTTAATGCTAATCAGGGTGGTTTGTTTGATATGATTGAAGATGCGATTGAACCTTTGCAGATGACCAAAGTTAAACCCTGGGGTCTGGCAGAAAAACTGGCGGAAGAAAAACAAGCCATTGGTTTCTATTTTTCCGGCCATCCCTTTGAACCTTATGCAGATAAGGTGTGTAAGCTGGTAAGTTGTAAACTGGCTGCACTTAAGCCATCTAATAACAAACAGAAACTGGCTGGTTTTGTTACATCAGTACGATACATTATGGGCAAGCGTGGCAAGTTTGCTGTGGTGTTGCTGGAGGATGGGACCGCCAAACAGGAAGTTGTGGTAGCAGGTCAGGCTTTAGAAGACTACGGGCATCATCTTAAAGCTGATCAGATATTAATTATGGAATGTAAGGTTGCTGTAGATGAATATAATGGTGGCGATGGATTGCGCATCACTGCTGATAACGCATTCTCATTAGCAGAAGCCTATGCACGTTCAGCACGAAGTCTACAACTATCTGTTAATAGCGATTCATCGATAGAGCAGTTGGCGATTTTATTACAGCCTTATTGCGAGGGTAAAAGCGGGCATGTACTGCTTAAGTTTTGTTGTCAAAATGAACAAGCTTATGGTGAATTAAGAACCCCAGCAAGCTGGCTAATTAATCTGGAAGCCCAATTATTGGAAAAACTGCATGAATTATTAGGTGAAGAGGCAGTAGAAGTTCATTTTTAAAATTACTGACTTTTAATATCAATGTTTTTTTGGGTCAGTGTAAGCTTATCAATTAATTAATAATCTATAATCGGGAGATAAAATTGCGTCTTGGTTATTTTTGGATAAAAGATAAATCGCATGATCAGAAATAAAAAATATATAAAAAATAATCTTATACTGATGCAGATAAACAGGGGCTTACTGAAGTAAAGAGCGAATAAGTACTACCGGTAATGATATCGACTTAACATCGATTACGTCAGTTAGCCAAAAATAAGCTGTAAATTTATTATATAGTACTGGCGTTTATCATTTTGGTATGAATACTGGATTTGCATTTCCTAATGCAGGTATAGATCAGGTAAAGGTGCATGATGTATACGTATATAGGCACTCAGATAAATGCATTTTTCTGTTACAGTAATAGATAAAAATGGCTGTATACAAGCGAATAACAGTATAAACACTTAATCAGCAGAAAAGTAAGTTTATGAGCAGGTTGAATCAACTTAAATCAGATCAGGAAAAACCATCTATGTAATTAAATAATGAATATTGCCTGATCTGACAAGAAATAAACTACATTAAATTATCAAATCCCTGACTGCTGTCAGTTCGTTTTACTTTTGCTTTCGGCCCTATAGGTCGAATTGGCGTTATGTTCCGCTCAGATTTGCTATCTGTATCTTCATTTACTTCAACTGTGTTACTTTCTGGAGTAACGGTGTCATTATTATTCGCAGCTTTTTGTTTCAAATGCACGATATCACCAATGCCATTTGTCCATTGTAAAGAACTTAGTGTTCCTTTAATTTTGGTTTTCCCCGCCGCACAGCTGATACAGGTTAAGACTCCATTAGGTTTCCCTAATAAAGCATTAAGACGGTTCTGATTAATATTTAGATGATGAGCCTGTGCCCATGATTTGATACTATTATTCAGACCAGTTTTATTTAGAGAACGTTTATTGTAAGGATCATGATATATTGCTACCCATATATCATGATCAGCATCAACGTTTACCGATGCTTGCTGATAAATCACTGCTGCATCAGATCCACTTTTTACAGCAGCAGCAAAATCCAGGGCATTTTTACTGTGTAAGCGAACACAGCCATGGCTGCGAACACCAGGCACACTGCTAGGTGCATTAGTGCCATGAATACCTAATCCGAGTTTAGGTTCACCCAGACGTACAAACACCGGTCCTAAGGGATTTTTTGGTCCAGGTGGCACAGATTTAGTGACCGCTTTACCTCTGGCTGCCATTTCCCTCTGAATACTTACCGGTACACTCCAAGTAGGATGTGAGATTTTAGCGCCAATTTTGAATTGACCTATAGGTGTCTGAGTGCGAATTTTACCAACAGCTATAGGATAGGTTTTAATCAGTTTTCCGTCCTGAAACAAAAACAGTCGTAATTGTGGGATATTTAAAATCACTTGCTGGCCCTGTTCTGGTACCGAAAAATCAGGGACAGCAACAGAAGCCAAAGCTCCTGAAGAAATAGCAAGCGCAGTTAGTGCGCAAAGAGTACGTTTAATCATTATGAACATTAATCCATTATCGCTATAAATATTGGGCATAATCATAACTTAAATTATTCGTAAATGTGAGAAAATATAAAGATTATGATTAAAAAAAGTTAAATTTTTGTATTTTTATGACGCATTGCAAAGTATTTTATATATCTATTTAGTAATATTTAATTATATATTTCAAATATTTTGTTCTATTACTAAGATTCCTATTCTTGATAGCATTAGTAAATATATCAAGTTTAATAGGTGCAGCTAGGCAAGGTGAAAGAATGACAATAATAATCAATCTACATAATGCCAATGTTAAGAATGAATTTGTCATCACTATTTTGCTGTATGCTGGCTTTGACAAGTTTTTCCAGGCTCAGAGAAAATATGCTCAATTAAGTGTCAGTCTAAACTAAGATGACTAAAAAATTATTTCTTCCTAAATTTTATGCTTTTTGTTATTGAGGTATTTTGATTGGAACAAAACAGTTTTACACATATTACGGATTGGAATCAAGATGGTAAAGGTGTGGCCAGAGTTGATGGAAAAGTCATCTTTATTGACGAGGCTTTGCCGGGAGAAATAGTGCACTGGCAACCTGTACGGCAAAAAAAAACTTATGCCGAGGGCAAAATCATTCAATTGCTAAAACCTAGTGCTAGCCGACAAAAACCGCGATGCGAATATTATACTAGTTGTGGTGGATGCAGTAGTCAACATATTGAATTTACTACACAGGTTGCTCTGAAGCAACGTGCTTGGCTGAGCCAGATGCAGCGTCTGGGAAAAGTACAGCCTAAAGAACTAATTGCCCCGATTTATGGCTGGCCTTGGCACTATCGACAACGTGTAACTCTGGCGACAAATTATAAACTAGGGCAATTACAAATGGGTTTTCGTGCTCGTCACAGCCATGATGTAGTGGATATTGCTTATTGTCTGGTATTGCCTCGACATGTTTCTGAAGCTTTGAAACCTATTAAGGATGTATTACGGCATTGGCCAGAAAATAGTGTAGGCGATATCAAGATTAATCAAGGTAATGAAGTGACCGCGTTGACGTTGTATGTTAAGCAAATAACTACACGTATGCGGCGGGATGTTCATCAACTGATTAGACAGCTACAGGATAAGACTAATCAACGCTGGCAATGGTGGCTTAATGACGGACAAGATACTGTGTTGCAAACAACTCCATCAGAAACCGCAGATCTGTCTTACAATCTGCCTGAATATAGAATTAGCATTACATATTCACCAAATGATTTCACGCAGGTAAATCAAAATACCAATGCACTGATGGTGCATCGAGCGATGCAATGGCTGCAACCACAAGCTGGAGAGAAAATTATTGATTGGTTTTGTGGTTTGGGGAATTTTAGTTTGCCGATTGCACGTTTAGGTGCCCAAGTGACAGGAGTAGAAGGATCAGTATTAATGTGCCAACGGGCACAGGAAAACGCCCGTCGTAATGGGTTAACAAAATATACGCACTTTTATCAGGCTAATCTTTTTGAAATCACTAGCAAGAAGATCCAGCAATTAGATTATGCACATAAATGGTTACTTGATCCCCCGCGAGCTGGTGCTCAAAAGTTAATTGAAGCTTTAAATGAAATGAATGATAAGTACTTACCTATTCGCATAGTCTATATTTCCTGTGACCCAGCTACTTTGGCACGAGATGCCAATTTACTGGTTAGACGAGGTTATCAATATCGTGCTGGCGGAATAATGAACCTGTTTGCACAAACTTCACATGTAGAGTCTATAGCCATATTTGACTGGGTGAATGATTAAATAGGAGAGGCTGTGAGTTGAATAACATTACATTCATTGTAATAAAATTGTTAAAGAGTCTTTATTTTGAATATGGGGTACTGAATATAAATAAATAAATTTATTGGAATTATAAATTTGTTCACAATGGTAAATAAGGGTTGATATTTAAATTTTGTCATAAAAAGGTTAATATAAATAAACTTTTTTAATATAGTATTAAAAGGGAATGCCTGATGGCAAAATTGACTACCCTAGTGGCTGTAATCTGTGTAGGCATGATTATGCCTGTTTTAGCAGCCAATTATAAAATTGATCCAATGCATACCAATGCTCGATTTACTCTTGACCATTTTGCTACCTCCAGTAATGTTGGCGGTTTTTACAACTTGAATGGTGAAGTGCACTATGATGCTAGTGCAAAGACCGGATTCGTAGATATTAGTATTCCGTTAACATCGTTAAATACAGGACGTAAAATATTTGATGAACATTTGTTAGGTAAGGATTTCTTTAATGTTGGCAAATACCCGACAATGCGCTTTGTATCCAAACAGTGGGTTTTTAGTAAAAATGGTAAAGTCAGAGCTGTACTTGGACAGTTAACGATGCTTGGACAAACAAAGCAGGTGAAATTAAAAGCAAATAAATTTAATTGCTATCATAATGCGTTGACCTCATCAGAAGTTTGTGGTGGGGACTTTGAAGGAATTATTGATCGCTCTGAATGGGGATTGAATCATTTTCTTGCAGAGATACCGGCCAGTCGGTTCGTAAAGTTAAATATTCAGGTAGAAGCGGTTAAACAATAAATGAATATTGAATCGGAGTACTTTTGTAATGCAAATTTTATAAATAAAACTTTAAAAATTTGCTGACTGAAAGAGAAGATTGCTGACTTCTTACAGTTAAGAACCCGTAAGCAAGATAGTAAAAATAAATTTTCAATATTTATGGTGGGTCTATACTTCTCCAATTGTTCGTTTGTTCAGCCAGATGGCAAGAAGTAAGTAGCAAAACTTGCTAAATTATTTGATTGCAGTTTTTTTCTATAAACTTGGGCTTAATAAGAGTTTTTAACTATATAAAAATACCTTCAATTATATTATGTTGGTATGAAAAATTAATCATATTTATTTAAATCTGAAATAAAAACGGTGCCATATGGCACCGTATCTAAAGAATCTGAATATTACTAAGGATTATTAATACCATTTTTCTTCAGTAACTCTTCAATTTGTTGCTGAACTTTTTCTTGTTTTGCCATTTCACGGAACTGTTCTTTGACCTGCTCAAATGCTGGTGCATTGTTCGCTTGCCGGACACCAGCTAATTTCAGCAGATAAAAACGCCCTTCATATTCAAATACGTTTGAGGTAATCTGCCCTTTAACTAATGGTCGCACCAAACGAGCAAATTCGGCAGGCAGTTGCTGAGCACTAATCCAGTTAGTTGTTGTTGCGTCTGGATTTGTCTGCTTTAACAGCTCCTCATAAGCGAGACCTTTTTTCAGTTTAGTCAGACCCTCTTCAGCAGCTTTTGGGGTCGGGAAAACAATGGGTAGCAGATTAATTTCACGATTATACAAATCATATTGATGTCGCACATCACTATCGGTAACTTTAGTGTGGGCAACCAGATATTGTACATATTGTGTGGCATAGAATCTTGCTTCAATATTTTGCCAGGCAGCCTGAGTTTCAGGCCGTTTATCCAGTCCAGCTTTTAGTGCTTCTGCTTTCAATATATCGGCAGTTTGCAACTGTCGCGTTATATCTGCTTTAAGTTTATTCAGATCGGGAGCAGTTTCCTGGGGTTGTTTCTCTATTACCCGCTGCAGAAATTCATTTACACGTGCACTGTCAATTGAAGGCGGATCAGCAAAAGCCAGACTGGTAGTGATGACAGTCAAACCAGCTAACCAGATTGTGGATTTTTTCATGTCCAATGTTCCTGTCAGGGTTTTATGCCAGTAGCAAATTAATATTTAATATTTGCGTTTTTGTACAATTGTTCTATAGCAGAATTTACTATGGCATTCTGTAACCCGCGAGCTAAAGCAGGTTCTGCCTCTTTCTGTGAACGGATTTTCATTGGTCTGATATCATTAACATAGAAAATGACATTAATACTATTATTCGGTTGGATTTGAACCGGAGTGGCTGTAAATTGTCCTTTTTTCAAATTTTTGATAGCATCAAAAACGGGTTGAGCATTTTCCTGTAAATCTTTTAAGTTAATATAATTTTTGGCAATACCACCATTTTGACGACCAGCCTCATCCACAGTGTATTGCTTGGCTACAGCACGGAAATCTTTCTTAGCATTTAAAGCAGCAATGGCTTGATTAGCACTGGCTGCATCTTTAGTAATAATTTCACCTAATTGAACTTCTTTTACACCTGAATATTTTTGAACCAGTTCTTTATAGGCTTTTTGGATTTCTTCAGGTTTAACAGGATTATTTTTAATAACATTCGACAGATAGGCTTGCGTTAACAGATCATCTTTAAAAATAGCCCATTGTGCACTGAAACCTGGTTTTTTATCATCCCCTAGCTCTTTAGCTTTAGCCTCAGCTTGTTTTATCACATCCAGATACGTGGGATCTTTATCCAGTTGCTGTTTTTTAGCAGCTTGTATTAGCAACGTACGAGTTACCAAACGACTAGTGATTTCCTGCCGTAACTGAGGTGAATTCTGAATTTGGTTATTACTTTCTTTAACCAGTGCAGATACTTGATTGTCAATTTCTTTGCTATCGATTTTTGTGCCATTTACAGTAACAACAGTTTGCGCCGAAGTAAGGCCAGCTAAACTTAACAATAAAGCAGCTGCGATAAGGTGTTTCTTCATAATAAGAGTCTTTCTTTTGTTAATTTAAAAGCAAAATTATAGCGCTAAATATTCGCTGCTAGTTAATGCTTTGATACTTATAGCGTGAATCGCGCGTTGTTCAAACAAATCTTTCAGTAACTGATAAACTTTTCGTTGTCGTTCCATGCGAGTTAAATTAGTAAACGCATCACTGACAATCAGTAACTGAAAATGTCCCCCACCGGTATTATGTATGTGCCCACTGTGCAGGTGGCTATGATCAGTAATATTAATCTGTTTTGGTTGTAATGATCTTAGGCGCTGATGGATTGCAGGCTGAACATCAATCATCCGGCAAAACTTTCTTAAATGGACGAATCAGTACTTCCTCATATACACCAGCATCAACATATGGATCCTGTTCTGCCCAAGTCTGAGCATCATCCAGAGAGTCAAAATCAGCAATAATAAGACTACCGGAAAAGTTATTCTCATCGTCAGGTAATGGATTCGGACCAGCAACCAGTAAACGATTTTGTGCCTGTAATTCTTGCAAACGTGCCAAATGTAGTGGTCTAACCTGTAAGCGTGCTTGCAGGCTATGTTCATTATCAGTGGCTAAAATCATAAATAACATTACAATTGATCCTTTCGTTGAAATACATTGATATAAAAGGATTGTCCGATAGCAAACAAAAACAGCAAAACAGGACTGCCAAAGAGTTTATAGTTTACCCATTGTTCTTCTGTGAAGTTATAAGCAACAATCAGATTTAATCCTCCTAACACCAGTAAAAATACAACCCATGCATAAGTGAGTTTACGCCACATTGTATCAGGGAGCGTAATTTCTTTACCGATGGTACTTTTTAAAATATTTTTATTGAGTAACTGTGAAAAAAATAAACCAGTAGCCATAATCCAGAATAATACTGAAGGTTTCCACATAATAAAATGTGGATTTTTTAGCAGAATAGTGGCACCGCCAAATACAATGACTAGAAGGAGACTGACCCACTGCATCGTTTGTAAACGGCGATATCTATACAAACACCATCCCGCCTGAATAAGACCGGCACCAATAGCTACTTCGGTAGCAAGTATAATATTTTTTGTTAGCTCATAAGTAACAAAAAAAAGGATAACTACTAAAAATTCAAAGATGGATTTCATTATTCGGTTGATTTCAGCTTCAGAAAAGTCAGAAAATTAGAATCGCGATTCAGAAGATGGTTATGATACCCTAAGTTTTAAGATTTATCTTTGTTTACTGGATACTTTTATCCATCAGATTGATGTTTATTGTGTATTTTTCATAAAAATTTTAAAAATCATTATGCTAAGTTAAGTTATTTGTCAATTTTGGATTTATGATCATACAGATTTAGTTTTACAGATAATAATATTCATTGTAAATTAATTTATATTTCTCCCCTAAAGCTTCTTAATTTACATATACATTCTATCACGATTTTTATTTTTTACCAATCTTTACAATAAATATTAAATTTGTCAGATGCTTCTATCAACTTCAACATCACACCTTCAAAATACAAAAATCATTTAGTCTATTTCTGATAACTCATTATGGAAGCATTACATATTTGTGTTTTTTAAATGTAATTCATTTTGAGAATTTGGATATTTGAGTAAGAGAACCTTTATTTCTACACAATTTGGGAAATAAAAAACAAATAATAATGCTTCTTGGTGGGGTGTACTGGCTATTTCAGTATAAAAGAATATATTGATGTACATATTGCTTTCTTCAGAAAAACAGTAATGGTCTAATTTTCGCTAATGCAAGATAAAACTGATAATACGATTACTTGTTTTTTTGCTTATCATAGTGGGTTCTTAATCATTAAAATCTAATCTCAATAATATTGACAGAATCGAAAAATTGCATCCTATTATTTCGGCTATAACTTATAAATTTATTAAACAAGTTGAAAGAGAACTGTCTATTAAATTGAGAGTTGGGCTAAGGTAGAGAATCATTGCCGAACAAGATGCTCTTTACGCTAAAGGTATGTACTCAACAGGAAAATTGGTAGGTGGAAAAGGATTCGTAACAAATGCGAAGGGTGGTACAAGCTATCATAACCGTGGTTTGGCTATAGATGTATTTGATATTAAAGACGGTAAAATAGTAGAGCCCCTCTTTAATGGAGAGGTAATGAAAACTATTGTGAAAATTGCCAAGTCTGATGGTTTTTCATGAGATGGCGATTGGAAGACTTTTAAGGATTATCCCCATTATGAGTACATATAGAGGTAGTTATTTAATAAAGAAAATAATAATGAAATGGGAAACAACTATGTCAAACTTTCAAATTAAAGGTTGATTTTTTGTTTTATTACTAAATTACTCATTTTGTTTACTCTGGGGAAATAGATATTGAAAATATGCAATCTACTCAAGGAATAAGCTTAAAGGTCTCGTCTCATTAGAAGAAAGCCTGCAATTAGATATCTATGGAGAAATAGGGAATAGGTAAAAGGCAAATTTCTCTTAATTTGGATAATGAAAATTATATTATTAATCATAAAGAGATTTCGTATAAGAAATATCTTTATGATAGTGGTGGTAGTGAATCTTATTATCCATTAGTTATAAAAAAATATATTTTAGTGCAGGGAAATCATTATCAGGGCTTGCTATAAATGAAGATAATATTGAAAAATCAAAATTATTGGAAATTATGAAAGAAGCATTACTAGAGGCACATAAGAAAGGAAATGTTTAAACTGGAGATTATAAAATGATTTGCCCATTTATGATAAAAGCTTATTTCAATATATCGTTTATAAACAAATGGCGAAGGAAAAAATCTTTATCCTCTTGCCGATCATAATGCGAATATTCATCTAAAGTATTTCTAATAAAAATAAACATCTAAATATTAAATTATACATTTTAGATATAAAACATATACAAAGAAAATGATAGTACTATTTGTATGAATTGTAATTTAACAAAAATACATTTCGAAAACTGAAAAGATTATTCCTTCACAGTATTTTATTTTCGCCTATTTAAGGGATAACAATTATAAGCTTGATATGGTTTTCTGAAAGTACATACTTATGCTAAAGATATTGCAAATACTAATCATATCGAATGGGATCGCTATTAATGCCTAGAATTTTGAAAATATGAATAACCAAGAAACTGTTTAAAGTAATAATATAAATTGTTTAGATAAAAATTGAAATATCAGAGCCATAATTGGTAGGCAGATCAAAGATGGATGATTTCGAAATAAATGATCTGATTTTTTAATAAAAAGATAAATTTAAAGATATTTATAATATTTAATTTATTAAATATTATAATTAAATAGATGATATTTTCAGAACGGTTTAGATAGACTTATATTATGCTTTAATAGAGTTGCTAAAGCTATAAAAAGAATAAATATGTTTTTAGAAGATTGCTCATGTAGAAATTTAATGATAGCTAATTACTCAGTTTATACAGTCAAATTAAATTTAGCTGAAAGATGACCAAAAAAGCAAAAGGAATTAATATTTTGGTACCTATTGCTAGTTCTGATAAGATTATAATTGTCATGGTTCATATGAATACAAAGATAATTGGTTAAAAGTGTATAAGGATTTACTTATTAAAGGAATGGGCTCTTTAACATAAAGAGGTTTTTTTGAAGAAAAATTTACTAATATTTTCACTTTGTATTCGGATAATATTATCTAGTTCTGAAGTTTTTTTAAACTAATTATTATAGATATTCTCCACAAATTTAATCTTAATCACTGCGATAAAATCATTAAAAAATAAGTAATTTTAATATTTTATATACAGTAATGTTAAATAAAGTGATATTGTGGTTTGCCCTCAGGATGAGGACAGTTTATGAAAATAAATAAAATTGTTGTATATATGCATTATAATAGGCTAAGTTATTAATTTTGAAATCTGTTAAGCTAATAGGAAAAATTACTTGTTTTAACTTACAGTTAGCCTGCTGGTCAATTTTCTAACGCTTTAAAATACATACAGACAATAGGTTTTACATCTGAATATGTTCTAAAACACTAAAAGTGGCTTGGCATAAACGTATCGTAAAAGCTATGATAGCGTGAGATAATATAAAATTAGGTTTGGTAAACGTAAACACCAGTTTGATTAATCAGTTCAGACAAAGTTTCTTTTTATAAGAAATTCGCCGTATAGGGCGAATGATATATACCGGTGAGGATACGGGTTTGAAAAGCGCAAAAAATCAGAAAATCATTGCAATATCTTTACTTTTGCTAGGTAGTACACCTGTGTGGTCAGGGTTAGGCGGTTTGCAGGTTAATTCAGCCTTGGGTGAACCATTCTCTGGCACAGTTGTGGTGACAGGGGATGAAGCAAAAGCTGCCTTAAAGGGAAAACCAACCATTTCAGGTGCAAATTTACAGGTCAGAGTAACTGCACAGGGAAAAAATGCAGTGATCCATTTGCGTTCATCTAATACTATCAGCGACCCTATGTTGTCATTTAGTTTGACAGCCGGTAATCAGGGGCGACAATATACTGCTTTGCTGGATCCACGAAGTTACGCTAAGCATGAAAGCAATAGCCGTGAAAGAAATAATAAAGAGAAAAACAAAAGCAAAAATAAGCCAAGCCATACCAGTCAGAGAAATTCCTCTGAAGCTCGTGCCCGAGCAGCTCTAAATAATGCTTTTGCTTCAGATTCTGCCGTTGGTGAATATCTGGTTGATAAGAATGAAACCCTGATAGATGTCGCTCGTAAAGTGACACCTCAGGGTTTAACTCTTGCGCAGACTATGCATGCACTTGTTATTGCTAATCCACATGCTTTCAAAAATGGCAATCCTGATGTGATGTATAAAAATGCTAAGCTAAAGATCCCTTCTGCAGCACAATTTGCTCGACTGGCGAAATTAAAGAAAGGCTCAGTTGTTAACTTAACTGTCACTATTCCAGGTGAAGGTTCAGAAAGATCTAAAGAAAAGGTCCCTCAAACTGCTTCTGTTAAAGAAGAGAATGGAGCAGGCACTAAAAAAGATAATACCAATCCTGCCGTAACTCAAGGTCAAACTGTTACAACTGATACTTCTACAAATGCTACTTCAGTGCCAGCTACTGCTTCAGCAGTCGTGGCTTCAACAGAATCTGCAGCTTCATCTAGTTCAGCTGTCACCGTAGAACACGTTGAACCTAGACCGGCATCTGCTGTTAAACCAGCTCAGCCAGCACCGGCTCCCGTTGAATCAGCGCCTGCGGTAGAAGAAGAAAATTTATGGACTGAATGGTGGCCATATGCATTGGGCGGAGTTGCTGGAGTATTGTTAATTGCAGTTTTCATCTGGATGCGTGGCCGAAAGAAAAATGCAGATTCAGATGAATATGATGAAGAAGATTATGAAGAACAAGTTGGTGACGAAGAAGATGATGATATCATTTTTGAAGAAACGCCCGTTCTTTCTGATAAGTCGATAACTAATTCTGATGTTGCAAACAAAACACAAGATAAAGCCGAAGCTAACACAACTAAAGCGACAACTGTAGACAAAGCCGCTGATGATTGGTCTTGGCTAACTGAAGATGAAATTCCGGCTCAGAACATGCCGAATTCAACACCAGTACAAAAAGAAGATGCTAAACACCGTTCTGTTGTACAAACCCCGAATACCGCGGCAGTTAAAGAAGAAACCAGCATTGATAATGAAGACTGGTTAAATTTTAATTATGACAATAAATCGCTGGTAACCGATACTGGAAAAGAACAAACTTCGGCTGTGGAATCAAATGCTCATGATTTAACTTGGCTAGAACAGCTGGAAGAGCAGGAAAAATTTGAGCAGGTGCAACAAAACGTAAATACAAGTCAGCGTAAGGTTTTTAAAGAACAACCGGTTGAAACTGTAAAAGCTGGATTTGATGATGCGACTGCCAGCAGTGATTTTAAATGGGCTAGTAGTGAAGATGACCAACAACCTAAATCAGAAGGTATTACTGTTGATGATATATTCTCCGCGACTCAAGCTAAGAAAATAGACGATAAAATTCAATATGAAGAGGAGTCTTTCTTAGCAGCAGAAAAAGCAGATCAGCAAATATCAGATTTGTCTGAAGTGGAAAATGACGCTTCACAACCAGATACAAATTGGTATCGAGATAAACCAATTCCGCAATGGAATGTAGATTTCAGAACAGATAGTAAATCAGAACTGGTTAAAAAAGAAATAGTCAATCCTGATGAACAACAACTGATGAGTGAAACGCTAGTTGCACAGGATCAGGAAGCATTTGTCAGCAAAGATAATGTAGTGTCTGCGGATATTGACTGGGAAGGATTGAATTTAGATAAAGAGGAACCCGCATTAAGCACTAACGACGAAACAATAACCTCTCAGATGCATGATGAAAAAGTAATACCAGATCTAAGTAGCGAAGATATAGCGATTGGTTTGGATTATGAAGATTCATCACTAAGCCTAAGCACTGAGGAAATGGCGATTAATTTAGATCATGAGAGTGCAAATTCGGCTTCTGAGGGTGGGGAAGTAGCAGAAAGTTTCAATTACGATGATCTTTCATTAAGTCTGGCTGATGATGAATCTACATCATCTGCTTTGAATTATGAAAATCAGACCGTTAAATCAAGTACAGACGATAATATACCTGAACTAGCTACTTTTGATGAAAAGCAAACTTCTCAACCTGATGAAGAAAAAAATGATTTATCTTCTTTGGATTTTACACTGAGTGACGATTTTGAAATTTCTGTACCCTCAGATGTTCATATTTATGAAGAAGAAAAACCTGAGACCCAATCTGCATCTACGCCTACATCAGCTTTTGCTACTGGTACAGGTGTTCAGAAGTGGGAAAATGAAAAACCAAAGACTGATCAACCATTAACGCCAGAACAAATGGCGGTTCCTTTACAAGCTAAACTTGAATTAGCCAAAATGTATCTGGAAATGGATGATGCTATAACTGCACGACAGACTTTACGTGAGCTGGTAGAAGAGGCAAATGGTGCAATATTAACCGAAGCACAAAATCTGTTATATCAGTTAGGTGGTTAACCATTTACTATACTCTTATTAAAAAACTGAATACCGGAATTATCGGTATTCAGTCTTTTTTATTGGAAGTTATTTTAAGAATATTATTAGTATAACTAATATAATGAATTTAAAATTCTATGATTTATTTTCTTTGCCGTTAATATAAAAATAGCAATGGCATTATTGTGTAGTATCTCCATAGTATTATTGATAATGCATCAGAAATTCATTTTGCTAGTTGTCATTCTGTTTTCTAATATATTTTCAGTTATCAAATATGGAGGAAATAGCAATCAGTTTGATTTGAGCTGGTTTAAATTTTTTATAGCGTAAGAGTTTTTATAGATAATGTTTGATTATTAAGCCCAATTATTTTTCTACCATTTAACATTATAGACTATATATACATGTATTTTATCTAATAAAAGAATAATCATTAAGTTGTGTAGTAGCCTAGTTATGAAAAGAATAGTAGCTATGCGATAATCAGAAAATGGATCTGGTAGCAGGCAAGGGAATTTTTATGGTTGAAGTGGTAGTAAAACAGCAGGTGAAGATTATTGAGGGTAGACCGCTTCAACGTTGGGTATTAAGGCTTGCTTATGATGGTTGTGCTTTCCATGGCTGGCAAAAGCAGCCAAATGGTTTGTATACGATTCAAAGTGTGCTGGAAAATGCCTTAACAAAAATTGCTGATGAACCGATTAATGTAGTAGTAGCAGGACGGACAGATGCTGGTGTACATGCAACAGGGCAAATTGTCCACTTTGACACTTATGCCAAACGTAGTGCTGAAGCATGGTTGCGTGGAGCCAATACTGCTATGGATAAAAATGTGCGTATTTTACAGGCACAACAGGTTGCTGCTGATTTTCATGCTCGTTTTGATGCATATGGACGTCATTATCGTTATATGCTTGAGTCCAGTAAAGTACGTATGCCTCAATTGCGCGGTAAAGTAGGCTGGACACATTATCCACTGGATGTGGCACTAATGCGTCAGGCTGCGCAACTGCTAATCGGGGAGCATGATTTTTCCAGTTTTCGTTCCAGTGATTGTCAGGCTAAATCACCGGTAAAAACGTTATATGATTTACGCATAGTTGGTAGTGCTCAATTACTGGCGCTGGATTTTCATGGAAGCGCTTTTGTTCATAACATGGTACGCAATATTGTTGGTGCGCTGGTATATGTAGGCGCAGGTAAATTAAGTGTTGCAGATTTTGACCGATTGCTAGCAGCAAAAAGTCGTCGATTTGCTCCGCCAACTTTTATGCCTGATGGTCTATATCTGACCGGAGTGGATTATCCAGAAAAATGGCAAGTTGCTACAGCGCCGTTACCCTCGTGGTTGTGGGTACATCTGAATTAAATTAGATATTGGTTTAAACAGCAGTATTTGAAAGAAATATTATGAAAATCCGTAGTAAGATCTGTGGTATGACCCGGTCAGAAGATGCATTATTGGCAGCAAAATTAGGGGCAGATGCAATTGGTCTGATTTTTTTTACCGGCAGTAAGCGTTGTGTCAATATCAAACAGGCTCAAGAAATTTTGACTGAATTGCCCCCGTTTGTGAGTAGTGTCGGATTATTTGTTAATCCTTCTGCTACTGAGGTGCAGCAAGTATTATCACAGTTACCAGTACATATGCTGCAGTTTCACGGTGATGAATCACCTGAATTTTGCCGGCAGTTCTGCCGACCTTATATTAAAGCCATTCGTGTAAAAACCAGTGCTGATATTTTATCTGCTGCTAAATTATATGCTGATGCAGATGCCTTATTATTTGATGCTGCGGTAACGGGGAAGTATGGTGGTACCGGACAAACTTTTGACTGGCAATTGCTGCCACAGCAATTGCCCGTGGCGTGGATTTTATCTGGTGGACTGAACCCGAATAATCTTAGTGCCGCCATTGCCGAGACAGGTGCGCAGGCGGTTGATGTATCCAGTGGGGTAGAGGCAAGTACAGGAATAAAAGATCCTGAAAAAATGGCGAACTTTATGACTATATTAAATAATCACTACTCTTGTTTAACTACGTAATATAGTGTTTTTAATTTTTATTTAATCATCAAGCAATCACCATACTAACTAATTTAATATTGAGAAACCGGTGTATTGAAATTAATAAATGTGTTTATTAATTTAATTTCTGTGAATAAATATTAGTTTTTTCAAAATAAAAAAGTGATTTGAGCATTCAATCTTTTTTATTATAAATTTCATATCCAGATTTTTTTACCCTATCTATTTATTGGAGTATATAGAAATATGGAATATTATTGCTAACACTCTAGTTCAGATTTAGTTGGCTGATTATTACTAGTTTACTTTCAAACTGATATTGCCAAGGGCGCTTTGGGGTTTATTACTGCTAAAATTATGCTCATAACGCACATGCCCACAGATCTGACTTTGTTTAGCAACCGGTATTTGTACTCCTTCTCATCTTTCACCGCAAGTGTTTTTAAATTCCTCAAACATGTTGTCGAGATTGATATTGATATGATCTGGTTTAATGAAATCATGCCAGATATTATCTATCGTGCAGATGGTGGTACTTTGTTCGCCGTTATCTGCCTTACTCCACACCAATATAATGCCAATACAACTAAGTAATGCATCCTGATTTTTCTGATCTACGTAATGATCTTCTTTGTTAAATTTGCCTAAATCCAGATACTGAGCAACCAATTGTGCCAATAGGATTATTGTCTACCTAGCATATTTATCTATTTAGTTTAGCGATATTTTATTCGTTCTGAGTTGCCAAACTTATTGCTGCCGAAATCAATTCGACATGATTTTGCGAATTATATGCATATTTATCATTCCCAAAGACTCTATCAAATTTTAACGGTTATGGCTTTCTCTTTCTTATAATTAATATAACAGTATTGATTTTGATTATATTTGCATAATAAAATCAAATATTTATTTTGATTTATTGTTGCAAAATTGATTTAGTGAGTTTCTATGTTTGTTTCAACTGGTATCGTTTTCATTCTATTAAAAATAATAAGCAGTCTGAAAAATCAGACTGCTTATGTTAAATAGGTATCAATACTGCACTAACGGATGTTTCAAAATTTAATCATTTATTTGTCATCTGTAGTTATACCCATCTGTTTAAATGAATTAGTCTGTATGCTGAAAAAGTTACCAGTTTATTTTCAGACCAATATTACCGCTAAAGCTCTGGTATTTAGTGCTACCAAAGTTATGTTCATAACGAACATCACCATAAAGCTGGCTTTGTTTGGCAACTGGGATTTGTACACCAACTCCTATTTCACCCCAAGTCTGGTTATGTTTTTCACGCACGCTGTCACGTCCGATATTGACATGATCTGGTTTGATGAAATCATGCCAGATGTTACCGATGGTGTAGACAGAAGCACTTTGTCCGCCTTTATCAGCGTTACTATAAGCCAGCATTATTCCGACACGGCCACGTAATGCATCCTGATTATTCTGATCGACATGACGAATACCATCATTTAAGTTGTCTAAATCCAGATATTGATATATCAGCTGCGCCTGCGGCGTTACCGTCCAGTTAGCAGATTTACCTAAAGGCCAAGCACGACCAGCTTCAGCAGATATAGCTACTCCCCAGCCATCCTGACTATCAGGGTTATTACCGGAACGAGCAGTATATTTATTGTGTAGGTAAGACAGCTGTCCAACTAAGTCCAGATAAGAACCGTTACCGGCATAGAAGGTATTAGTGATACCCAAACTGATGCTATCGGATTTACCTTCACCGGTTTTTTTATCATCAATAATAATACCGTTTTTGGCATGATATATATCTGAGAAATCAGTGTTGGCGCGGGTATAAGATAAATAACCGCCAAGCATATTCATGCCGTTGTTCTTAGTGTGCTTGGTCCAGAAATCGTGACCAATTTGCAAACCATAGATATCGGTATCTAAATTAAGGCGTTCTTTACCGTTTTGTTTATGATGTTTGCCAATAATACGACCCCAGGTATGACGTTTGCCATCGACGCTGCAATCATCACAGGTCATATCACCACGACGTTCACGCAAGGTAGCCAGACTGGTAAAGCCTTGTTCAAGGTTAACTTGCGGCATCAGGACATAACCAGCAACCGACTCTGCATAAATTGTCTTTTCAGGCGTCGGCGGAGATGGTGGCGTCGGCGGAGATGGTGGCGTCGGCGGAGATGGTGG
>JAIL01000245.1 GCA_000725195.1 Snodgrassella alvi SCGC AB-598-O02
ACCGATGATGAGACGCTGGTTTGACATTGGTATTAAAATTTAAAACAGAAAGCTAAATTATAACTGATCAGTAAACAAATAAAATAATTAACTACACTAAATGAATTGTTTTATTTAAAATAAATTAAAAATTGTAAATTGTCTATTCCGCAATTGTCTACCATATCATCTAGACCACTAACTATTCCTTGCTCATATGGTGGGATCTCTGGACTGAGTTTTAGATATATTCTTTTCATTATATTTACGCTAGAGTGACCTAAAAATTGCTGAGCTGATTCTGCACCTGATACTGGTGATTTGTCTGTTACTGACATGGCGCAGAGATCTTTAAACTGGGCTTGCGCTAATTCTTCGATATGTTTCGAATGCCTTTAATAGCTAAGCCTGTGCTTTATTATAGAGATATTCTGAGTGCGTTATAGACATTTTGCGCTGATATTTATTTAAAATAAATCTCGTCCATTAGGGAGCGTCGTGTGATTATTTTTGGTAAATTTTCTGTGAATTTATAGCAGAAACATTGCTTGTCTATTACTGGCTTGAGTAACGAAATAATCATAGAATCATCTGCCAATCTAGGTTGGTAGTAGTAAGCACTGCGACTTAAATTTACAATAGTGTAACTCATTTTGATTGTTACCATATTGTGACAATACCCAACTATTACGAACAAGCTTTGGCACTATCAATAGCTTTTTTATTATCCTATTGTAATATTTTAAAGTATAGTTATAAATGTATGATATAGTTATGATATGTTGGGTATTGTTGACTTAACAAACTATGTATTAGACAGAATTCATACATAAATTGATTACAATGTAATGTTTGACTAAATATCTTTTTATTAGGAATAAAACTTAAAACAGCTGCGAGATAAATGGATTGTGGAGGGTAAAAAAACCGCATAAAAAAACTATCTTATACTAAAATCATAATTGACAAATTTCATTACGAATACATAGAAAAGCCAGCAATTGAGATGAGATTAGAATAAATATGAGTAATGTTGATTTGATCAAAATATAACCAGCCGTTTGGCTGTTTTTTGTTGATTTTAGCAATCCAATTGTTCGGGATTAATTCCTAGAGCGGTGGCCAATTTAATTCTTGTTGTTATACGAGAGGTATCGGAATTTTCTAATAGGGAGTAAGCAGCCTGAGATAATCCAATTTTTTGGGCGCATTCTTCCTGTGTAAGCTGTAAATATTCTCGCCATGCAATAGCTGGTGTTAATCCATCATCAAGAATAAGACTTGCTACCTCGCTAGGAATTGCATTTTGAAGATTTATTCTGGATTTCATTTATCAATCTGATTTAAGGATTAGTTGGTCAATTTTAACTTCAACGTCAGACCATTGCGCCTCTGCATATTCAGGGACTGCAATTCGAGTAGCAAGAGCTGACTGGTATATTTCTGGTTCTGTACTATCTTCCAGTATTCCTTTAAACGTGAAGTACGATTTCTTTTTAGTCTTTTCAATAGCTTGTTTTAGAGTATCGCCATATGAAAAGCAGCTAAACAAAGAAAGTACAGTTACACCGTAACCAGTGTTTCTGTTTTTGTTAATAGGAATGTATAGAACCCTGTCACGTTTTTCAATCACTAATTTATACGAAAGTAATATAAAGTTGTTTACTAAATTGATTTAATGAGGAATTAATTTTATCAATTTTGGATATATGATTAAGATCTATTAGTCGCTAAACTTCTTGCGGATGCGTAAGTAAACGCCTAGCTGACTCAGCATTAAAAACATTTTGTTCCATTATTCCATTAAATAAAAGCTCTAAACAAGTTTTTCACCAGTTTAATAAATATCGTTATTTCATTTGTTTATTTAAAAATATTTAATAAATCATGCGAATATATCGATAAAATTTTAACTAAACTGACGCTAATGAAAAATTTTAGTGAGTATAATCATTGCACAAACAGATATATAACCTGAAGTTTTACATTTATCTGTAATAAGAAAATCAATTTAAGCACGAACACATTGTTACCTAAGGGGATCATGTTTTATTGGATTTGCAACATGATTAATTAACCTTAACTTAAATGGTGAACCTTATGGAATATTATGTGATGGTGCTGGTCAAATTTTTACTTGGTTTTTTAATTGTCATTTTACATTTAAACTTTTCCGGTAAGACACAATTAAATCAGATGTCACCGGTTGATTTTATCGGTAATTTCGTTCTTGGTGGCATTATTGGTGGTGTTATTTATAATCAAGATATTCCTGTTCATCAGTATGTGATTGTACTTTTGATTGGTGTTTGTTTGATTTCATTATTCAACTGGATTTGTAAACATGTCTGGTTTTTTCGTTCATTTGCCATTGGTGAAGCTATTCCAATTATTATGGATGGTGAATTTGTGATGAAGAATATCCTGCATAAAAAGAATAAAATAGATATTCTCAATATTGCCTCTATTTTGCATTCACAAGGTATCACTTCTTTTCAGGAAGTCAGTTTTGCGCAGGTTGAGCCTAGCGGTTCGCTGACAGCAATAACTGAAAAAGGAAAATATCCATCTTTGATTTTATTTAAAAATGGTGAATTCAGAGTACCGGATCTGAAAAAAATTGATAAAGACGTAGACTGGTTGAAACTACAATTACATCTGCAGAATCTGAGTGAAGATGAAGTTTATTTGATCGAATACTGGCAAACTAAATTGAACTATGTTTTACAAACTGGCGAAATGAAAAAAGCCGATATTTAATCAATGACCAATATGATTATTTATACTAATTATTTAGTTGCAGAATATATTTATTATTATCTTCTAGTTTGAATTCAGTGTTGAATTACAAAAGCTGTATATTAGCTAATTATTGAATGTATCATCTATCAGCATATTGGTAATATTTAAATGCTATGATTGACACCATTTTATGAGTTTAATTGTTCCGTTAATAGTAAATATTGCAATAATGATTAAGCTACCCAAATAATTTATTAATGCAATCTGCCTTAGCTTGATTGCACTGGCAGATTTCATTTTTTATCTTCAGAAGATAGTTGCTATGTTACTAAAACAATAACCAGTTACATTTGATTATTTCAACAATCATTAAATTGATCATTATGATAGGTTTATAAGTTAATCTTGTCTTTTAGTAAGGCAAATAAACGAAAATCGAAACAGATGTTAGGCAGATGAAGCCGAACATATATAGTTACTTATTATAAAATTATTAGATTTTAAAACGGTTGTCAAATAGCATAATCAGTTGTTTACAAGAGTTTGTAGCTTATTAAGCTGGTTAATCCGTACTTAATTTGCAGCACTTTACTGTTTCAGCACAATCATTATAAGGCAAACATATTAGTATAAAGATTAGGGTTGAGTTTTTTAATCCGTTTTCAAGTTAAAACAGTTTACTCATATTAGTATTAATTGTCTGTCATTAGCCGATGATTATGATAGTCGATTTAATATTTTGTTCAACCGTTTGTTTATATTTTGATAGAGAAAATAGACGACAAGAAGTAGCTGTTCCGAGCTTTAACTAATTTATCTATGCGCTTAATTGGTATTTGTGTGGTTTTCAGCCAAATGTGTAGGTGAAATCTTATAGATGAAATAAAAGTGTGATATAGCCGAATTTAATTTAGGTTAAAATTATATTGTGATAATAATTTATTATTAAATTTATATTGCTAAAGAATAGTATTTTTATTATGTTTTATTTCAATGAAGAATGACAAAAGCTGCTAAATTATGAATGATGTCAACGCAGTTTTTTGTATAATTTGCAATATCAGATAGCTGATGATGTGATTGAGCGCAATATAATTGCAGTATTTTGCCATTAACGTGTTGTAAGGAAATAAAATATGCTGAAAGCAAAAAATAACTTATTAGCTTTAGGTTTAGTAGCAGCCTGCTTTCTGTCTGCTTGCTCGCCTGCTGATGAGAAAAAAACCGCCACCGATGGTAATTTAAAAAAAGTTGCTATCACTGCAATTGTTGAACATCCTGCACTTGATGCTGTACGCAAAGGTGTGATTGATGAACTGGCTGCAGAAGGTTATGTAGAAGGCAAAAATCTGCAACTGGATTTTCAGAGTGCACAAGGAAATACCGCAACAGCCGGTCAGATTGCGAAAAAATTCGCCGGCAGTAACCCTGATGTGGTAGTGACGATCGGCACACCTAGTGCTCAATCAATGGTGGCGTCAAGCAGTAGTATTCCGATAGTATTTGCTGCGGTAACTGATCCGGTGGCAGCTAAACTGGTGCCTAGTTGGGAGGCCAGTAAAACAAATGTGACTGGTGTATCTGATGAATTGCCTTTGCAACCACAAATTGATTTGATGAAAAAGACGGTTCCAAATCTTAAATCTGTTGGTTATGTGTATAGCCCGGGTGAAGTAAACTCAACAATAGTAATGAAACAGCTAGAAACATTACTGGCTAAAGATCATATTAATTTGGTTGCCGTTCCAGCACAGAGAACGACCGACGTACCACAAGCAGCCAAAAGCCTACAAGGACGTGCTGATCTGATTTATACTTCACTGGATAATAATGTTGTTTCTGCTTATGAATCGATGTATAAGGTGGCCAAAGATATGAAAATGCCATTGGTGGCTTCAGATACTGGATCAGTTAAGCGTGGCGCAGCAGTTGCTTTAGGTGTTAACTATCATGAATTGGGTGTTGCTACCGGTAAAATCGTTGGACGAATCTTGAAAGGTGAAAAAGCAGGTGATATACCATCGCAAAGGATGACTGCTGATCAGCTGGAATTGTTCGTTAGTAAGTCACATGCTGCTGAACAAGGTGTTACTTTATCGCCAGACTTATTGAAAGAGAGTAAAGTAGTGGATTAGTGATATATAGGATTATCTATGCGGGATCAACATCGGCATACTCAATATGGTAGTGCCGATGTTGTTGCTATTATTAATTAAAAAATTATTATTGAATATTATGTCTTCAATTGCTTTATTTGGTGCTTTAGAGAGCGGATTAATTTATGCACTCGTAGCGCTCGGAGTACTAATCTCTTTTCGCATTCTGGATTTTCCTGATTTGACTGCTGATGGTAGTTTTCCTCTTGGTGGTGCTGTATTTGCTGTTTGTGTTACTCACGGTATAAATCCCTGGTTTGCCTGTGCTTTCGGAGCAATGGCTGGAGCAGGTGCTGGTTTTCTAACTGGCTGGCTGCACGTTTCATTAAAAATCATGCAATTGCTGGCCAGTATTTTAGTGATGGTAGCACTGTATTCTATCAATTTACGCATTATGGGCTCACCAAATTTGTCATTGCTAGGGCAGGATAGTGTGTTTTCTCCTTTTTTTAATGCTACTAATACCAATCAATATTGGGTACAGCCACTGGTTATTTTGGGGTTTGTTCTGGTAGCAAAGTTCTTTATGGATTGGTTTTTCTCCACGGAAATAGGTTTATCTATTCGTGCTACTGGCGTCAATCTGCGTATGACGCAGGCACAGGGAATCAATACTTCTAGGTCACTACTGTTGGGGCTGGCAATATCGAATGGCTTAATCGGGCTGGCCGGTGCTTTATTTGTGCAGACGCAAGGTGCAGCAGATATTTCTATTGGTATTGGTACTATTGTCGTAGGTCTGGCAGCCGTAATTATTGGCGAAACTTTAATTCCCGGAAAACGATTTGTGGTAATCACATTGGCTGTTATTGTTGGTGCCGTGTTATACCGTGCCTTTATCGCTTTGGCTTTGGGTAGCAATACTTTGCAGAAAATTGGATTTGGTCCGCAGGATTTAAATTTAATCACGGCTATTCTCGTTGTACTGGCCTTACGCTTGCCGGCTATAAAAAGTTATTTTAAAAGGAAACTGAAAGCATGATGCACGCTGAGAATTTGCAGCTTACATTCAATCCGGGTTCGCCAATTGAAAATCATGTCTTACGCGGATTAAGTCTGAATATTGCTGCAGGTGAATTTGTTACCGTGATTGGTAGTAATGGTGCAGGTAAATCAACTTTTTTAAATGCCATTAGTGGTGATGTCAGCGTTGATTCCGGTAAGATCATTATTAATCAAAAAGATGTTACGCGTGAACCGGCTTATAAACGAGCTCCTTTGGTTGCACGTGTTTTTCAGGATCCGTTGGCTGGTACCTGTGAGGCGCTAACAATTGAGGAAAATATGTCCTTAGCGTTAAAGCGGGGTGAGTATCGCGGACTAAGGCTGGCCATCAATAAAGAGCAGCGTGAACTTTTCCGCGATAAACTTGCCATGCTTAACCTAGGGCTGGAAAATCGACTTACTGATCGTATTGGTTTGTTGTCAGGTGGACAAAGGCAGGCTGTGAGTTTGTTAATGGCTTCTTTACATCCATCAAAAATTTTACTGCTGGATGAACATACTGCAGCATTAGATCCGAAAACAGCAACGTTTGTACTTGAGCTGACAGATCGAATCATTGCAGAAAACAATTTAACTGCAATGATGGTAACTCATTCAATGCAGCAAGCATTACAGCACGGATCACGTACAGTCATGTTACATCAGGGCAGGGTGTTAGTAGATGTAAGCGCAGACAAGCGAAGCAGTATGACTGTTAGTGATTTATTACAGATGTTTGAATTAAATCAGGGTGAAGAAGTTACCGATGACTCTTTATTGCTTGGTTAAAATCAAGATTGAAAATGGCAATAAAGCTTATGTCGGATTCTGAACTGATTATATTCAATAAACCTTATGGTGTGATTTGCCAGTTCAGCCCTCATGAGAAGTATCCTTCTCTTAAAGACTATGTGCCAATTCCTGCTGTCTATCCCGCTGGACGGTTGGATACTGATAGTGAAGGGCTATTGTTGCTAACAGCCAATGGTAAGTTACAGGCAAAGATTGCCCACCCAAAATATAAATTGTTAAAGACCTATTGGGCGCAGCTTGAAGGTATACCTGATGCGCACAAATTACAGCAATTGCAGCTTGGAGTAGATCTGGGTGATTTTATTACTCAGCCTGCCAAAGTAAAATTGATTAGTTTGCATGAATCGGCCAGATTATGGCCACGTTTACCACCTATACGTGTACGCAAAACGGTACCGGATTTTTGGTTGCAACTACAGATTAGTGAAGGGAAAAATCGTCAGGTTCGTAGAATGTGCGCTAAAGTTGGCTGGCCGTGTTTACGTCTGGTTCGGGTGGGTATTGGCAGACTGAACTTGTTTAATTATCATCTTCAGCCAGGACAATGGCAGAGAGTAAACTCACGGGAATTATTGAGTTTAAATAAAGTAAGAAAATTTTAACAGTTTAGTATTTGGAGCTTATTGTGCTTTGTAAGAAGGCTATGACTGGATAAAAAATGACCTTTATATATTTTATATAAAGGTCATTTTATTATTTTGCAGCCACTAACTTAAATTAAAACGCTGGAATAATCGCACCCTGATATTTTTCCTCGATAAATTTCTTAACCTCAGGAGAAGTCATTGCGGCTTTAAGTTTTTCTATTTCCGGGCGGTTTTCATCTCCGCTACGAACTACCAGAATATTAGCGTATGGAGAGTCTTTTTGTTCAATAAACAATGCGTCTTTAGTTGGTACAAGTTTAGCTTCAAGAGCAAAATTAGTATTGATGACAGCTAAAGTTACGTCGTTCAAGGTACGCGGTAGTTGTGGTGCTTCCATTGCAGTGATTTTCAGATGTTTCGGATTTTCAACAATATCATTTACAGTTGCGGTAATCCCTGCTTCAGGTTTCAGTTTCAGTAAACCAGCTTTTTCTAATAATAATAATGCTCGTCCACCATTAGTAGCATCATTTGGAATGGTTACAGAAGCACCATCAGTTACTTCATTCAATGATTTAACTTTACTAGAGTAAATTCCCATCGGTTCAACGTGGATATTAGCAATACTGGTTAATTTAAGATTATGTTTTTGGATAAAATCATCCAGATATGGTTTGTGTTGAGTAAAATTGGCATCCACATCTTTTTCAGCTAACGCAAGATTAGGACGAACATAATCAGTCATTCGCACTATTTCTAAATCTACGCCTTGTTTTTCAAGTAATGGCTTAATTACGCTCAAAATTTCAGCATGAGGAACCGGAGATGCAGCAACTTTGATACTTACAGTGCTCTTGCTTTCAGTACTGGCAGCAGCACTACTGCTCTGAGCGGGCGCTTTCTCATTGTTTTTTTGTCCGCAAGCACTCAATAATGTAGCAATAGCTGTGACAGAAATTAAGGTTAAAAAAAGTTTTTTCATCATTTGCCTTTATGATTGGTTAGTAATACCAAATTAAACATTATCACAATAATGAAAAAATATGTACCATTTGAATTAATATCTAGACGTTTTTATCAATATGTGTTGTTTATGGTTGTATATTATTATCTTGATTTGGATAGGTAATCATACAATTCATCTACACGATTTATTAATGTGAATTAACAACATACAAACCATAAAAAATCATATTCATCCAAGCATGAAGTCTTGTAAAGATTATTGCAGGTGTAGTTATAGTCAAGTTAATCTTCAAATGGCAGTGTTTTTGGTGTTTTTAATTTTTTTCTAAATATCTTAGACTGACTGACCGTCTTTTATAAAAATTTATATTGGTGAATTTGCAAAACAGAACTATTCTATGTAATGAAGCATAATCGACAATAGAAAAATCTTATATTAATTGAATATTCTTTAAGAGTTAAGCTTCTGTCTGGTTTTATGTTGATAAAACTAAATTTGCTTGAATGCCAAATAAATAGAGGTGATAATTTCTAAAGAGCAGAATGATGATAATGCTATTAGATTATTTTTAATATTGTACTTATAAATATGATTGAAATGGCTGAAATTGCAGATGAAAATCTGCAATTTCAACGATTATTAGAATACTAACTGATGTGCTTATCTTTAATGTTTTAACAGATTTTGCAAATACTTACCGGTAAAACTTTTAGGATTGGCTGCAACCTGTTCTGGTGTACCTTCAGCGACAATCGTACCGCCACCATCACCACCTTCTGGGCCTAAATCTATAATATAATCTGCAGTTTTGATTACATCAAGATTATGTTCGATAATGACAATGCTATTGCCTTTTCCTTTTAGTCGATGAATCACTTCCAGAAGTAAAGCAATATCGGCAAAATGCAAACCAGTTGTTGGTTCGTCCAGAATATATAACGTTCTACCGGTATCACGTTTGGATAATTCCAAAGCTAGCTTCACCCGCTGTGCTTCACCCCCTGACAAAGTAGTGGCTGACTGACCAAGACGTACATAACCAAGACCCACATCCAGTAATGTCTGTAATTTACGCTTAACTGTAGGTATAGCGTCAAAAAATGCACAGGCATCTTCCACAGTCATTTCCAGTATTTCACTGATGTTCTTGCCTTTATACTGCACTTCCAGCGTTTCACGGTTATAGCGTTTACCATGGCATACTTCACAGGGTACATATATATCCGGCAGAAAATGCATTTCTACTTTAATGACGCCATCGCCCTGACAAGCTTCACAGCGACCGCCTTTTACATTAAAAGAGAAACGACCAACGGTATAGCCCCGTTCCCGTGATAAGGGTACACCAGCGAAAATTTCCCGTATTGGGGTAAATAATCCTGTGTAGGTAGCTGGGTTAGAGCGTGGCGTACGACCAATAGGGGATTGATCAACATTGATGACTTTATCTAAATGCTCAAGACCACAGATATCCTCATAGGGGGCAGGTTCAGCGCTCGCTCTATTCAGTTCACGGGCAGTAATTTTGGCTAAGGTATCATTAATTAAAGTTGATTTACCACTACCGGAAACACCAGTAATACAGGTTATTAAACCGATGGGTAAATTTAAAGTAACATTTTTCAGATTATTGCCACTGGCGCCTCGTAAAGTCAGTAGACGCTCTTTATCTACCGGTGTGCGTTTGGCTGGTATAGCAATACTTTTTTTTCCACTGAGATATTGACCTGTGATAGATTCAGGACAAGTAGCTATTTGGGCAGGTGGTGCAGCAATAATGACTTGTCCGCCATGTTCACCAGCTCCAGGTCCCATATCGACCACAAAATCAGCGGCACGAATAGCATCTTCATCGTGTTCAACGACAATAACGCTGTTACCTAGATCTCTTAAATGCTTTAATGTGTCCAGTAAACGATCATTGTCGCGTTGATGCAAACCAATTGAAGGTTCATCTAAAACATACATAACCCCAGTTAAGCCAGAACCAATTTGACTGGCTAAACGGATACGTTGTGCCTCACCACCTGACAAAGTTTCTGCACTGCGAGCTAAACTCAAATAGTTCAGACCAACATTAATCAGAAATCCGAGTCGTTCAGTAATTTCTTTTAGAATTTTTTCGGCAATCTGTTTTTTATTGCCTTCTAAATGCAAATTTTCAAAAAAATGCAACGTATTAGTTAGTGGCCAAGCGCTGATTTCAGGTAAAGATTTTTCCCCGACATACACATTCCGTGCCTCTGGCCGCAGGCGAGCACCACCACAAGCCGGACAGGCACGATGGCTTTGATACTGACTTAATTCTTCACGTACCGTATTGGATTCCGTTTCACGATAACGCCTTTCCAGATTGGGAATAATGCCTTCAAAGGGGTGATTGCGTGTGAAATGAGTGCCACGTTCAGACAGATAAGTAAATTCAATTTGTTCCTTGCCTGAACCGTATAAAATAATATTTTTTATTTTGTCGCTGAGTTCATTAAAGGGTGTGTCTACATCAAAATGATAATATTTCCCTAGCGATTGAATCATCTGGAAATAAAAGGTATTGCGTTTATCCCAGCCTTTAATGGCACCACCAGATAAAGACAGATCAGGGTGCATAACCACACGTTCAGGATCAAAATAGTCCATACTGCCCAAACCATCACAACTGGGGCAGGCACCAACTGGGTTGTTAAAACTAAATAAACGTGGTTCAAGTTCCTGTAAGCTGTAGGAACAAACAGGACAAGCAAAGCGGGCAGAAAACCAGTGTTCTTTGCTGCTATCCATCTCCAACGCCAGAGCGCGATCATTACCATGACGCAACGCGGTTTCAAAACTTTCAGCCAGTCGTTGTTTAATATCAGCACGCACTTTAACTCGGTCAATTACCACATCTATATCATGTTTGATATTTTTTTGCAGCTTAGGAACTTCTTCGAGGGCATAGACTTCTCCGTCAACCCGTACTCGTGCAAAACCCTGTACCTGTAAATCCGCAAATAGATCAAGAAATTCACCTTTGCGACCACGTACAGCTGGAGCCAATATCATTACTCTGGTATCTTCGGGAAGAGCAAGAACATGATCTACCATTTGTGAGACAGTCTGACTGGTCAATGGTAAATGATGTTCTGGACAATAGGGCGTGCCTATTCTGGCATACAATAAACGCAAATAATCATGTATTTCAGTGACGGTACCGACGGTTGATCGCGGATTATGACTGGTGGCTTTTTGCTCTATAGAGATCGCCGGAGACAAACCTTCAATTAAATCAACATCGGGTTTTTCCATCATTTGCAAAAACTGTCGTGCATATGCTGATAAGCTTTCAACGTAACGTCGTTGACCTTCAGCATATAAGGTATCAAAAGCCAGTGATGATTTGCCACTACCAGACAGCCCGGTAATCACGACTAATTCATGTCGTGGAATATCTAAATCTACATTTTTAAGATTGTGTGTGCGTGCGCCGCGTATACGAATAGTATCGTTATCTGACATTATGCTTTAGCCTGAATCTGAATGATGATAATAAGCCAAGCTTTAACTATAATTTCTGCTGTTAAAGCAATCATCCATTATACCAATTTCAATCTCGTATACCAACGCAGACAAGTAAACGTTTTAATGTTTACGTAAAATAAATTCCATAAAATCAATACGTAACTCTCTGTTGCGACATAAATAAAATAAGATGGGTATATTACCTACGGCAACCAGCAAATATAAAATATTGATTCCATCAAATAACCAGATAATGAGTAAACTGATTATCGATGCTAATACCATAAAAAAACCATTAATAATATTATTAGCGGCTATAGCATGTGATCGAAAATCATTACTGCTGGCAGTTTGTAACCACGTATATAAAGGTAAAGAAAAGAAGCCTCCGAAAAAGCCGATCCCAATGATACTGATAATTACCGCAAATGCATTATTCCGGGCTAAAAAAACACTAATATTGTCCGCATGAACAAAATGTGCCCCGTTTGTCAGCACCACCAGCAGCAAGCCAAAAATACTCATGCCAATTGAGCCGATCACAACCAAACTCAAATGCAATTTATGTTTGCTTAAGCGAGCGCAGGCAATTGAACCGGTACCAATGCCAACAGAAAATAAAGTTAACATCAGGTTAAATACCTGATCATTTCCACCAAGATTAATACGGGTAAAGGTCGGCAATTGAGTAATGTAAATAGAACCTAAAAACCAGAACCATGATATACCCATAATTGCCATCCATATATTTTTTTGTTTGGATGTTTCTTTTAATAATTGTAATGTGCTACGGGCAATATTAGGCTGAATGTATTGTCGGGGGAATTGTGCCTGAACACGAGGCATAAACATGCTGGAAAACAGACCAGATAGAGCAATAATTAGCAAAATAGTTGCCAGCAAATAAATATGCGTAGCAGCAAGCATAGTGCCCAGTATCTGACCAAGCAAAATAGCCAGAAAAGTTCCACTTTCTATCAAGCTGTTACCACTTAATAACTCATGTCTTTCTAAATATTCCGGCAATATCGAATATTTAAGCGGTCCGAATAAGGTAGAGTGGGTTCCCATTAAAAATAGGGAAAGTAGTAACAGTGACAATGAATGATGCAGAAAACCGATTACCGCTATGATCATAATACCGATTTCAGCTACTTTAATCCATCGTGCCACAATAGCTTTATCAAATTTATTGCAGATCTCACCAGATAATGCTGAAAACAGAAAAAAAGGCAGTATAAAGAGTAATGCACCAATATTGAGCATCTGGCTTGAAGGTATCCATGGATTAGCACCTAAGCCATAAAAACTGATTAAGACAAATAGTGTTGTTTTAAACAGGTTATCATTTAAAGCCCCGAAAAACTGTGTTCCGAATAATGGAAAAAAACGTTTGGTTGATAAAAACGCAAACTGCTTTTTTGAAGGAAGTTGATCGGGTGTAGACATGGTTATCCTTTGATGAAGGAAAGGCGTTTCCGATAATTAGACAGTACCGGTTAAATCATTAAGCAAAAAGTGCCTTCCTTGTAAAATTAAATATTGCTGTTGAATTCGACCAATTATTTTATTATCTTGGTCACATAATTGTACATGATCGATTTGCCTATGCCATTTTAATCCGGCTTGTTGCGCTAAGCCAGTTAATATTTGCCACTCTATTGGCGAAGCTAGCTGATCGTCCTCATCAGCCTGCGCTTTGATAGCATAATATCCGACTGCTCCTTCAGCATAGGTTGAATCCTCTTCATCCATTAATACCAGAAAACCAAGATGAAGATTGTTGGTATTGTTAATACTAAAATAAAGCATAGTCAATAATTTCGTTTAGTGAGCAAGTAGATAGAAAATTGAAATCCAAGTTAATTTGATTTTAGCAGTAATTAAAAACAGTGTGCTAGTATGCTATGTTTTTACTAAATATTAACATGTAATTTAAACTCTTCTACTAATATCTGAATGGAATTTGTTGCGTAAATGGGTTTGAAGTGATGGTATGAATATTTGTTGTGCATTTGGCATAACCATAAAGTACCAATTATAGGAATCATTTTTATGCTTTATTTATTGATTGCTTCATTTATGTGGGGAAGTTCATTTATAGCCATTAAAATTGCTTACACAACGATAGATCCGGTTTTAGTGGTCTTATGTAGATTAGTATTAGCTGCAGTTATCACTATACCGGTAAGTTATCGATATCTAAAGCAGCAAAACACATTGACTAAAAAACGTATACTACAAATTATTGCTTTGGGTTTGCTGACCTATCCGATTACCTATTTGCTACAGATTAGTGGTCTGAAATTAATGCCTGCTGTAAATGCAGTGACAATCATCGGTATGGAACCAATCATTATTGTTCTGGTAGGGTTAATTTTCTTTCGTGAAAAAACGCCTCTCTTGGTGTTTGCATTGGGTGTTATAGCCTTTATAGGAGTTTTGCTGGTAGTAGGTAAGCCAGAACAGACAAAAGGCAGTGCTGCACTAATTGGCAGTGGTTTGGTATTTTTTTCGGCTATTGTCATGGCTTTCTGGATTCGTTGGTCACAGAAAATTCTACGAAATTTCGATGTTAAGATTTATACAGCCTTAACTTTGCAAACGGGTACTTTATTTGGTTTACCATTAATGCTGGCATTAGTTGAAAACTGGGAAATACACTTTTCATGGCAGGGTATAGCAGCAATAGTGTATTTAGGTATTGGTTGTAGTTTGATCGCAGCTTGGTGTTGGAATAAAGGGCTTGAATCGGTTTCAGCCAGTATCAGTGGGATATTTTTAGCTATGGAACCCGTATTTGGCGTTATTATGGCTGTTATATTATTAAAGGAATCGGTTACGTTGCAGACATTCTCCGGTATCGTTATGGTAATTAGTGCCGCAACAGCTTGTATATTTATTCCTAAAAAATCCTGAATCAATTGGTAATAAAAAATAACAGATTAGTGTTCTACACTAATCTGTTATTTTTAGTATCAATCAAACGTTATTAAAATCCAGTCAATTTCAGCTTTTGTCCCGGTCGAAGGATCTGTTTGCCATGCACCTTCTGTAGTTTACTTACAGGAATTTTCAGATTTTGGGCGATGCTGGTTAAAGTATCACCTTTTTTGACTGTATAGGAAGCCGGTATAGTTGTCTTGCTGGCGTTTTTACTGCTCTTACCGGTCACATTAACTATACGGCCACTATTATTAGCTGCAGGGGTGGCTTTAACTTTTAATACCTGACCAATCTGAATATTCTGCCCGCGTAAATTATTAGCTGTAATTAAATCAGCTACATTGACACGATAACGTTGTGCGATAGTATATAAAGAATCACCGGCAACAACTTTATGTGATTGAGTGCGGTTTTCTGCAACATTAATCCGTCCACGTGTAGGATTTTTTTCTTGACGTGTTTCCGCAACACGAACTGGTTTTGCTTCTACACGATCAGCCTGAGCCAACACACGTTGTACAGTTTCAGCTGCTATAGAATTATTTACTTGGCGTGTTTCTGCAACACGAACTGGTTTTGCTTCTACTTGTTCGGTCTGAGCCAGTACACGTTGTACGGTTTCAGCTGCTGTGGCCTGTTGTAACTCATTAGTTTTTACCAGAGCCATTAAATCGTCATTAGTAGCGGGTGCAGTTGTTATATTAACCTCTGCCGGCGCTGAGGAAACGGTTTTACTTGAAGCCACAGTTGTGGATTGCAGACTGCTAAATTCATTTGAATTTTGTACAACAGGTTGATTCAGCTTAACGGTAGTGTTAATAGCTAAAGTTTTAGTCTCATTCAAAGGCATAGAATTAAATGAGGCGTCATTATTGTTAGCCTGAACAGTATTGCTGGTCTGTACTGTTGCAGTATTGGTACGTGACACAACAATAGTTGCCGGTGCCGATACCGGTTGCGTCATCGCAACTTTCAATAAAGGATCATCATCAATATTTTTAAATAATCCGCTTGGTTGAGAATTTAAGGTATTTTTGCTCAATAACAGACTGCGTCCAGCAGGTATAGTATTAGAGGTTAGGTTATTTAAGCGCTTAATTTCAAATGTGCTCATGCCTGATTTTGAGGCTAGATCAGCAATATTAGTAGCAGAGTAAGCCTTATAAACATCCCAAGAAACCAAAGTATTTTTATCAGCTTTACGATAATTGCGTTCGAAAGTATTAACCGCAGTTATCGGTAAAAGCATTTTACGGTTTTCTTTAGGAATGAAAACCGGACTCTTGAAACTTGGATTTAACGACAGAAACTCTGAAGTAGAAATATTGGCTAGTCGTGCTGCGGTATCAATATCAATTGGCTGATCAATACTAATCGCTTCAAAATAAGGACGATTAGGTACTGAAACCAGATTAATACCAAAAGCCTGAGGATTATCAATGATATTGCGCACTGCCAGTAGTTTGGGTACGTAATTGCGTGTTTCATTGGGCATGTGCAAATTTTCGTAAGTCGGGTCCATACCCGCTAGTTGGGCACGCTTAACGGCTTTACCAACATTTCCTTCACCCCAGTTGTAAGCGGCTAAAGCAAGAGACCAGTCACCAAACAGACCATAAAGATATTGCAGATAGCTTAATGCAGCATCAGTTGCGGCATAAACATCATGACGACCATCATAAAGATTTGTTTGTTCTAGACCGTAATGAATTCCGGTCTTCGGCATGAATTGCCACAAACCAGAAGCGCCAACAGGGGATTTTGCTTTGTTAACAAAGGCACTTTCAATAAAAGGCAATAGCGCTACTTCTGCAGGCATCTGCCGTTTTTCTGCCTCATTAACAATGTGATAAAGATAAGGCTGGCTACGCACTACCGTGCGATTAAAATAATCTTTATGCGAAGAATAATATGACTCGTGTTTGCGGATTATCTCAGGATTTACTTCGGTCATACGGAAATCCTGGCGTACGCGAGCCCAGATATCATTTGCAGAACTGGATTTACCTTTTAGTGTAGCGGCATTCAAATTCATAATTGCCAATCCAATACCATTGCTGGTGTAAGATTTAGCAAAAGATAAGTTTGGAGCTATCACCAAACTGGTCATTGCCAGTACCATATGCTTCAGTTTAGCCATTCGTTTTACCGTAAAAATTGTGCAAAATCCTATAAATATTAATTACGATAGCGCTTACGGTCAAGGATAAATATCTATTTTTACAGTAATCATGCAAATAAAATAAAATGATTGCCCGATTTATGTTCTGAATACAAGTCAGCTGAAAGTGAGGTTTTACGTGGTTTACAACGGATTGGAAAACTGGTTAAACGGCGCGAGCTTCGGCAAATATCTGACGAAGTTAGAAAAAGCATTTTTACGACAAAAATTAGCTAACTTACGATTTGGCACTATTTTGCAAATAGGTCTACCTTCATGGCAATTTAACAATATGTTTGCTCAGGAATCACAGTACATAATTCAAAATAGATACCCGCATCCTGAGACAATGCTGATTGCAGATGATACGGCGTTACCATGGAAAGAGCAGAGTATTGATACGGTAATATGGCCACATGGATTAGATACGCTGGCAAATACCGAACATGCTATTGCTGAAATTGTCAGAATATTAGTGCCCGGTGGTTATTTGCTTCTGACTGGTTTAAATAAAAGTGGATATTGGCGTTTTTTTCAGCAACGTCATACATTGTTACAATCTTGTCACCCCAGAACAGTGGCTACTATCGTTGCAAAAATGCAAAATTACCATTTATTTATGACTGAAGGCCAGTTTATTGGCTATGGTTTGCCTAAATTTTATGGCGCTAAACATCATACAATTGAATTAATGGGAAACCGTTGGTGGCCACATTTAGCAGCTATTTATGGTTTAGTATTGGTAAAACGTAGTATTCCGTTAACCATGTTGACTAATCAAGCCAAAAACAGACAAACTGCGTCAAAAATTACTGATGCGGAACCTGTTCCAGTGTAATGCTATATCAATATATCATTTAAATTATTAAAAATTTATTCTTACTAAATATTAAAAAATCTTTAAAGTTGTAACTTCTTACCCAATTAAAGAATCTTTATTTTAAAATATCCTGCTTAGATTCAAAGTTAATATTATTCTTTTCTTTTTTTGAAATGTATGCTTACCAATATTTCTGTCATAAGATTTATTTGATATTTATTATTATCAGCCTGACATATCATTAAAATTAATCTTCCTGATATGCAAAAATAATACCTTTAACAGATTAGTGGAAATAAAGCTTTATATAAAATTATAAAGTTAAAACTTATGAATAACTAGATGATCAATCTTATTTATTGTAATTGTGCTTTTTTGCAGAAGGCATTTATATAAAATCGATCGATTAAGAAATGATTCGCTAATTACAATTATAGATAAATAATCAGATTAATCTATTATATTCTATTGAATTAATTACAGATAAAACAAATTATTTATCAGACATGTAGCAGTAAGTATTTACGCTCCCACGGGCTAATAACACGAAAATATTCGGATAATTCTTGTTCTTTTACTGCTATATATAATTCGACAAAGCGTTCTCCCAGTAGCTCATAAATTTTTTCACACTGACGTAAACGTTCAATAGATTCCTCTAAAGTAGTGGGGAATTGATAAGGTAAACAGTAGGCATTGCTGTTCATCGGTGAGTTGGGCGTTATTTGTTGCTCAATCCCCAAATATCCGCAAGCCAGAGAACAAGCAAAAGCCAGATAAGGATTAACATCTACACCAGCCAATCGATTTTCGATTCGACGAGCTTTTCCTGCAGCCCGCGGCACTCTTAAACCAACTGTGCGATTATCATAGCCCCATTCTACATTGGTTGGTGCTGCTGTATAACGGGTTAAGCGACGGAAAGAATTTACATAAGGAGCAAAAAAAGGCATGATTTGTGGCAGATATTTTTGTAAGCCACCAATAAAATAAAAAAACAAATCAGAAGGCGAACCATCAACATTACTAAATGCATTCTCACCGTTTGCATAGCGCAAACTCTGATGAATATGCATGGCGCTACCCGGTTCACATTCCATTGGCTTAGCCATAAAAGTAGCATACATATTATGATGAAAAGCAGATTCGCGAACAGTTCGTTTAAATAAGAAAACCTGATCAGCTAACTCCAAGGCGTTGCCATGTAAAAAATTTATTTCCATCTGTGCTGCGCCGATTTCATGGATCAGTGTATCCACTTCTAATTGTTGCGCATGGCAATGATCATAAATTTCTTCAAATAGTGGATCAAATTCATTAACAGCATCAACCTCATAAGAGCGCCGACCAAATTCAATTCGACCAGTTCTTCCAACCGGCGGCTTTAATGGAACATCTGGATCTGGGTTTGGAGAAATAAGGTAAAACTCCATTTCTGGAGCCACAATTGGTTCCAAATCCAGTTTTTGATATAGTTTTAACACTCTTTTAAGTACATTTCGCGGTGCTGTTTCTACTGGTAAAGCTTCGGCAGTGTAACAGTCGAATATAATTGAAGCTGTTGGATCCTGAGCCCACGGTACAAAACGTATCGAAGAAGGGTCAGGTTTTAATTCCATATCAGCATCGGTTGTATCCAGTAAAGTAGAGTGGGGATATTCCCCCGTAACTGTTTGTAATAAAACTGCTTCAGGCAGGCGCATTTCAGGTTCTGAGATGAATTTATCTTTAGGGATAATCTTGCCGCGTGCTACTCCTGTGATATCTGGTAATATACATTCCACTTCAGTAATGCCATGATCTTTAAGCCAGCCAAATATCTCTTCATACATAAGTCACCCTGATGATTTTCTTTGATTCAAGTATTCAATTTATTTAAGCTTCCTTTGTTTCATCGTTAATAAATTTATAACCTCTAAATCTATTAAGTTTAGAGCACAAAAAAATCTGTTAATAAAATTACTTAAATATCAGCATAATATATATCTGTAGAAACCTGTTTAGATGACTGCTGGTGTAAAATTTAATCAAAATAATTATTGATTTTATTAATTTATAAATTGTTTATGATTTTGTAGTAGGAATTTTTATAGTATTGACTATAATGTGCTGTTTTAATGTTATAAGCTATATTACTTTTAAGAGATTTAAATATGATCGGAAATTAATTTTGAAAACTTTAGTGAAATAATACAGTATTAATGATATTTGCAATTAAATCGTCTATTTAACCACAGCAAAAAAACAAAATTATAGCATTGAACGTTAATTATTGTTTTATTATAAATAATGGTTAGTAAATTTGCGTTGATTCCCATAGAAGCAAATTTTCCTAACCATTTTATTTTATAATTTTATTTTATATATAAGTAAATATCTATTGGGTATTTAATTCACGCTAAGTTGCTTCATAATATTTTTTATTATCTGTACACGTTGCATGACATCTTCGATTGCTATGGTCACGCGTAATTTATCTGCACCAATAAGGCGATAATTTTTATCGCTTTGCATAATCGCTACGATAGTAGCAGGATTGATGCGATGATGTTTACCGAATGTAAATATTATGGCTTCGTTGCTGGCATCGATAGCGTCTATGCCCAGTTCGCTAGCTTGAATACGCAAATGATGACTGGCTATTAATGTTGTCACTGCGGGCTCAGGTAAACCAAAACGATCTATAAGCTCTTCATGGATTTCATCTATTTGGGCATGTGTTTCACAACTTGCTAAGCGTTTATATAAAACCAGACGAGCATGGATGTCGGCACAATAACTTTCTGGTAGCAGGGCGGGGCTGTGTAGTTTAATTTCGCTGGTTATACCAAGGGGAGCATCTAAATCCGGTTCGCGACCTTTTTTTAGGTTACGTACAGCTTGTTTGAGCATTTCGGTATATAAGGTAAAGCCAACCTGAACCATTTCACCAGACTGACCTTCTCCAAGTATTTCGCCTGCTCCGCGTATCTCCAGATCTTGCATAGCAAGGGTAAAGCCGGCGCCAAGTTCATCAGCAACTTCAATGGCTTCTAGCCGCTTTTGGGCATCTTTTGTAGTAGATTCTGGTATCAATAGGTAAGCATAAGCCTGATGATGAGAACGACCTACCCGACCACGTAACTGATGCAATTGAGCTAAGCCAAATTTATCTGCACGTTCTATGATGATGGTGTTGGCATTAGGAATATCAATACCGGTTTCGATAATGGTCGAGCATAGTAGAACATTATAGCGTTGTTGCAGAAAATCGCGCATGACTTGCTCAAGTTCTCGTTCACGCAATTGTCCGTGAGCAATACCGATACGAGCTTCCGGTAATAATTCGCTTAATTTTTCATATGTGTTGGCGATGGTGGCAACTTCGTTATGAAGATAAAAGACCTGACCACCGCGTTTTAATTCACGTACTACGGCTTCTCGAATTAGACCGTCACTAACCGGACGTACAAATGTTTTTACGGCCAGACGACGGTTTGGCGCAGTAGTGATTAAAGAAAAATCTCGTAATCCTTCTAATGCCATGCTTAAGGTACGCGGAATGGGTGTTGCAGTCAGCGTTAGAACGTCTACGTTGGCACGCAGTCGTTTTAATTGTTCTTTCTGCCGAACCCCAAACCGGTGCTCTTCGTCGATAATAACTAATCCGAGATTTTTAAAATGGACATCAGGTTGTACCAGTTTGTGCGTACCGATAACTATATCTACAGTACCATTGGCAAGACCGGCCAGCACATTTTGAGTTTGTTTACTGCTGTTGAAACGTGACAATTGCGCTACTTTGATAGGAAAGTCTGCGAAACGATCAGTAAAATTTTGGGCATGTTGTTCGACCAAAAGCGTTGTTGGCGCCAGTACTACTACTTGCTTTCCGGCCATGGCTGCTACAAAAGCGGCTCGTAATGCTACTTCGGTTTTACCAAAACCGACGTCTCCACAGATAAGTCGATCCATGGGTTTTTCAGCACATAAGTCTTTCAGGGTTGCGGCGATGGCAGCAGCCTGATCTTCAGTTTCTTCATAACCAAAACCCTGAGCAAAAGCCTGATAATCCATTTCATTTAGGGTGAATTGGTGACCTTTTTGTGCTTCACGCTGGGCATATAGATTTAGCAATTCAGCTGCGGTATCTCTGGCTTTTTCAGCAGCTCGATGACGTGCTTTATCCCAGGCACCGTGTCCTAATTTATGTAAACTAACGTTTTCCTGAGCACTGCCCGCATAGCGAGAAATAAGTTGAAGTTGTGAAACTGGAATGTATAATTGTGATCCCTCCGCATATTCCAGCAACATCATCTCACATACGCCTTCACCAAGATCAAGGGTGACTAAACCTTGATAGCGACCTATACCATGTTGCTCATGAACGACCGGATCACCTATTTTAATTTCTGCTAGATCACGTAGCATACCATCGGAAACGGCTTTGTGTTTGCGACGTGTTTTGCGACCACGTACGATGTATTGATAAAGGTCTGCTTCAGTAATGATGGCCAGATGTTCTTGCGGTAACTGAAAACCATCTGTCAGCGGAGCAGTGGTTAAACATAAGTTATGGGAACTATCGATAAATTCCAGCCAGTCATTAACAATTACTGGGTGGAGGCTATATTCCCGCATAAAATTAAGCATGGTTTCACGCCTGCCCATACTTTCGGCACAAATTAGTGTCCGGCCTTGATATTCATGTAAAAATGATTTTAGTGCGTGAAGTGGGTCGTCGGCTTGACGATCAACTGCGATAACAGGTAAGCCATAATCTGTGTCGGATTTTATTTGCGGTACCAGTTTAGCAAAAGGTTTGATAATGGCACCAAACTGATCCTCGCTTATAAACAGATATTGAGGTGGTAATGGTGGATAAGCCGGATCGCCTTGTGCTAATGTATGGCGCTGTTTCACATCTTGCCAGATTCGGGCTGCTTCAGCATAGACATCACCAATACAAACTATTAGGGCCTTTTGAGTGATGTAATCGAAAATGCTGACACAGTCTTCTTCAAAGAATAATGGTAAATAATATTCGACACCAGCACCAAATTGCCCATTCGAAACGGCATTGTAAACTGTGGCATGGCGAGGATCGCTGTTAATTTCCTCGCGGAAGCGACTTCGGAATATTTTTTGCGCATCAGTGTCTGTTGGAAATTCATGAGCTGGTAGTAATCGAATTTCGTTTACGGTTGTTAAAGTGCGCTGGCTATCTGCATCAAATGTTTTAATGCTGTCAATTTCATTATCAAATAGATCAAGCCGGAAAGGTGTATCGCTGCCCATGGGGAAGATGTCTAAAATACCACCACGCATGGCAAATTCACCGGTTGCGACTACATGGGTGACATGGTTATAGCCAGCTTCGATCAAGCTGTTTCTAAGTGCGTCTACATCAAGTTGTTGCCCGGTTTTTAGCCAGAAAGTTCGCCCCAGTATAAATGATGGCGGAGCGATTTTTTGCATGGCAGTAGCTAGAGGCAACAGCAATACATCCACTAAACCATTTTTTAGTTGCCATAAAGTACTCAGCCGTTCAGATACTAATTCCTGATGAGGAGAGAAATGTTCGTAAGGTAGAGTTTCCCAATCAGGGAAAAACACAACTCGTGCAGCTGGATCAAAAAATTGCCATGCAGACTGGATACGTATTGCTTGCTCGGTATCGCTGGTGAGGATAATTTTGATGTCTTGAGCGGGTAAATATTGACGCAGTAACAGTGTCAAACTACCAGCACTGAGATCAGGCCAGTAAACAGTTTGTTTAGCTTGTGGTATTGGAAATTGGTTCGCAGCGGGCATAGTTTCTATAAGGCAAAAAAATAATTTTATTCTTTTACTTATGGGCATGCTTGTATAAGACAAGTCTATCCAAAAGGTTATTAGATAATGTGGCTAAGCAAAAGTACAATTAAGTAATATTAAAAACAAAAGACGTCTTAGAATAAAGCAATCAAGTACATTACAGCTATGGTAATAAGCATAGCGAAAGCGCAGCCTATCTTGGCTACAACACCAATGACTAAACCAATAACAGTACCGATGCTGACTTTACCTGCCGCGATGAGATTGCGCCGGGCAATGAATTCGCCGATAGCAGATCCAATAACGGGTCCCAGAATCATTCCTGGAAGAGCAAAAAACATCCCAACGATAGATCCTATAAATGAGCCCCAAATCGCTCTTTTACTGGCACCACTATGCTTAGCGCCAAGCATACCGGCCAGATAATCCATAATGCAACCAAATAAGGTCAGAATACCCAACGAAATTAATGTTGGTGCTCCCATGATTTGATAATTGCTACTGAGAGCCAACAACCAAGTACCGCCAAACATTAGAGGCAAACCAGGTAGAGCTGGAATAATAGTGCCCAAAAGTCCTATGCACAGTAAAATAATAGCCAAAGCGACTAATAAAGCAGTCATAGATATTAATCCTTGCAAAAATTGGGTCAGTTGAATGGGGATTTAAAAGCAGATATACAAGAAGATGACTAGGTAAGATAAATAAAAAATATGTGATCAATCTTTAATTTAATTTTTTGTTTATCAATGATTTATGGTGCAGATAAATAAAAGTTGATTCGTTGCCTGTTACTATTCTGTCCATCAATTCGGTGCTCAATTTTTAGTTTAAGCCAGAGGTGGTGTTGAGAATAATTTTAAGTAAACAGGTAGCTGTATTTTAGCTACCTGTTGGTTCAAAACTTATTTAGTCAAGTTTTTTAAAGTGTTTACGTCGTTCCTGTTCACTTAGATAACGTTTGCGTAAACGAATTGTTTGCGGTGTAATTTCAACCAGTTCATCATCATCAATAAATTCAACTGCAGCTTCCAATGACAATAAAATGGGTGGAGTCAAACGAACCGCCTCATCAGTACCAGATGCGCGCACATTGGTTAGCTTCTTACCTTTTAGAGGATTAACAACCAAATCATTGTCACGGCTATGGATCCCGATAATCATACCTTCATAGATTTTTTCGCCCGGATTGATAAACATCCTGCCACGATCTTCAAGATTCCATAATGCGTAGGCAACAGCATCTCCTTGTTCTTGAGAAACCAGAACACCATTACGACGGCCTGGAATTTCTGCTTTAACAGGGGCATAGTTATCAAAAACATGACTCATCAAACCTTGGCCACGAGTCATGGTCATAAACTCACCCTGAAAACCAATCAGGCCACGAGCCGGGATACGATACTCGAGACGGGTGCGTCCTTTACCGTCACTTTCCATATTAGTCAGTTCACCGCGACGTCGACCCAGTTCTTCCATAACTGCGCCCTGAGTATTATCTTCCACGTCAACAGTCAGATTTTCATATGGTTCGCATTTCACGCCATCTATATCACGGTAAACGACTCTTGGCTTGCCTACCGCCAGTTCGTAACCCTCGCGTCGCATATTTTCAATCAAGATGGTCAGATGCAATTCACCGCGGCCGGATACACGGAATACATCGGCATCAGCGGTATCTTCTACACGCAAAGCGACATTGGTTAGTAACTCTTTTTGCAAACGTTCACGAATCTGACGACTGGTTACAAATTTGCCTTCGGTACCAGCCAATGGACTGGTATTTACCATAAAGTCCATCGTTAGAGTAGGTTCATCAACGCTCAGCATGGGCAAGCCTTTAGGTTGCTCACGATCTGCAATAGTGACACCGATGCCGATATCGTCTAAACCAGAAATGGTAACGATATCACCAGCAGCTGCTTCTTCTAAAGGAATGCGTTCCAGACCCTTAAAGCCCAACAATTGATTGATACGCCCCTGACCAATTTGTTCATCTTCATTCATGATCATCACAACCTGACCAGGTTTAATGCGACCATTCAGAATACGTCCGATTCCCAGTCGTCCAGTGTAATTGTCATAGTCAAGCTGGGAAATTTGCAATTGTAAAGGCTGGTCGGCATCGCCGGCAGGTTCAGGAGTATATTTCAGTATCGTTTCAAATAATGGGCGCATGTCACTGGAATCATCATCTTCTTCCAGTTTAGCAAAACCAGACAAACCTGAAGCATATACAATAGGGAAATCAAGTTGTTCGTCAGTGGCGCCTAATTTATCAAACAGCTCAAATGTCTGGTCAATAACCCAGCTTGGACGGGCACTAGGTTTATCAATTTTGTTGATCACAACGATGGGTTTTAAACCTAAAGCAAGGGCTTTTTTGGTCACAAAGCGTGTTTGTGGCATTGGACCTTCCTGTGCATCCACTAAGAGTAATACACAATCAACCATGCCTAATACGCGCTCAACTTCACCACCAAAATCGGCGTGTCCGGGCGTATCGACAATGTTAATATGATATCCTTCGTATTCAATGGCAGTATTTTTGGCCAAAATAGTGATACCACGTTCTTTTTCTAGATCATTGCTATCCATTACCCGTTCGTCTACCTGCTGATTGGCACGGAAGGTACCAGACTGACGCAATAACTGATCTACCAATGTAGTTTTGCCATGGTCGACGTGTGCAATAATGGCAATATTACGAATGTTTTTACTCATGGGAATTTATTACCCTAAACTGTATTAATAATTTAGTCGAAAAGTTAACCTTGAATTATAACATTTTAATACTGTAATGTGGAATTTTTAGCAAAATCAGGCTATCAGCCTGATTTACCACTTCAGTCAAAATAGCTGAAATTTTTTTGTTTTTATTTTTCTTTAACCGGTATTAAACAAAATGCATTATGACGGCACCCGTTAAGTGACGCTGTTGAATTCTTTTTATTGCTAGAGGGAAAATTTATAAAGAGACCTCGAAGGGAATAGAAGATTTGCTGGATTAGATAAAAATGTTGCAGATAAACTACCTAAACCTAATAGAGAAAAATGGTCTGCTGAAAATTGTACAGAAGTAGATGCTTATAATAAGGCTATTAAAGATGGCGTTAACCCTAAAGGATATGGAAATACATACAGTATGCGGGAAGTGCGAAAGAAAGGACAATGCAACATGCTATAGAAACAGGGAAAATTTAAGCAGGAGAAGCTAAATTAACTACAATTAGAAAAGAAATAGCATCTGATATAGGAATGGATGTAGACATTTCTATAATTAAAAAAGAGAAGCTTTTGACAATCCACTATATATATATCAATAAAAGAGATTAATATTATGAATGAATTAATTGTTAGATTTTATGTTAATGAAAAAAATAAAAATATTTTAAAAGCAATCATCTCAAAATTAAATTTAAAAAATAAAGATTGTTTTGTAATAGATATCAATAAAAATGATGAATATGATGATAATAAAGCAAGAGAATTCCCAGATGGATTCTTATATTTTTCGAATTTTATAGAATATTTGAAAGATGAAGCACAATATTCAAATGATGATATTTATAATTCTAAGTTAATTTTAAAAACATTATGGAATAGCGGAATACCTGCAATAGCAAGTTGCGATTTTGAAGAAAAATTACCAAAAACTGGTGGTTATAAAAGTAAAGATATTCCATGGTGATCTAAAATATATAATTATTCAAGGATGGTTATATGAAAATTAGCTTAAAAAAATATCAATTAGAGGAAGAATGTATTTTAGCTTAGTGTGTCTTCAAAATGCTTTCAAACAAAATAGTATTAATAATAATGAATCTAATTTGATAACTAAAATTATTAAGGAATTTCTTAATTCAAATAATTTAAGTGATTGAGAAGAATTGGCAAATAATATACAACCCATAAATATATTAGATAAGAAATCTAATATTGATGACTTTTCGTTTGAGCATGAATTAATTATAAAATTAAAAATATTTTATGAAAATATTCCTCCATATTTAACAGAAATGATAGACTATGCGTTAGATGTGGGTTTAAATAATTTATATGGAGGAACAGGAGAATATAGCTCTATAACAGTAGAATCTGTACTAAAAGTAATAGAAATATGTAAAGAAAATAGTATTGAACTGCCTGATATAAATAATTTTTTAAAATATTCTTATAAAATTGAAGACGGATGGGGTGATATTATTTGTGATTAAAAAATACTATGAATCTAAATAAATTTGAAAAACTGGTTAATAAACTAGGATTAGAACAAAACCTTAAAAAAAATAGTATTAAACAAAACTCATATTCCTATTTTAGATGATTATAATTCCATAAATGAATATTGTTATCCCTATCCTCCATGTTTAACACCTCTATTTTTAGGTTGTGGTTCATCTTATAAAGGGATTATTCATCATTTTTTTTGTGATAGAAAAGAGACTTTTATAGAGTATCATTTAGAAAATGGTTATATGTCTGAAATAGCAAGAAATGAAAATCAGTTATTTACCTTACTTATATTAAAAATGATTGTTATTAAAGATGATTTATCTAATGAAATTATTGATTTTAGTAAAAAGATAAATTATGACAAAATACAAGAAATAGATAATTTTTCCATTAAATATGGAGATAATCCAGAACATTTTAATGAACTTGTCTATTATAAAGAAAATACTCCCTTTATTTACTTAAAAGATAGATCTCAATACAATGGAGATTATCCTTCTTCTCTTACCGTCTTAAACCAAGATGTAATTCATAATTCTTGTGAATTTGAAATAAGTAATAAAAAGATTATTACAAGAAGTTAAAAATATACCTTTGTGGTTAGAATCTAAAAATAATAAAAAAGAATTATTCGAACTATTTATTACAAAAAAAACAGTTAAAAGAAGCTTGGTTTACCTTGAATGGCAAAGGTTGGTTATTGACAGATGTTGCAAAATCATTAAAAATTTTAAAAAATAAATCAAATGATCCTTTATTACAAATGGTAGCAGATAACTGTAAATACCCCATTGTTAGCACACAAACCAAGTAGAAAATCATGCTATTTGTTTCATGTTTCTATATTCAATTGGTGTCATATTATTTAATGCTTCATGTGGTTTTTCTGTGTTATATATTTCTAACCATTCTTCCGTTATTTTTCTTGCTTGTTCCAGATTTTTGAATAAATACAAATCTAATACCTCCGTTCGATATGTTCGGTTAAATCGTTCTATATAGCCGTTTTGATAAGGACTACCAGGTTTAATGTAATCTATGCTTATTCCATGTTATTTTGTCCAGTTTGTGAATCTGTTGGCGGCAAATTCTGCGCCTTTATCAACTCGTATTTTTAGTGGATAACCGTGATATTAAGCTAATCTGCCTAAATAACGGGTAATTCTACCTGCTGATAAACTGACCGCAATATCGATGCCTAATGCCTCACGATTAAAGTCATCAATAACATTAAAGGTTCTCAATCGACAATGGTTTTCAGAATTGTCACTCATAAAATTCATTAACCAACATTTCCCAGACGGCTTGGTACTGATAATGGTTCTGGGTAACGCTGGGGTAATCGTTTATTTCGTTTAGAGCGAATATTGAGTTTTAATTGACAATAAACCCGATAAACCCGTTTATGATTCCACTTATATCCTAGTTTCCTGATTCGATGAAAACACTTAGGAAATCCCCAACGTAAATGCTTGTCTGTTATTGACTTAAGTAACGAAATAATCATAGAGTCATCTGCCGATTTAGGTTGGTAGTAGTAAGCACAGCGACTTAAATTCACAATGGTGCAACTCATTTTAATTGTTATACAGTATTGTGACTGAAGTGTTTGTGCCCAACACTTACGAACTGCCGTCGGCACTATAGCTTTTTTATTATTTCTTGCTGAAGCTGAGAGGTTAAGCTTAATTCGGCATACATTTGTTTGAGTTTACGATTTTCAGCTTCAAGCTGTTTTAAGCGCTTAATATCCGAAGATTGCATACCGCCATATTTATCCCGCCATTTATAAAAAGTAGAAAAGGCCATACCATATTTACGGCAAAGCTCTTTAATAGGGATACCAACTTCAGCTTCTTTTAAAATGGAGACAATTTGATGCTCTGAAAATTTTTTCATATTGAAATTCTCCTTAAAAATATCATAGAGAATTTTCTACTTTCT
>JAIL01000246.1 GCA_000725195.1 Snodgrassella alvi SCGC AB-598-O02
AAATTTAAATACTCACAACGACCACTAATCCCGTAGATTATACAAAAATATGACTGCTGATTTGTTTTTAATCAGCACATAAACTGCAGATCAAGACGTATAGCCACAAAACAAGCAATCTTAATATGCAAAGCTTGCAAATTATTTTATTTCAGGTAGAATGCGCAGCCTATCTATCGAAAATGACGGATAGCAAGATGGGGGTATAGCTCAGTTGGTAGAGCGCTTGCATGGCATGCAAGAGGTCAGCGGTTCGATCCCGCTTACCTCCACCATTTAATATATTGATTAGTAAATATAATTTGACGCCCGCCAGCGTCTATTTTTTTATTTACAAAATCTTTGCGCGGGTTTTGCGCGGGTCATGCTGCTTTCTTTCTTACGATTGTGAGAGATTTTTTCTGTTGCGGGTCTGTTTCAAGCACTTTATTTGCCATTTCAATCATGCATTCAAGTGCGGGCGCTGAGTAATGCGTTGTAACACTTGTATCTGATTTGTGCCCTAATAAATCCTTTCTATTCTCTTCATCTACTCCGGCAACTCTAAGTCGATGACCAAAAGTATGTTTTAAATCATGAACGCGCAGACTTTTAAAGCCTTTATTAGGTGGCATTCCTGTTATGCGCTCATACTCTTTCGCTGCTCGTGTTCGGGCATTTTTCCATGCGCTGTTTAACATCCTGCCTACTGCATGGTTTTCATGTGGAAACACAAAAACTGGATGTAAGCCACGCTGAGAATCGATTACTTGCTTTGCAATTTTATTAAGGACAACTATCCTGTCATCAGTATTTTTTACACCTCCTTTTTCAGTACGACCGCCAAAATCAGCCGGGATAACAAAAATGCTGGTGTTAAGTTCAGGGACTTTAACTTCCCATTGCCAATTGAGCTGGCATACTTCCTGTTCCCGTGTTCCTGTATTAACCTTGAAGAGAGCCATTTTGTGTAAACGTCCACTTAATTCCTTAAAAAAGATATTTTGCTCAAGCCAAGATAATGGATAGGGTGGTCGTCGTTGCTTTTTTTCTTCCAGTTTTGTGATTTTTGGCACTGTTTCTAACCACGTTAACCCATTTTCATCACGCCATGAACGAGCTGCGCGGTTTAATATGGTAATCACATAATTTAGTGCAATATTAATTGTTCTGTTTTTTACCCCATTTTTTGCCTGTTTATTAAAACCGATTTTTTTTCGGTGCTGTATAAAAGGTTCTAATGTTCCATCATGTATCTGTGTTAATGGTAAGTCTCCTATAAATTTATCCAAATATTCAAGCTGCAAGGCTATTAAATCTATGCTTGGCTTATCTTCGCATTCAAGAAGATATTTTGTTGCTGCTTGCCTCCATGTATATTCTGGACGCTGTTTAAAATCTTTGATTCTGTCAATTTCAGCCATAATCTGGATTAGGACGGCTTCCGCTTCTTTCCTCTTACCTGTGTGAGTACTTCGGCGAATTGTTTTACCTCTGTATTGCTTGTGTATGTGCCAGACCCCATTACGGAGGGTGAGCCCTGACAGTCCTTTTGCGACCATTTGTAATTCCCTTTCCTACTTAGTCGCTTGCCACCGGTAATATTTTTATTTTTTTTTTCGGTATTAGCAAGATGTTCAGTCTTTTTGTCATCAATATATTTATCTATGTCATGCTTGTCATAAACTGCCCCGTTCTCAAATAACCAGACTTGAGCAGGCAGATATGGCGCAATATTTTTTCTAAAGTGAGTTACACTACAGCCACAATAGGCAGCTGCCTGAGTAATTTTCATTAATCGTGGTTGCATTTTTCATCCTTTAAATTAAAAAATTCAGCTATCGCTGGGACTTGTTCATTAATAATGCTCAATTAAAAAGCCGCTATTTAGCGGCTTGGTTCATAGATATTTTGTATATTGTTCTCTGGTTAAGGTTATTATTTCGATAAATTTTCCTGCCTTATAATAACCGGTCGTATCAATTTTCTGATCTAAGAAATCATTAATCAGTTTTTTTAATTCTTGGATTTCTTCATCTTTAAGGTTGAACAATCCAGCTTCTGGAAAATAATCAGACTGTACCATCTCATCAGATTCATCTAGCAAATCCGTTATCGCATCTTTATCAAAAGCATTGCATTCGCTTGGCTTGAACAAGTCTCCACGTTCACGAACTGCAATTTTTACTTCTGCTGGTGAATCTGCTTTAAAAAAAGGTATTGCAGATAATGCCTTAGCTATTGTGCTGTGATAGGTATTTTCATATACATATACATCTTTTTTATACCTAAGACAAACACCATACATATATTTATCTTGGTTATCTAGATAATCGTTATTCATAGTAATTCCCATTAAAAAAGCCGCTTTTAAGCGGCTTATGAGCTAAATCAGTTCATCATTTCAACTTATGTACTAGTTATCGTTAGTACCTATTCCTGCCTCAATAGCAAGATTAAGAAATTCTATCCAGTCTAGTTCAAAGGTTTTTCCAGTTTCGCGACAATAAACAGACATATTTTTCTGAGGGTAGGCGTGCGATATGTCAAATGTTAAGCCTCTGAACTTTATAACTTTTATAGATTCTTTTAAAAGGAAGTAGTTTTTACCATATAAAGTACCAATGCTTAAATTGTTTTGTTCAGTATGCATTTTTGCCTCCGATAAGCACTACTATGAAGTTTTTAGGTATGGCAGTCATATAAACAAAATAAAGTATCATCAGGTGCACTGTTGACCATTTCCCAGTACTTAGCACGCCATTTTTCACCAGCTTCTTGAGAAGACCCCTCTATATCCTCCTTAGAAAACCATTGGGAATCTTTAATTACAGCGTATGTAACATTGAATTGTGTGAAATCAATATCTTTTTTAAATGCGACAGGACTTACTTTTCCAAGCTTTAATTTAAAACCATCAAATCTTCCACCAAGCTGGTAACCTGCCCACTTCCCATTTGGATTAGTACGTTTAATTGCTTTAATTACTTTCCCGTTTTTTACAAGAACATAACCAAACCTGTGATCATCAGATATATTAATATTATTTTCATCATTAATAATGCATTCAGTATCAAGACCACCGCCATAAATAGCCTTTCTTAATGAATCACCGTTATTCATTTGGGTTATAATTTTATTTGTCACGTCTATATTTAGTACATACTCATATCGACGTCTAGCTCTAAGTTATCCAAGATAGCTTCAAAGGTCATTTGGATATTAAAATTATTAGAATCCAATATTATGCGTTCGCCATCATATTTGGCGGCCACCTGAACAAGGTATTCGGTTCCAATAATTTCTTTATCTTCATTGCGCAGAATACTTTCTTTCAGTACATTTTGTGGGGAAGTAAAAGGGCCTAACTTAGTACATTTTTCTTTTAATTTTTTATTATTGAATTGAGTACAAACCTTTTCAGCTAACTCGCTATTATCTGTAAAATAAAAAGTCGCTTGTTTATTCAATTCAGGATCAACGATGAGGTTGTTCATCTTATTAATTAAATTAAAAGGAGATGCTAACAACTCTACAGATTCTTTAGTTTCTGACTGGACGCGTAGAAATGTGTCCATTTCCTCTTCTGTAACGTTAAGATGCGTTTGCGAAGTTTTCCCAGTAAAAACCATAGCTTTAGCAACAGAATAGGCAACTTTATAATCTTGTAAGGTTTGATTAGTTTCTTCTGGTAGCGTTATCATGGTTTGCTGCTCTTGCGCTTCTGGAAGAAAGAAATCATTACCAACTGATTCTGCATTTTCAACAAATGCCACTCCATTGATCATATCGCGTAACGCTGCTACGTTTCGTAAGCCTGTAAACGTCCGGAAAGACTTCATATTGCCAGTAATAGCCAATTCCTGCTCTTCGCTGAAATCGCAAATTGTTTCCATAAAACTATCTGAACCTGAAGCCCCTAGCATAATGCTGTTGATACGCTCTTCACCTCCAGCAAGTGTGGCCATTGAATAAATTTCTAATGGAGAGTTAGTAATTGGCGTAGCTGTTAACCCTAATACCCCAGCATCGTTATTCTCGTGACGGATATACCATGCTTTGACCTGTGCATCTAAACCCATTGCAGAAGCAGTTGGTGTACTAAGAAACTTACCCCCTTTAAAGTCCACGACTTCTTTAGAGTTTTTAAATGCGTGGCACTCATCTATTACTAATGAATCTATACCCAAATCTTCCAAATATGGTGCTGCGGTAGCATTTTTTTTGCCCCGAATCACATCTGTAACTTTTGCTAGCTTGGATTTTTTCTTTTCTTCTGCTGCTGCACGGACTGCTCGCGCGTATGAATCATCAACATTGCGTAAATGATTTTCGTAATCATCAATCGTTTCATCTTTTAGTCTGATACGTAAAAAAGCCTCATAGGTCATGAAAATTTTTTTATGCTGATTTTCTAGAATTCGGTTTAAATCCTTATCATAATCAGCAGATCGGACTACGGGGTTGCCCTTTTTATCTATCGTCAGCCCAATAAACAAGCAATTATCAGCACTACTATAAACTGGGGCTTTGTAATCTTCATCACCTTGATTTTTCTCTCCCCTTACAGCTTCTTTATACCAGTTAGATAATACATTATTAGGTACTACGAATACTGTTTTTTTCTTCAAACCCAGCTTTTGACTATACTGTACAGCTAACAAAGCAGTTGCTGTTTTACCTAAGCCGACATCAAAACTATTTATACCACTGAAATTACGCGCCATACTACGGGCAAAGGCATTCTGGTATCCGTGAAACTTCCATTCCGGACTAATTCCGTCCACATGAAGTGGGGAACGATCGTCAATTTGTTTAAAATAAATATTTTCCGGTTGATTAGCGATACTTTCCAGACGGGCCATGATAGTTGGATTAGCTTTAACCCATGTATTGAACTGAGCATTGTAGCGACGGATCATTTCATCAAGTTGATTTAATGCTTCCTCCTGTGTCATAGGGCTAACATCTAGGCTTCCTAATGTGACGGTACCATTTTTTAAATAATCTCCAATGCGGTTTTCAATCTTATCACTCAAAAAAACATAGTTTTTACTGGAATTATCAATATCTACGAAATATTTTTTATTTTGTGGATTCTGTTTTATTGATGCATTTGTGCTAATAAACATTTGCACAAATTGTAAAAGTTCCTGAGGTTTAATCATTGGACTACGCATATCAAAAGCCATGCGTTGTATATCCATTTTATTTGCTCGCCGATTTGCTACTTCTTTCATGCGCAGTAGTTTGTCTCTAATTGCAGAATCAGTAGTTTTAGCTATTTCCTCATCCAGCTTTTTCAACACTTTAGCCAGATTACCTACAAAGAAATCATCTACTGATATAACAGATTTACCATCAGCACTGATTATCCAGTCGTCATCGTTAAGCGGATCAAATTTACCGCCATCAGCGGTCACAATCTCGCGCGCTTTTTCGATATCAATATTGAGCGTACCAGTAATATATTTATTCTGTTCCAGCTTTTCTTTTGCGGCCAGATCAACTTCAATATCTTTGACCTTACCTAGCCAATAATCTGAAAATCCTTTTTTGCCCTGGTAATGAATAGCAATAAATTTAACGGCTGCCCGGCTAGCTGCATCAATGTTTGCATTAAGTTTGGTGCGATAATGTTTACGCATAGCTTCTGCAAGGACTGGGTATAATTGAACCAGATCGTCACCATCATTAATACCCTGTACCTGTTTACAAGCAAGTCCTGTCACAATGGCCAGAAATGCTTGTTTAGCAGTTGAATCTTCATTGAGAGAATTAAATACGCTTGACGCCCAAGCTGGAATATCTTGGTTCTGGCAGGTCTCAATTAGATAATCAATAGCTCCTTTAAACTGTGACCATGTTATACCTGCATTGACCGCATCAAGTGGGGTACTGATTTGTGTAACCAGTCGCATCAATTCTGCTTTATCGGCACTGATAATCGTTGCTTTAGAATCTGCCACCCATGTGCCATTCTGCAGAGTGAGAATTTCCCCATTAAGGGCTAATGTGTCACCTTCACTATAGTTAATTTCTGGCGTTTCTGCGGCATTAAGGATATCCAGATCAATTCGGCTATCAATACCAAATTTGCGCATTAATTTGGCAATATTCGGAACACTGTCATCATTGATAACTCGGTCAATGTCTCTAAACTTAGCGGAATTTTTATTAACGAATTCACCTAGTACAAAACGTTTACCCTTTCCTTTGAAATATTTACCGTCAATAAATTCACTCCATAGGACATTAGCCTCACGCAATAAATCATTATTTGTACCTTGAAGCTCTTGGATAATATCGAGTACAGAACGGCTATGCTTTTTAAATACCACAACATCAACAATCGTATCTGCATGAGCACTACCAAAAACCTTATTTGGTAAGCGATACGCACCTTTAAATTCTGCCAATAAGGATAAATGAGTACGCAATTTCTGATCTTTGCCACTAAGACCACTAACAACACGGGGCGGAACAATAAAACAAGCCAGTTTATTGGGTTTTAGTTTCATCAAAGACCGCCGCATAAAGTATGATTCCAGACTATCTTTCTGAAACAGAGAATCTTTGAATTGATTGCCGCCACGATCTGCATTGGTTCCGAATGGCACATTTGCAATAACAGCATCATATGATTCATCAGGCGTACTAGCAGCATATTCCTCGAAAGAGGATATAGTCACACTTTGACCAACTCCAGCATTAATGAGTTGATTAATTCCACCTGAAATACTATCCAGTTCAACTGCGTCAATGATTGCATTCTGTGGACTGGTTGCGCTAAAAATCCCTACACCAGCACACGGATCTAAAACCTTACCGCCCTCAAACCCCATTTCCTGCATCAGTGACCATACTCCTTCAGCAATAGGCTTTGGGGTGTAATATTCATAAGCACTGCCTTTTTTACCATCCGCAGTGGTTAGATTACCGCCATTACCACTATAACCGGCTAGTATGGTGCGATCAGATTCTGTAATTTGTCCTTGATCACGATCACCCGAAATAAACTCATTCAAAAGTGTAACAGCAGCATTATTGGCTTTCTGACGCTGTCCACGGGTGCGACTTTCATCGAAAACAAAATACTTACTGCTATCTACTTTTGTCTGACCAGAGGTTTCTGGTTCTTGTTGGGATGGTTTAACATCCATCCCTAATTGTTTTCTTAATTGTTGGACCACGCGAATTAAAGCCAACTTTTTAGTTGGGCTTTTTTCCGAATTGCGCAGAGGAATTTTTTGCTTAAGCTGGTTGAGCAAGTTAATTCTATCTTTAATATTTAATGACATATTTTTAAACCTAAACTACAAAATATATAAACCGCTTAAGCGGATAATTTATCAAGCTGGCTGGCATAGGCATCTATTGCCACCCCTAGTAGTGATTCCATTTGCTCATCACCAGATTCGTCATATTTTTTAACGATTTCATCTAAGCGAGAATTGAAATCAGAAGCATCGATATCCTGAGTACCAGAGATCAGGTTATTCAAAAATTCCATATCAAGAGTTTTTGAATCTGATTCTGAATCTGTTGCTGTTCGTGGTTCTTGATCTTCTGGTGTAGTTGCTAAATCAGGCTTTTCATTCTGTGTCGCCTCAGCAATACCGGGTTCAGGCTGATCTTGATCAATGTTCTGTTCTATTGGTTTATCGGTTTCATTTGATTCAGTTTCAGCTGCTTCCGATTCGTTTTCTGGTTTTGTATCAGTTTCTGGTTGATCAGTAAGTTGCTCAACTGAACTTGAACTTGTTTCCACTCCTGTTTGCTCTGTATCAGTGTCTTGTTTATTTTCAGCATCAGTTGTGTCGTGATTTTGTTTAGAATCTTCAGACGGTTGATCCTGCTTATCTTCGTCACTTTCGGTAGTATCATTACCCGCCGTTTGAGTTGCTTGTTCTTGCTTGGCTCCCATTTCGGGCGCTGCCTGATTATTATCTTCACGCTGTACAGGATCCTTTCGGGATTGAAGCAACTCAACTTGAAGCATTAAATCTTTAAGAATCACCTCTTTAGATGCTATGCGTTCTTCAATTATTCTGTTGTTTTCTTCCCGCTGTTTACGACGTGCATTAGCGTCCGTAAAGCGTTTACTGTTTTTCTTAGCTAACGCCATAACACGCCGACCGATTTCATTGATATTCTGGTCTTTTCCCTTTTCTGGGGCTACCAGAATAGTGATATCTTTTTTGTTTAACATCCAACGCCATGCCACTAAGATGTCATCTGGCTTTAATTGATTTGGGGTTTTATCTGGATTATGTAAGAAACATGTTATGGTTTGACCATCTACTAATTCAAAAACCATAGCTATGTTGGTTGTTCCATTTTTTTTAAAAGGTTCAGATATTTGTATGCCATTTTCAGCTATTTGCAATTCTTTTCCGGACCGATTAAATACTCGTCCAAACAACATGGCAGACTTTTCTAATTTAAGACGCTGCATTGCTAGCGCATCAAATACTGCAAATTCACCGTTTTCGACTTCACTTATTTCGTTAACAACCGAATCATAAGTCGCAGGTTCTAATAATTGCTCATCAGTATCGATATGTCTCATGTCATACAGGGCTTTAGCCGCTGTAACATCGCAGTCATGCCAATCGTATAAATTATTTTCCATTACATTTTCGCTTTCTGGATCAAAAGGGAATGAATTGTTTGTTATTGGTTCGTTTTTATTGCCCTTCTTGATCCAATATAAAAGTTGCGCAGGGCTACAAACGACTACACTCAAGGGTGACAAGCCATTTGTACAGGCTGAATAAGCACTAATTGCATCGTCCTTTGATAAAAAACCGACCATAACTTTGTGTTCATCAAAGTTGCCGTATTTATCCGCCTGATTGATAATAAAAATTTGCTCTGAGCCTAGAAATTGACCTATATAACAATCAATAGGCTCACCATCAGCTCCTTTCGTACCAGCAAACTCTCCATAACTTGCTGACACCATATAAACCGGCGCAAAAGTTGAGCAAAAACGGTAAGTTCGGATGGGAATTTCTATATTTACCGGGATACCGTGATAACTAACGAGTTCCCCGTTTTGATTAGTCACATAGTTCATGCAGAAACTCCCTGTAATAGACTGGAAACCATTGCCTGAGCTTCTTCGATTCGTTGATCTAACTCTTTCTCACGTTCGGCTAAAACGATCTCTTTGCGCTTTATTGTTGATTTCATTCCACTAGGCAGACTTATTCTTTTTTGAGTTAAGGTTCGCTGAAATTTACGGGTGTTTTGATCGACCAATTTGATAATTTCAATGATGGCTTGTTTAATGTCATTTTGTTCTTTTAGGGCCATTACTTTTTTATTTAGTCGTACTTGAAAGACATCGCCAGTCTGCTTTACACGCAATGTAATCTGTTGACTATCGGCGAACACCAAGCAAATCTGGCGATAAGAGACGCCATTTTCTCTTTTGATCTTACCTTCTACCCATGACGCCACAATTTGCGCACCAGCGTGTTTAAAGGCATTTAGCAGCTTTTTGGGGGCAGTTTTGGGATTCTCGCTTAGTTCATCCCAAGTAAATAATGTATTATCCATATATAAACTCTGATTAATAAAAACTAATCAAATTATTGCTTATTGTGCTCACCCAATTTGCTGGTGTTCCCCTTCTTGTCCATAGAAAAAGCGGTACCGAAAACCGGAACCGCCATATTAAAAATTGATGAATGGATTAAATTAAATTTAGGTTATCTTGACTAGTTTTTATTTAGTCGGTTAACTCTGCTAATCTTGCTTTAAGCTGTGACCTTTTTTCTTCACGGTTATGTTTTTTACCTCCAAATACACCAGCCTTATCACTGACGTTGTAATGCACACGTTCAAGATAAGCAAAGCTACATGTATCAATAATATCTGGTGAAGAAATGCCCTGCTCTCGCATTTTTTGCTTGCTTTGCATTTGATATTTAGTTTGTTCTGTAAATGAATAAGGTAAATGAGTTGCCTGATAAATCATGGTCTCTTTTAAGCGGCCAACTAACTTAAGTAATTTGCAACGACCATCCCTAATGGCGTCGCGCAAATAAACCATAGCCTGTGCGCGCAGGTTGATAAATCTTTTCTTATTTTCGATCTGAAAACACGGATTGCCCCATGTAATCCTATGTACATCAACCCCTTCTTCTTCCAGATCTTTACATAACTGCAAACCATTACCACCTGCATCCACGAGGACACGCGCATTCGATAACTTCTGATATTCTTCAATAATACGACCGCGAAAAGTGCGCATATCAATACTATTGCTGTAAACAGGCATAGAAACGTATTCAACACGTCGATCTTTGCCATTGCCGATTACCTTAGCCACAATACAAACCGAGTAATCTCGATACTCACCCATGGCAACGTCACATAAAAGAAACCAGCCATAAGGTTCATGCTCGCCAATAATATCTGATGCGATTTTTAGGGCGCGGTTTATCATTAACCGGGTAATTAAAGTCATTTCATCATCTTCAGCAAACTGACCTAATACACGGATACGATATTCAATCGAATCACGACCACCACACTCAATTAATCTTTCTTTTAGCCACGCCAAGGTTACATGTGGTGCGTCTTCTGAACTGAAACTTAAGTTAACCCAACCGCCATCTTCGATTGGGACATTAAGCTGGCTTAGTTCGTGATGTGTTCTGTAGAAAAAACCTACCGTTTTAGTGCCCTGACTGAGTAGTAAAGTACGATTTCCTCCTTGGGTTTGAGTACCCTTAATTACATCAAAGTGTTTATCAGAAACACCAGAGGCTTCATCTACCACAATTAACTGACTGAAGCGATGTTTACCAGCTATAGCAACAGAATCTGAATTACCCAAAGCGATCTTATGGATAAACCATGTTTCTTTGTGACCGGTGATGTACCAGCTCTCAGTTAAATTGACGATACGTGAAGTTAGCCATTTCAGCTCTGGAATCGTTTTCATATGGGCAAAACGGTCATTCATTTCTTTCCATACACCGTCTGCTACTTGCTGTAACGCTGCTGCACCAACGTAAGTGTTGGAACCAATTTCTGCTTTACCATCGTAAGATACTACAGGAAAACAGATTAAATGCCACAAACATATGCACGCTACAATTGCGGTTTTACCTGTACCTGTACCCGATACAACCGACACCAGAGCCCTTGGATTCTCCATTGCCTGAGCTAAATCTTGCTGATCTGAGGTCAAAGCTAAACCGCATATATCAAAACAAAAGCTAACCAGATCAGCCTGATATTTCTCTACAAACTTATGATAAACTGGCAAATTGATTATTGATTTATTACTACTCATTTAATCATCTACAGCTATCTGCCTGCTAAGGTCTTTATTAATGCGGTAAACCCATTACTGATAGTTTTAGTAAGTGAGTTGGCAGTAGCATTAATCGCATTAACAATTGCTTCAAAACGCTGCTGTTCAAAACTATTTTTATCTGAGTTTTGCCAAGCCTTAGTTTGCGTTAAACCAAGAATATCTGATTCAGTCATACTCAAGATGTCATGGTATGAAGTATTTTTAAATTCCAAAAAACACTGTGCCGCCATTTCACGCGCTTCTTTGCCTGAATCCGAGCGCGCGGATGCCAAGTAAGGCATTAAAGAGAAATCGTAGGGATGGTAAAGCATCCCCACCTCCTTTCCTGCCTTCCAGACAAAAACCAGATGTACTTAAGCGCAAGGTGACGATATGGTCTAACGCTTCTGTACCCTTATCAAAAGCTCGCATTAGTTCTTCATAATCACTACTTTTCATAGCCAGAATAAGATTGGCGTTATCACAGATAAATTTATCTATACTTACACCAGCTAGTTTTATGGCTTCTTCATGGGTAATACCGCGTGGCAAAATTTGCGCAGATGCAGTGACAAGTCTCCATATTTCGACATTATCGGAAATCTGTTTTATATATCCCCCTAATACAACTCGCTCCACTGCCTCTATCCATTCACCAGTCAAGGGTAGCATCCACAAGAAATCGGGTTGTTCTGAATCCTTATCCAGTACAATGTCGTATTTTAGTAAAGGTTCCTGGTGTGGTTGTGCGAATTTATTTGATTTGGGTACTGGATAATCTTTATTCTCAAGGAAATAATCATCTATAACCGCCCCTGTTTCCTCATCAAGCACAGCAGTGTGCCTACTATCAAAGTAGACACAATAATAATAATGCAACATTGCTGCATAGCGTTCCTGTGCCGTCCATTGTTCTAGTGGTAAATTTGTTTCTTCAACTATGGCAGCAATAGTTTTAGAAATACCAAGTTCGTTATATTCTGTTGGCGTATTGCATAAATCAATAATTGATCCAATACTTAACTCTTTAATAGATGCAGTAATGCGGGAAGTCACCAATTTTGGAATGAATCTCATAAATTATTTCTCCTCAATTGCGACTAATTTTTCTTTCACATGATTAGCATGTTCTCTGGCTTTTGCAGCAGAAATTTTGCGTTTTTCTTCGCCCATAGCTGCTAAAGCTTCAAGTGCTTCAGGTGAAGCATCGACGTCTGCATCTATCTGAATATATTTTCCGTATTGATTAGGTGCTAAGCGTTCTAATGTCCAATCCAACGTATTGACAATCAATTTTGAGCGCGGTACTGAGAACATATTGTAATCAGGCGTTCCATCTCCTTTAATAACAATATCAGTACTGGCATCATATGCAATGCGAATGCGTTCATCATGCATTTCGTCATAATTGGATTGCATTATAAATGCATATTCTTTGCGTAATTCACCCGATTCATCTGAATCCAGCCAACGATAAAAAGTTGCTCTGGATGGCATACCTGGCAATCTAAGAACTTCTGATAATGTTCTAAACCGCCCAGTCTCAGGATCTGATTTGCCTAGTTCTTCAAAAACATTCAGCATCAATTCAGGATTAAAAGATTGTTGAGCACGGCGTTTTTTAATTTCACCGACACAATCTGTTATTTGATCCTTTAAGCTCTGTTTTCTTGGCTTCACACTTTTTTTGGAACTAGGTACTTTTTTTTCTGCCATAAAAATCTCGCTACAGACTAATTTTTAACCTCGCGCGCGTTTAACTTGTCTTACTTGACTGTGTTCCATCATTTCCACTCAGTCCAAACAAGTCCAAATTGCCTTGAACAAGTTGCGCACGACCCTTTTCTGTTTTATCAGCCATAGTTAGCTGACGGCTAATTGCATCTGTTGATTTTAAGGAATTAAAAAGCTGCTCCAATAAAAGTTCCACTTTTGCACCATTACGCAATTCAAGCCACGCTTCTGGGTTTAATTCTATTAGTCTGGACACGGCATCTTTGAGTTGTTTGGCGATTTCTAATGAGTTGTTTTGTGCATCTATCAAAATTAAATTATTTCGGGTCATTGTCTGCATTTGTTCAGCAAGATGATTTAAATATTGCTGGCTGGATTCAATGATGGTCCGTTTAATGGTAAATGTGATTCTGGTTTCTTCGTCTTCGTCAACATTTCCTACAAGATAATCAAGACTGACACCATATAGTTCAGCTAACCTGCATAACCAATATAGCGGAATCGGCTTTTTTCCATTTTCCCATTCAGAAAAGTGCGATTTATTCAGACAAGTTATTCGTTCGCATACATCAACAGGTGCTAATCCTAAATTGATCCTTGTATCACGAAGTCTTTTACTAATTTTCTTATTCAATACATAAAACCGTTCACGCTTTTCATTAGCTGCGATTTTTTTATTAGGATGAGACGTATTTTTTAAAACAATATTGTCACTTGAGTTTAAACTACTTACACTCTGCTTCATTACATACCTTCCAAACTAAATCCAAATAAATAAAACAGTACCAATCGCGCTATTGAATATGCTGTCTATTCTTTAACCAAAATATCTGGGCGGTAGTATCCGGCGGAATGTATTTCTTAGTTACTCGCTTGATCTGTTTCCCATCATCACTGCGCACCTCTACTTCCTTTACTTCCATGCCCATAGCTTTTTTAAACAGCGATATCGCCATGATTCGGTATTTTCATGATTCCTACCTTGCCGCATTAATTGCCTGTGATAATAAGCTCTTGTTCATCATTGCGCCGTATAAGCTAATTTCTAGCCTATCTTTATCATGGACGATGCGCGGATCATCTTCCCCACACTTTACAGTAACCGGATAAGTACCGTTCTGAGCTTTTAACTTGATTAGCGTCGCTTTCTTTTGGCCTTGAAGTACTATTGAAAACTCATCTGGTGCATCATTGCTTTGCTCAACAAGAAACTGATAACCATTTGATACGGCTGCCTCATTAAACTCTTTTAAAAATTGATTTAGTACTTCTTCTATCTCAGAATCAGTCGCTTTCGCTTTTGCAGGCCTTAAATACTCTATAGCTTCAGGTATACTAGTAATCGTAGCCTCATCAGAACCAAAGATCATAGCTTCAAGCTTGTCACCATAATCAAAGTTATTAAATCTCCAGCTATGTGATTGACAAATAAGCCTATAAAGAATTGTTATCAGTGGTGGCGCTTCTAGCATTTTGAATAATGCATTCTCAATATCTTTTGCACCTTTTACGGTAATACTTTCAGCAGAACCTATGTGAATAAACTCTGTAAAAGCGCCCGCATTACCACGTTTAATTGCTGCCAGCTTTACAGATTCACTACCTTGATGAGCTGTAATTAAAATAGTGTCATTGTCATCAGTATATGTGTGCTCAATATAAACTGCGTCATCTTCATTTAAAGGCGTGCCAGATATTTCACTGATAAAATTATTTAACGTGTTTACGTAACCTTTTATTACTTCAACCGTGGCTTCGGTTTCTCTATAAGCAAGCAAAAATGCTTCCAGTCCTTTACAAAATGCTGCTTTAATTTCTTGCTGTTTTGTCATATTTATCTCCAATAAAAAAGCCCACGTTTTAGCGTGTTTTTTATAAAAAATGTTTCACAGAGCATTTGATCAATTGATGTGTACATATTAATTCTCTATTAATTTATCCTATACGGAAGATCCACTCTGTGACGGGATTCGGTAAACTTCACATCGTTATTAGCGCCCCAAGCAGAAATGTACTCAATCAAGCTAGACAACCGGCTAACACTCATTTTTGCAGTCGATTCCCTCAAATTAATTACTTCACCCTCTAACCCTATCGCCATCTCAGCATTCCCGCCGGTGGCTATCTTATGACCACTAACAAATATCATTTTCCATTGCTCAATATTTAAGGGTTTCCCGTTAAATGTTTTTTGTTTTGCGATATCTCCTAGCATTGCATGGAGTTTTTTATTCTGTTCATCTGAGCGCGTGATACTTCGCACTTCAACAAAAATGGTTTTATTAGATTTAAGTAATTCGCCTACAAATTCCCATGCTAACTTCATTACATCGCGCTTGTTTCTAGTATTAATACGCCTTTTAAATCTCTCTGTCATAGCTAGCCTTCTTTTTTTTGTAATATTTTTCTAAGTCTCTTAATTCGTCTTTTGTATAGTGTTTTGGCTCATTATCAGCTTCAAGTTCTTCTAAAGCGCTCTGACCAATCCTAGAAATTAACCCAATACGATATTGGACATGATTGCCAGTTAGCCACCTATTGCAATGCTTGCATTGCCCATGACAATTGTTTTCATTAAACCTTAGATGAGGTGCTGCTCCGACTGATCGATAATGGCCTGCGTCGTAGCCATTAGGCTTGTTGGGTAGAGGGTTAGAACAACTAATGCATGGTTTCCCCTTATCGCGCGCACGAATAAATGCGTTAAAGGCATACTGTGCTTTTTTCACTAACTTCGGGTAAGTTTCTAATTCGCGTTTGCGTAACCTAGTTAATGCATTTTCTTTGCGCTGCTTGGCTGCTTTTTCTTGTTTGGCTTTTCTCTCTCGTTGCTTGATACTGTAAGCTACAGCGCATTTAGGGCTGCATACAACCTGCATCGGCCTTTGTTTTTCAAACCCTGCACCACACCAGCGACATTTGCGGTTCACTTTAAGCATTTTTTAAAATTCCCCTTCCGTAAATGCTGCGCAGGCCATTTTCAATGGCTTTTAATTGGAGAACCATAGCGATCCATAAAGCTTTGCAGGCTTTGTACTCAGCGACTACTTCTGAAAGATTATTGATTTTGATTTTCATCATCTCTTGCTCCACTCAATCCGCCGTTTGTTTAAACGGGAACTCATATAACCATCCGCCTTGGATTCTCTCCCTCAAGCACCGCCTCAATTTCATTTAAATACTTCTGAGTAACGGCAAATTTAATATCGACTTCGGCGAGAAAATCAGTGAACTCAGCGATCCTTTTTTTAAATTCTTCAATATCTGTATCATCGGTAACGATATCTTTGAATTCATTAAATGCCGCCTTTATGCCCTTAAAATATGCAGCCTGCACTAATGCTATCCATTGAGCACCCTGATAATCTCCGATAGACATGAAGTGCTCGATTTTTTCAGACGTCCCAAATAGATCAGCATTCATCTTTTGCCCTTTTTGTCCTGATTTTCTAAAGCTTTAGCCCCAATAAGAATGATAGGAATTGGGAAAATCCATATCAGCGAAAGAACTAAAAATGAAGATAAATATTGGAATGCAATATAGAAATTTTTCGCCGCAGCTCTAATGTCGTTTAACATGCCCTTAGTCATAGAAAACAACCACACATGCACCGCCTCTTTGATATATTTAATTTTCATTTTTACCTCTGCGTTTAAATATAAAAATTAGCCCAATGCGCATTTTTCAGAAAGCTGGCTGAGAATATTATTTAACTTAGCCCTACCCTCCGCTTTTTGCTTATTAGTCAGCAGATTGCCAGCTTCGATATCCATGCGCTCTTGTGAAGCTGGGAGTAAAGCCAAGGCATAATCGTTTGTAATTTTCCCAGTCGCCACTGCTTCCGTGACTAGTTTCGCTAATTGTTCTTTATCAAGCCCTGCGCTAACGTACCAGTCTGGCTGTATACCTTTTGCCTTTTTCTCGCTGACAACCCGGTCATAAGCTTCTTTAAACGCTAAGCCAGCCCGATATTTATCACCTGCGTTAAACAACGCTGCCGCGCATTCGGCTGCTTGCATTGCTGTATGGGTTGTTAGGATTGATAGGTTTTCGTCATTCCAACCTGCAACCAAAGTGTTAAATGCTTCTTCTGCGGATTGCCAGCCATCGTCTACGCGTTCCAGTATTGCTGCCAGTGTTAATCTGCCCTTTAGCTCTCGTCGACAGCGTTCTAGCGCGATTAAAACTTTATCCAGCGGATAAGCTAGCAGGTCTTCACCCATCACATACATAGCGTCACCAGATAATTGCGTGCCAGTTAGCTCGGCGGTCACGGCAATTGCCTGCATGATTTTTTCATCGTTCATTACGCACCCCCTTTGCTCGCAGTTTGGCTAGCGCACTCTTGGCAGCCTCATAATTGCTTTGCGTGCTCTCAGTTTGCCTAGCCTTGATTTGCGTCATCTGCTCACCCCTCTGCATGTCCGTCAACACCTGCTGATACGATTTGAGTAAACATCCAAAATCATGTCGGCATTGCACAAACCAGCTCCCGTTGTGCGATAGAAAATATTCAGCCAGATATGGCGCAACCTCCTTGCCAACGTACCTAACCAGCATTGCGACCTGCCCTCGGGTTTTTTGATTAGCGGCTGGTAGCACCCCGTACCGATTGCGATAGGCTCTTGCGTATGATTCCCAACAAACAACATTGTCAGGGTTAGCCTGCGATTTTTTCTGCGCTGTTTTCTTTTGTGGCAACCCTGCCTGTGACGCGGGTGCAACCCCGTCATCAATATCTGATGGTTCTAATTGATGGTTAATTGATGGTTCTTCTTTAAAGGAAGGTGCAAAATTTTCACCTAACTCTGTCGTATTTTTCACTTTGGTAGGTGCAGATTCTGCATATGCAAAATTTGCAGGTGCAAAATCTGCATGTGCAGAATTTTCACATTGGCTTTTATAATTATTCAAATTGATTGTGTATGAGTTACTTTGTCTGCTACCGGCTTTTTGTCTGCGTTCAGACGTTAAAATACCGCAGCTTTCAAGCCGCTTAATTTGATTAATTACAGAGCGGTCACTCATGCTGCATTTTCTTGCTAAAAATGCCTGACTTGGATAGCAAACGCCATCATCATTCGCATGGTCGCACAAGGCTAATAAAACCAGCTTTTCGCCTTGCGATAAATCCAGTTCCCATGCCTTGGACATTAATTTAATACTCATATTGCACCTTAATTTAAGCTAACCAGCGAATAACGTGCATACCGTTTCCCCGATTTATCATCTTTAATCATTAATGAATTAATGACGTATCCTTTTTCACGCAAATCACGTATACGTTCAGCCAAACAAGTAATCTGGAATAAAATCATAGCCTCAAGAGTTGTAATTGAATTTCCCTCTTTTAGATAATTCAGAATCATATTTGTTTGGGAATTTACAGTTTTCATTTAGGATCCTCTGCATATAGAAGTTCTGGCTAGAATTTGGCAAAATCATAGGGTTTTAAATCTTTACTAGTTAATAAACCCTTGGTATATTTTTTGATACTGAAAAAACGCCATGTGGGTATAAACGTTTACCCTTAGCCCATCGTGAAATATTTGGAATATGCGTTCCAACTCCTTTGACAAGATCAGAAATGGATCCATGCTGTCTTAAATCATAGATTCGCGCATCTGGTCTCAGACAATTGAATTTGCACAATATTTTTTTAAGGGCGTCAAGACATTACCTGCCATATAAATTTTCGTATTCCTTGCTGTGTAGCGTTTTTAAATAATTAAATTGTGCTTTTGGAATACCATTTTTTTTCCACTGTGAAACAGCCCCTCGTGTTATGCCGCACATCTTTGCGACCTTACTAACACCACCTAAAGCAATAATAAATTTGGCATCTTTTTCATACATTTATGTCCTCCTATTTAAATTTTATAAAAGTATAGTTTACTAAACATTGTAAAGTCAAGCAAACTATACTTTTTTTTGTTTAGAATGCTAAACAAATGTAAGGAATTTATATAATGCCAAGTACACTAAGAGAACGTTTAGAAGAATTAATGGCTGAGTATGGACTCACCAAGCAAATTGAACTAGCTAATTTTGCTAAGGTTAGCAAAGGATTAGTTAATCAATGGTTTACCGGTGATTCAGGGCTTGGCAAAAAATCTTTATTAGAATTATCAAATAAGACAAGATTCTCAGCCCAATGGCTAGCAGATGGAACCGGTCCAAAATATAAAACAAGTGACACTGTCCCATTAACACAAAAACCTAGCACATTGGAAACAGTAAACAGCAATTCTATAACCTTAAAATTATATGATATGAGTGCTTCTTGTGGTCAAGGAAACCTAATTCCTGAATTTCCAGTTCTTCTTAGAACAATAGAGATCCCTAACGATGCAATTATAGATCTATTGGGCACAACAAATTTGCAAGGTGTCCAGCTTATGCCTCCAGACGGGGATTCAATGGAACCTACAATACCCAGACGTTCCATAACTCTTATTAAAACTGATATAGACAAATTTCAAAATAGCGGAATTTATCTAATAACATTTGATGGTTATACCTATATTAAAAGACTTGCAAGAGGGAAATCAGGAGTAATTAAAGTAATATCTGATAATAAACTTTATTCAGATACTGATTTTGATATTGCTCCAAATGAATTAGATCGATTAATAATTCACGGTAAATTCTGGAAAGCATTACCACTAGATTTCCTAGATCTATAATTTAATTTACAGTTTATTTTTCGATATTCTAATGATATCAGCCATATTAACTAAGTATTTTTTCATTAAAAACACCGGCGCTGTTTGCCGGTGTTTTTAATTGGATGATATGCAAATCTCTATATAATGCATTCAAAGTAACCATAACAAACTTGGCAGAACAAATAATCAATTCTGTATGTTACATACTTTTTCATAAGCAGTATAATTCAGAACTTTAATGCTAAGGTGTTTAAATGTATAGACTAGATAAAAGTATACAATTATTTAAAAAAATAGATTGTATATTAGAGAGTTGAGGGTCTATGAAAACGGAATTGATATTATAAGTCGTCATCCTGACTATAAGCCTATGCATGTTACTGACTCAACTTATGTTGAGTTCAAGGTATTGGGGAAAATGATTTGGAGAGGAGGATAACTTAAGCATATTTATAATTTAACCGTTATTGAAAAGTAGTTTTTAAACTAATTACGAAATTTGAATATAACTTCATATGCGATATAACATTGGTAGTTGGGTAAAAAAAGCGCGATTAAAAGCGAACTTGAGTCAAGAAAAATTAGCTCTCGCCTTGGATGTTGGCGGTAAAGGAACTGTTTCGGCATGGGAAAAAAACAAGAATGCACCTTCGTTTGAGATAATGATTAAAATTTCTGATTTATGCGCCTATCCATTACCGTACATTGCGCCCAAACAATTATCTTATGAATATCCTGAAATGAGTACTATTCATAGTCGTATTAAACAAGCCAGACTTGCCAAAGGCATTACTCAAGCAGAATTAGCTGAAATGTTAAATCTATCGACCACTGCTATTCAGTTATGGGAAAATGAAGACGAATCTAAAGCTACCGCACCACAGCGGAAGCGACTCGAAACAGTCGCAAATATCCTAGATGTTTCGGTTATGTGGCTACAGTTAGGGGACAATCCTTTGTTCTCGGAAGGTGGAGCTGGACTTGCTAAAGATTCTAACGCTAGTAATACCCATAATAAGATCATGATGTACGATTTGGATATAACAGCAGATAAAAATAACGCTAAATGGGTATTGATAAAATCTGAAGAACCACTGTTTATTGGAAATAGTTGGTTAAAATCTAAAAATCTGATCCCTAGTGAATTACGCGCTCTGCGTGTTAAAGGCAATAGTATGTCTCCTCACTTAGAGAAAGATGATATTGTTATAATAAACATTAACGATATTGAACCAATCGACGATGAAATATATGCCGTTGTTTATAACAACCGTTTCTTTATAAGAAGAATTAGAATTACTGGTGACAGCATTGATTTAATAAGCTTAAACAGTGATTATGAAACAATAAAAGTATCTAATATTAAAACTGATCAACTAATAATCTTAGGAAAAAAAGTCTGGCGTTGCGGCTAAGGTTTATATCTATATTCAATTATTAAAGCAAAAAAATATTATGATGTTTAACAATAAACCATTTAATTGTTAGAAAATATGTTTATGAAAAATTCAATAATACGGCTCTATCAGGCAGCCAGAGAATTAAAAGGTCTAACAAATATTTCTCAAATTGCAAGAGCTTTTAATACCTCACCACAGACTGTCAAAAATTGGGAGTCGCGTGGAATGTCCAAAGAAGGGCTACTTAAAGCACAGCAAATTATAGGCGTGTCAGCGCATTGGCTAGAAACAGGGGAAGGCAGTATGCTGTTTGTCAGTAATTCTGAGAAATTAAATTTAGAATCTGTCGACGACCAAAAGCTAGGAAATGGGAGTGAAGACCTCGTCACCATTGATCAATTTGATATCCAAGTTTCATGTGGACCGGGAATTAAAAATGCGAGTTACCCAGATTTTATACGTAGTATTAATATTCCTAAAGAAGAATTCTTGGAATGGTTTGGACGTAGTAAAGCAAAACCTGGAATTCAACTTGTTACTATTAAAGGCGACAGCATGGAACCAACATTGCCAAACAGAGCTATAGCTTTTGTGGACAGCAATATAAATGAATTTCAGGGTGATGGCATCTACGCTTTTGTTTTAGATGGAGAAGCATATATCAAGAGATTACAAAGAATTCCCGGAAAAATTATTGCAATTTCGGATAATACTGTATATGAACCATTCTATATAACTCCAGAAATGGAAGATAGAATGCAAATTGCTGCTAAATTCATCAGAGTATTGCCATTCAATATGCGTGAACTTTGATACTCTTCTACCTCGTAGGACAAAGTTATACAACGATCACTAATAAATAAACCGCTATTGAAAGCGGTTTTTTAAACTAATTACGAAGTTTGAATATAACTTCATATGCGATATAACATTGGGCAAAGATAAAAATAACCATAATTAAGGTGGTTATTTTTTAAAAAGAAAATAGAGTGGTAATTAGCAAGCAATTTTCAGATAAGGGGAGAAAACAGGCTTGTAATCATCTGGAATCAACGTTTTTAATTGCTCGATTACTCGGTTATCTTTGGGTAAATGAATAATTAATTCATTAATCATTGCCTCAAGTATTTTTTTACGATTCCATTGTTCTTTATAATTTGATGAATTTATTTTCTGGGAAATAGACACTAATTCTTTTTTTCTATTATAGACATATTTCATTGTAATATTTGAAGTATCGTTTTCATAAGTATCTGAAAAAGTTAAAACCAAAAAAATCAAATTATCTTCTTTGTAAGTTTCAATCTTTGTGTATTCTTTTTCAAATATTGCTGTTATTAATTCTTCAGGTTGAACTCCTTTTACCATACAAAAAGCGATTATTTTATTAATTTCTTTTGTTATATGAGTATAGTTGTTCATTTAAGTATCCTTTCAATTTCTGTACCTAATTCCTCTAGCCTCTCGATTGATTTTAAAAGAGCTTTATTATCACGATCTTTAACTGCTCCATATTTTCTGTACAATTTTGAATTAATAAACTTGACTAATATAGCATCATTAGTATCAGTTGTCTGTATAATCTTGGGGATAATATGTTTAAATTTTGAATATAACTCAGAACCCTTTTCTTCTAAATTTTTACTAAAGAGTATTTCGGTGGCCATTTCTTGAGTATGTTTTGTTAAACTCTCTCTCAATATTTTTCTTGCTTGATCTGGACGTTTTGATAATAGTAAAGGATCAATGTTTTCTTTTGATTCCTTTTCCGTTTTTTCTTTAATAATTTGTTTTCTAATATTTTCAAATGTTTGTTCAGAATAATGTGGCAAAGTTTGTTTTAATATTTCTATTTCTTGCTCCGCTTGATTGTCAATTTCTGCTCTTTTTTCTTCAAAAAGCTTGTTAAAATCAATATCATCAAGGTATGATTCTGACTTGGTTGCATAAACATTATTGCTTTCTACAAAAGCTAGTTTAGTATCTCTTTCAGTATAATCTTTTTCAGTAAAATTATATTCTCTATTGCATGAGCGTCGAGCTATTTCAACCTCTTTATGATAAAAATCCCACATTTTATTAAGACCAATTTCTTCATGAAAAATAACTATACCATTATTATCAATTTCGAAATTTTCGGATTCTGGAATAACTCGCAAAATTCTTCCAACGACTTGGGCAAACGCGTTAAGACTTCGATATGGCCTAAATATTGCTAGAATTGAGAGATATTTATGGTCATAACCTTCCATTAACATATTAACAGAAATAACAGCATCACATTTATGCTCTTCAATTTCCATAAAAGCCGCAGCAAGTTCTTGTTGTTCCATTTTACTATGTACAATAACAGAATTTATACCTTTCTCCTTATACCAATTAAGTAGATCTTTAGCATGTGCTATGCTACAACCAACTGCTAAAATTTTATGGGGTATTTTGGGAGATAATCTTTTAATTTCGTTAAGTTGCTTAATACTATGCTCTATAACATCTAACGAGCATTCTTGGGATAAAGCGATACTTTTTTCAATCCATTCTTGATCTTCTAATTTGAGTATTTCTTCTTTCGATAATTTTTTATCTGGGTCTTTAGGTGTTTTGAAATATAATTCCTTGGCATTAATAGTTTCTTTTCGAAGCCATTTAACATATCTATAACGCATAACTTCAGATAGCTGTGTCTCATGAATTCTTTTGCCCGGAATTTCTCTACCATCACCTCTATAGGGTGTCCCTGTAACATGTAAGATTTTGGCATTGGGGAATTGCGTAAAGATTGTTTGCCAGCTTTGGGCTGGAGCATGATGAGCTTCATCTATGATAATTAAATCAAAAAAATTATTTGGTACTCTATTTATTAAACTTCTATTGTTATGGGTAGAAACAATTTTTTGTATATTAGTAATAATAATATGACTACTGTATAAATGCTCGTCTGACAATTCGGCAGAATATTCATTAACAATTGGGATATCTTCTCCCTTAAAAATAACATCATAGTTAATCCAGAAATTATTATCTAAGGGGTCTTGTGTCTTTTTTATACTATTTTTTGTAACTAGACCTGGGGTAATTATTAAAACCCTTTCACGAGCCACTCCAAAAGGGGCAATTGAAATTAATCCACTTTTACCGGTACCTGTAGGTAAAACAACTAATGCCTCTTTATTTTTTTCATCACTAAAAAATTCCTTTATTTTTATATAGGCTTCAATTTGTGGTGTTCTCAGTTTCTTATTACCTTCAATATTTACTACTGTATCAAAAAAATACGACATTTTATCTCCATATATATGTAAAATGTTAATAATTAAATATATTTAAAATCAATAGGTAATACTTTAAAAAGCTTTTCATGAATAATTAACCAGCCTTTTGGAGAACTGTGCAGCTGATTCGTAGTTTAAAGCATTAATGCCATTTAGATAATGATTTACAGTCGCTTGTATTTGGCAGTACTCTACAAGTCATGAATAAATGCGGTGTTGCCTGTAATCTTATATTTTGGAATAACAGGTGCAACTGCACTTTATTCTTAATATCTAGATGTTTTTAATTTTTAGTGTAGTAACCACTTTTCCGCATATTTTTATTGAGTCTATTTCATGACTCTTCAACGTTTCACTAGCGTACTTTGGGTTATCGCTGATAATAAGTAACTCCCCATTTCCAAGCTTTTGTAACCTTTTTACCTTTAAACCTTCTGTAGACATATAGACGTAAACCCCTTCATCTTCATAGAAATTTATTGCTTGATCTACAAATAGCCAATCACCACTATTAAATGTTGGCTGCATTGAATCTCCCGAAGCAGTAATAACTGAAATTGATTCGAGATTATGGCCAAGTTTATTCTTAGCCCATTTTTCTGAAACCTCAATTAGCTTTACTGATTTAGGATAATCATTGTTATCAAAACCATATCCAGCTTCCGTTTTAATATCGAGTAAAGTTAATTGGATATAACCTTTTTGAGGTGTTGTATGAGCAGATTCAACTGGTTGGTCAAACCACCCTCGAGGAAGTTTCAAAGCAATTTCAATTTCACGGGCTGTGTCCGATTTCATTGAACGTGCTTTCCCAGTCTTGGAATCGGCTGATCCATTAATCCACTGACTGATTTGTGCAGGAGATTTATCAATGCGCTTACTTAATCCTGTTTGACCACCGTACTCCTTGGAAAGCATTAATAATCTCTCTCTATAGGTTTCTTCAATGGTTTTCATAATTAACCTTTCATAAATAATTATTAGCAATTTGCTAACAAAAATAAATGTGCGATACGCTTAATTTGTATATAGCGAAACACTAATATTATTAATACGAATAGCTAATTAGAAATTAGAGGGATATTTAAACAATATGTGTAGTGGATCGTTGCAGACGGTCAAAAGTTCTATATAAAAAAGCTCTTAATTAGTTACTAAAATTACTTGGAAATATTTTTGATGTTCAATTTTTAAATCCATTATATTTAATGTTTAATTAACTAAATTTTTTATTATTAAAAATCAATATTATACCAAAATTATTATCAATTTGTTTAATTAACTAAATATTTTCTTGACTTTTATAGTTTAGAAAACTAAACTAATCATAACAAACAAACACAGACACCGATGACCTCAGTATGAAAAAGAACTGGGGAAAGGAAGCAAAAGGAAATACAGGCTAGGTCGCCACGCTTCATAAGTTGATAGCAAAATGTATTGTTTATTGATCTTTAATAAGGCTAAAGAAAAAGCCAGTTTTAATAAGCTGGCTTTATTGTTTAGCTTTAGTAATTTAAAGTTACAACCAATTTAACGCTATTTAGTTGTAAATCTGTACTCTGGTAATTCTCCAGCAAATAATGCAGCGAAATATTCAAGCTTGGTTAATTTTCTTGGCTCTTCAGAATAGCCATACTCTAGAGTCCAACCCAGCATTGCTAAAGCAGCTAAACGAGCTGGATGAGAAAGAAAGCCTATTTCATCTGTTTCGTTTTCAGATAAATTAAGAAGCTTATTTTTAATTACTTCATTGTCCATTTCATCAAAATGAATATACATAGAGTAATATTTTTGATAAACCCCTTTTGCTGACTGAGATTTACTACCTGGAGAATAAACTAACTGAAGAGTAGTTACTATAGCTACTATTGAACCAAGGAATACTTCATTCCACGTAGTTGCTATTACAGACATCCCTGTGAGCAAAAGTATGAAAGAAGCCAGTTTGTCCATTCTACCGAGAAATTTATACATTAATTTCTCATAGTAAAATGAATAAATAACTTCAAATTTTAAATAATTTCTGACTTCCTCATAATCACCCATATGTCTTACCTTTACTTTTTACTATTTCCCCCACTTCTAGGATTATTTTGAGGTGGTGGTGTTTTGGAAACAGGCTTATTTCCAAGGGGCGCTGGTGTTTTAAGCGCATGGTCATAAACCACTTTTTCTTTATCATTACTCATGATAATTACCTCTATTTGCTAGGTTGTTTTGGGAAATTCAATTCTAGCATATGCACGATAGCGGTGAGTGCCTAACCATCCGCTACCTTATACCTTAATCTAAAAATCCAAGCCCACTTTTTAGTGGGTTTTAGTTTTTGGATTCCAAAATAAAAGGAGATAAAAATGTTACAAGCTTACAGTAATGAAAATATCACCAACCCAGAACCTGTCGGATACTATGACTTGATAGCACATGAAGAAGCCTTGCAAAGAGCAAGTGACTTAGCCGAAGAAGAGAAACAAAGAAAACTGGAAATGCTTGAAGATGATGAACTGATAACTACTGCGTCCGAAGCTTTTGGTGAATTATTTAGTACTAACTACTCTGGTGCAGCTGACAAAATTCTAAATGAAATAGTTAAGGCAATTGTATTGGGCTGTCCTAAAGATATGACAGTAAGACAGCTATTAAGCCATCTTTCATTAGAAGCAGAAAAAATAGTAACTGATTATATTTTAACGCATGCTAATTAAACCAAAAACCTGCCAAAACGCCGGCTTTTTAATTAAGGTTTATAAACTGCGATAAAAAGGAATTTGAGATGAGTAATCAAAAGAAGAGGAATACAAAAAAGCTCACTGAACAGTGGGCTTTAATTTTAAGGAAAACTAATTATGACTAAGAAATTTAAATCTTTAAAAAAGGCTCCAAAGAAGAATCAAACCTACTTTCTTTTAACTTTTAGGAGGTCTAGGAATTCTTATGTGAAATTTACATGGGCCGACACGGAAATTGAACACCATTGGCTAAAATCTTATAGAATTTATTCAACTATAAAAGATGTTAAACGGGCTGCTAAATTTGTAAAGGATTTTATAAAATCCCACAAAGAACAGCTAAATTACATCACATCTGAGCCTAAACCCGAAACCAAAGTTTGGTACGGCATCGATATGGATGGTACTTCGAACGATCTTGGGCATTTTTTCTTTGACCCTAGTAATGAATACCATCAATTATCCTTAAAACTCGATTTACTTTATAATAATCCCCGTATGGTTCAAAAAGCCTCAAAAATAATAACAAAAGCTCTGGATATGGAGCAGAAAAGACTTAAATATAAATTCTTAACAGAAACACCGAAGTCTGGAACCATTGTTTATTACCCACATTTTGGTGTTGAATCTGGTGTTGAGGGATGGGAGTATGACCCTGATGCGCCTGAATTTGTTCGCTATTTAAAACTTGGACTACTTTTTTCTAAAAAGAAACATGCGTTACGCGCCAGTATAGATATGCTAAAACAAATTAACTCTACGATTCCTAAATGATTAAAGCCCACTTCAGTGAGCTTTAATTTCGAGCCTAAGCTAATCAATCCAAGCACATTTAACCAAGTGTGCTTGCGTGGATAGGTGGACATAGCCAGCTAATAGCTGGCTTTTTGTTTAAAGGATCAAGAAATGGAAGCTAAAGAAAAACAGTTCATAATTACCGAGAAATGGCTTGAAGAAATGAGAGCTTGTAAAGCTGGGCTTCAAGCTTTTAAACAGCATTTCCCTAATGGTGGAGAAGCTTTAGAAGTACTAAAGCGATGCGGAGAGTTAGACTATACAGATTTTGGAATATGGTTAGTAGAATACTTACCTCCCATTTATCCACCTTTAGTACTTAATACTTTTGTAGGTAATCTTTTTTATCCCGGTGATGTACATATTAAAGGCGATATCTCTACTGAAGAGCTTATTTACATCAAAGGAAACCTTAAGGTAGATGGGAAATTAACAGTCAATAAATATGGTGTTGTCTATTCCGAGAAATACTGTGTAAATGCTGGTGAGATTGATATTAGTGAATATGCACGTATTTCATCAAATACTAAAGCTAATTCTATTAGCATGAGAGGTTTTGCTACTATTGTCGGAGAAGTTACAGCTGATAACATTAACCTAAGCGGTAATGCTGAGATTATCAAAAATGTTATAGCTAAGGTTATTAATTTCAAAGGCGGTTTTATCTTGGGTGATGTTGATGCAGATGAAATTATCAACAATGATGGATGGATTGAGGGAGACGTTAACACTATCAAAATTAAAAATATTAATGGAGGAGAGGTCGGCGGAAAGATTACTTATAAGTGTTGATTAAATTTACCCTATATCAATAAATAGCAATGAAGCCAGCAATTAGCTAGCTTTTTAAATGGAGAAATATTGTGAAAAATTTATTTATTTTACTTTATTCTTGGGTCTTCCTTTGGTTGTATTTTCTAATTGTAATTCCCTTATTGTTATTCGTGGGAATATTAAATTGTTTATGTGGAAGTAATAAAGCTATAAAGACCCCATTTCAAAACTGTCTTTTAAAAGAGAAATTAGTTTTAATTTTATTCATGCTATTTCCTTTTTTCATGATTCCGATCGCTTGTTTTGTCGCACATAAGAAAAATAGAACAGTAACATGGTCTGATGTATGGAGTTGAAAGTAAAAATAAATCATACGTACAAGTAATATATCTAAATAATAATGATTAATCCACATTTAACCGCTGCCATAGCGGTTTTTTTTATGTCAATTTGCCTAGCCTACTCTCCTAATCCTACGCCTCAGGAAGAGCAAAATTATGTTAATAAAATAATGCTTATGGAGCAGGAAAAAGCAGATCTAAAAGTGATAGAACTAGCTGAAATTTACGACAAAATGTCTGATGAAGAACGCTTAAGAGGTGACGCTGAAATTATTTTAACAAAAAGAAAATAATTGAATGAGGATAATTTATGGAAAACAATTTATCAAAAAATGCCAAAACTATTTATTACTGATCAATTCAAACGGATTTAATCAAGTCCGTTTGCGTGGATAAGTAGGCATAGCTGGCTAATGCTGGCTTTTTTAATACATTTAAATTAACTGAAAATTTTTAAATTTTGAACCAATTCCAGCGCAAGCTGGTTTATTAATTAAGGAGTAAATTATGACTAAAAAAATTATACCTGCGTCGGAGCAAATTTCACAGATTGGTAACGGATATTTGGATCGTGAACTCGGTGAAGCCATCTCAACCGCTACTGCTGCCTGTCTTGAACATGGTAAGTCTGCTGTGGTTACTGTTAAATTGACTATTTCCCAACATAACCATAAAGATGGTACTGTTAAAATTTTAGCAGATGTTTCTAGCAAGCTGCCTAAAGAGAAAATCGATGGATCAATTGTATTTGTAACTCCAGATGGAAATATAACTAATTCTGATCCTAAACAACAAAAGTTGAATTTACAAACTGTCACTCAAAATGAAAATCAGGATGATCTACAAACTGTAGGCACTCAAAAAGCTTCCTTACGTCTAACAGTAAACTGAGTTTAAAAATTTAACCACCTAGCCACATATGCATATGTGGCTTTTTTTATTAGGAGAACTTTATGCAAGAAGAAAATATCTTACAAACCGCCTTAGAAAACCATAAACGACCTTTTATAGTTGAGTCACCCACTGGTGAATCACTGGTTTTCATTCCTGAAGCTGATGGCTGGGATTTTAATATAAAGAACCTTACAGGCAAGCCTCTCACTGTAAAGGGTACTAAATATTTTAATACTTTAGCCAGCTTTCTTGACTATACAAATAAATTCAAAACAGATGCATCAAATATTTATTTTGATACTAATGATATAGAAAATGTATCAGTCGTTGCTATTATAAATGATGCTACGCCAGACGCACCCGATCGCGGAGATTTTCGTTTACGTTATTCCCCTAAGCTTACTCCAATGGCAAGAACATGGAAACGAATGGATGGGAATAAAACTAACCAAAATCAATTTTGCAGTTTTTTAGAGCAAAACGCGAAAGATATTGTTAGCACCAATCCTGATAATCCATCGGAAAAGCTTCCTAGTTCTGCAGAGGTTTTAGATTTCTGCGCTAATATGGAGTACACGGAAAACTTCATTTTTAAACAATCGTTTAATGAGCAAGACGGGCGTTTATCTTTTATTATGGAAAATAAAGCAGGAAACGAAAGTAAAATTATGGCTTTTAAAAAATTCGCCATTGCTTATACACCGTTTGTAGGTGGTGATTCGTTCTTTGTAGAAGCATTACTAAAATTCAGAATCGATAAAAATAATGGTAACTTAGTATTGTGGTTTGAACTTCAAAACATGGAGTTAGTTCTAGAAAAAGCCATTGAAAGCTTGAAGCAAAAACTACATGAAGGTGTTGGATCAACTCCAATTTATTACGCTGTAGAGCCGGATCGTTATATTTAACGCTATTAACCGCCCTAATGGGGCGGTTTTATTTTAAAGGAGCAAGATTATTACAATTTATAAATTAAAAATTTAACCAGACCTAAAGCCCATTAGTTAATGGGCTTTATTTTATGGAGAATAAAATGAGTAGCAATACAAATCCAGCAGTTAAAAAGGCAATAAATATTAAATCATTTTTGCAAACGCCAGCAATTCAGAAAAAAATGTATGAGCTAGTAGATAAAAATGCTGCTAGTTTTGGAACTTCCATCATGCAGATTGTTAATAACAATCATATGTTACTTGAAGCAGAACCAATGTCTATTTTTAATGCTGCTTGCATGGCTGCAACTCTTAACTTGCCGATCAACAATAATCTTGGTTTCGCTTATATTGTTCCTTACAAAAATTCAAGAACAGGAAAAGTAGAGGCTCAGTTCCAGCTTGGATATAAAGGTTTGATACAACTTGCTCAACGTTCCGGACAATTTGAACGACTGGTGTCATTAGCTGTTTATAGCGCGCAATTGGTTGAAAAAGATTTAATCAATGGATTTAAGTTTGATTGGTCGATTGAACCAGACGAAAAAGAGCAGCCCATTGGATTTTATGCTTACTTCAAGCTAATAAACGGTTTTACAGCTGAGCTATATATGTCGAAAGATCAGATTGATAAGCATGCCAAACGATACAGCCAATCATTTAGAAAAAATTCCGGCGTATGGGCTGATAACTACGAGCAAATGGCTTTAAAAACTGTCACTAAGTTGCTTTTGTCTAGACAAGCGCCTCTATCAATTGAAATGCAAAAAGCTGTTATGTCTGATCAATCGGTTATCAAGGACTTGGATGAAGAAGAATTTAATTTTATTGATAACGAACCAGATACGCCGGATTTATCTATGCCAGTTGATGACAAATTAATGGAAACATTAATCAATAATATCTCAACTGGAGAAATGGAAAAAAGTGAAGTTCTAAACAGTAATTATGATTTTACGCCTGAACAACGATCAATTATTGAGGCTCTTTAATATGGGAAATATAAAGATACGTTGCTCAATGATTAGTCAGATCATTGGCGATAGTAGAACTAAAAGCAGTCCACTTTCTGATACTGCTAAATCCTCTTTAATGAATTTAGCTAAAGAATCTTTATTCGACTTCACTAAATTCCAAGGTAATAAGGAAACGGCAAAAGGAAATATTCTTGAAAATACGGCAATTCAAGCAAGCGGAATGCGTCGCGGTAAGAAATACATAAAAAATACTACTCGCTTAGAAAATGACTGGATTACTGGTGAGTGTGATATTTATGACCCTAAAGAACGTTTAATTATTGATACTAAATGTTCATGGGATATAGGCACTCACCCATTTTTTATTGAAGAAGCGCAAAAAAAGGCAGAAAAAGCAGGATATATCTATCAAATGCAAGGTTATATGTGGTTATTTGATTGTGACAAAGCTGATATAGATTTCTGGCTATTCCCCTGCCCTGAAAATCTACTTGGCACTTACGATGATCCGGCAATGTTGATTGATGCAGTTGAAGACATTCCCATTACAAAAAGGTTAACAACAGTTACGGTAACAAGAGATGAAAAGATAATCGACAAGATAAAAGAAAAAGTGGAAATTTGCCAGGAATATTATGACTTGCTAATAAAACAGGTCTCATAAAAGGATGTCATTATGTCAGTTAACAAGGTAATTCTAGTAGGTCGTCTAGGTCGTGATCCTGAAGCACGATATATGCCCAATGGTGAAGCTGTCACCAATTTTTCTATTGCTACAGATGAACAATGGCGCGACCGTAATGGAGAGCGCCAAACCCGTACAGAGTGGCATAACGTAACCCTATACGGGAAACTGGGTGAAATAGCTAACCAGTACCTGAGAAAAGGTAGCCAAGTATTTATTGAAGGTCGCATACAAAGCCGTAAATACAATGGTAAAGACGGTATCGAACGCATTGCATACGACATCATTGGTAGTGAAATGAAAATGCTAGGTAGCCGTAATGAAACGGCTGCTATGGGCAATAATGGTAATTCTGCGCCTGTAGCGACTAATTCGCCATCATCTGCACCAAGCACTCAGAATCAACGTTCAACACCCACAAAAGCACCGGTCAATGATATTGATGACGATATTCCGTTTTAAATAATACGGATAAGACATAGCCAGCTTTTAGCTGGCTTTATTTTTAAAGGTTGAAAATGAAATTTAAACAAGTTAATATGATTGTGCAGCTTTCAATAGAGCTGTCGGGCGTAGGAACCTGATTTTCCAATAAGGCAAAAATAACCATTAATATGGTTATTTTGTTGTATTGCTTCATATGGGCAAGACATATAGGCAACCGTAAGGTTGGCTGCGTCCTTGTTGGGCAGTTTCCTACCCTGTATGTTCTTGTCCACCAACGTAGGAAATTGGTGAGATGAGTTTAAATATCTAACCAGCAAGGAGCAATACAATGTCTAATCTAATTGCGTATCAATTCAAAAATTCAAATATCCGCATTGAGCTTAAAAATAATGAGCCATTATTTTGCTTAACAGATGTAGCAAATGCCTTGAATATCAAAAATGCTCACTCCAATCGTTTTAACTTCTCAGAAAAGGGTATACATAAAATGTACACCCAGACGAAAGGCGGAAAACAAGAGTTGATTTTCATTGATGAGGCTAATTTATACAGAGTTATTTTTCGTAGCAACAAAAAAGAAGCTATCGATTTTCAAAATTGGGTATTTGAAGAAGTCCTGCCCTCTATCCGTAAAACAGGCAGCTACTCTCTAACATTAAATAAGCAGCAGCAATATTTGATTAAAGAGGCTGTACTCAATAATGCTGCCCAAACAGGCAAAACCTATCACTTTGTGTATAGAAGTCTGTATACAAAGTTTAAAGTACCCAGATACCAAGACATTCTTGCTAAGGATTTTGATAAGGCTCTTGCATTTTTAACTGGTTCAGTTAAGCCAATCAATAATCAGCCTGCGTTATTACCTGATTTAGATCAGGATGGACGTTGGCTGGTAATTGTCAAAAACAATAGAGTTACACATACACGGAACATCGACGGTTATAACTGTATCAAAACTGATGTGTATAAAAAGCTACTGACACAGACAAAGCAGCAGGCAGAATATCTAATAGAGCTAGCAAAACGTATGAGAGTGATAGATGGAAATTGTGACAGCTTAAGGTTAGATCGTCCGATTGAAGAGCTACACCC
>JAIL01000247.1 GCA_000725195.1 Snodgrassella alvi SCGC AB-598-O02
GCAATTTATTTAAACGCAAAGCACAAATACTGACAAATCGCGAGAGTAATTCATCAAGCTACTATTAATCTGTACTCACCACTCGCCTTTTGTGCAAACTAAACAAAATATATTGGAAGCGACATGCAATTTTCTCAACAATGGTTATACTCATGGGTAAATCCCCAGCTATCATCTGAGCAATTGGCGCATACTCTGACCATGGCTGGTTTGGAAGTAGAAAAAACTGAGCTGGCAGCTCCACCCTTTACAGGTGTGGTGGTAGCTGAAGTTAAATCAGTACAGAAACATCCTGATGCTGATCGCCTTAACATTACCCAGATAGATGCCGGAACAGGTGAGTTGATACAGATAGTTTGTGGTGCACCCAACGTACAGGTCGGCATTAAAGTTCCTTGTGCACTTGCGGGCGCGGTCTTACCAGGTAACTTTAAAATAAAACCCACGAAAATGCGTGGTCAAGAATCCAATGGGATGCTGTGTTCAGCTAAAGAACTTGGTTTGATCGATCAGGTTAATGGTCTGCTTATATTACCCAATGATGCTCCCGTTGGAAAAAATATTCGCGATTATTTACAACTAGATGACCATCTACACACCTTAAAGATTACCCCTAATCGTGCAGACTGTCTTAGCATCAAAGGTATAGCTCGTGAAGTAGGCGCCTTAACCCAAACCAATTTATCCCTTCCTGATATTCCTACTATTGAAGCTGAAACAGACACCATCCAACCAGTACAATTACAAGCACCGGAAGATTGCGGACGCTTTTTAACCAGAGTAATCCAAAATATTAATACTCAGGCCACCACACCGATGTGGTTGAAACAGCATCTGGAACGCAGCGGACTGCGTAGCATTAACCCTCTGGTGGATATTGGCAACTACGTCATGCTTGAACTGGGGCAACCACTACACATGTTTGATGCCGATAAACTTAACGGCGATCTGATTGTGAGACGGGCTAAAGATGGAGAAATTTTAGCTTGTTTAAATGATAAAACTGTTACCTTAGCAAGCAATACCTTAGTGGTAGCCGATGAAGAAAAAGTGTTAAGTATTGCTGGCTTAATGGGCGGTAGCAGTAGTGCCGTTGATGAAAATACTTGTAATGTTGTCATTGAAAGTGCTTGGTTTACTCCTGAAATAATTGCCGGTAAATCACGACAGTATGGTTTCGGCTCTGATTCATCATTCCGATTCGAGCGTGGTGTCGACTTTAACCTACAGCATCAGGCCATAGAACGTGCCACTGCCTTAATCAAAGAAATTTGTAATGGCAGCATAGGACGTGTCAATGAAGTTAACGGTAATCTGCCAACCACTAAGCAGGTAAAAGTTCGAACCAGCAGAGTAGAAAAAGTGCTTGGAGTAAGCATTTCAGCAAATAATATTAATATTATATTGCAACATCTTGGACTCGAGCCCCAAGCTTGTGACGATGGCTTTATCATCACCCCTCCCAGTTTCCGTTTTGATATCCAAATTGAAGCTGATCTGATTGAAGAAATTGGTCGAGTATATGGCTATGAAAATATTCCTGACGACCATACTAACGGAAAACTATCAATGGTTGCCTTACCCGAAAACAAAAAACCATTGTTTAGTATTTATCACCAGCTTGCTAACCATGGATATCAAGAAGTGGTCAGCTATGCCTTTGTTGAAGAAGCTTGGGAACACGATTTAGCCGGTAACCAGAACCCTATTCGCCTTAAGAACCCAATTGCCAGCCATTTAAGCGTTATGCGTTCCACTCTTTTCGGTGGATTGATTGAAATATTACATAATAATCTCAATCGTAAACAAAATCGTGTCAGAATTTTTGAAGTTGCACGAGTGTTTCATCAGCGTGATGCAGAATACCTACAAACCAATAAAATTGCTGGTCTGGCCTACGGATCAGCCACTCCAGAACAATGGGGCGAAACAAACCGCACTGTAGATTTTTATGATGTTAAAAATGATGTACTGGCATTATTAGGCATGCAACAGCTTACCTTCCGTGCCGCACAGCATCCAGCATTACACCCCGGCAGAACCGCTGAGATTGTGCATAACGATCAAGTAATTGGTGTACTGGGAGAATTACATCCACGCTGGACTCAAAAATATGATTTACCTCAATCTCCATTACTATTTGAGTTAAATTTAGCTGCTGCATTAAACCAAAGTAAAATTATTTACCAACCAGTTTCTAAATTTCAACCTGTGCGCCGCGATCTAGCCTTTATAATTGACGAACAAGTAACTGCTCAGCAATTGCTTAATACACTGGCCAAAATCGATCATCCTGCCATTCAGGAAATTGCCTTGTTTGATGTATATCGCGGTCAGGGAGTAGCAGAAGGTAAGAAAAGTCTGGCAGTAAAAATTATTTTACAAAGCCTTGGACAGACACTCACAGATGAAGAAGTTGATAAAATCGTAACAGAAATAATTGATTTTGCTAAACAAATTGGAGCAGAACTACGCAACTGAATATTAACATAGTAATAATTTATTTATTTGTATTATTAAAAGCTTGAAAACACAAATCAAATTAGAGATAATACGGCATTTTTAATGAAAGTAACATTTATGACATTGACCAAAGCTGAATTAGCAGATATGCTGGTTGAAAAAGTTGCCGGCATGAGCAAACATGATGCTAAAGAAATTGTAGAATTATTTTTTGAAGAAATTCGTGGCACATTAGAACGTGGTGAACACATTAAAATTTCAGGTTTTGGCAACTTTCAGTTGCGCGACAAACCGCAACGTCCGGGACGCAATCCTAAAACCGGAGAAGAAGTGCCTATTTCTGCCAGACGTGTTGTTACATTCCACGCTTCACAAAAATTGAAAGGCATGGTTGATCACTATAATGGAAACAAAGCCTAATCGGTTAGAACCCATTCCAGCTAAACGGTATTTTACTGTAGACGAATTATGCCGTTTAGCAGATATCAGTGAAGAACAATTTATTCACTGGCAACATACCAATGGCGTCATAATTGGCTATGGTGGTCAGCATTACACTCGCAGTGATGTAATAAAAGTTCGCCAACTACGATGGAGCTTTATGCCATACATTGATCCATTTACTCGTAACGAACGAGATATGTATGGCAATCCAGCCATAGATGCCGTGGAAACTCGCCAGCATATTCAGTCAGTGATCGATCAGCTGAATAATACACTTGCTAAGTAAAGAGATTACTTCTATAATCCTTTTCCCTAAAAAGTCGGAGTGTGGCGCAGTCTGGTAGCGCACTTGCATGGGGTGCAAGGGGTCGAAGGTTCGAATCCTTTCACTCCGACCAAAATTTTATAAAAACAGCTAGACATAGCTGTTTTTTTAGGCTTAATTCTAACCCTCATTTTTGCCACTCTAATTAGAATATAATAAAATAAGAATTAAATTTAATTAATATTCTCAGTAAAAGCAATTATTCATAAAGTGAAGATGCATTTAAGATAAAGGGAGCATTTATCAAAATACTTTTTTATAATAAAGAATTAATATTTTTAATAAATATTAAAAAAATTTTGTAGAATTTTGATACCAATAAATATACTTGATCCATCGCAAGTAAATAATCTTTCATTAATTAATATAATTTAATATATAATTATTTAAACAAATATAAGATTTATTTTTAATCATTAGGATGAGTAGATGAAAGAATATAAAGTAATTATATATCAAGAAGATATGTTATCTTCGTTTTTTCTAGGTTCAGCAAAAGTCAATCCTGTGAAGTTTACAAAATTTTTAAATCATAATGCTAAACAAGGATGGCGAGTCGTAACTATGGAGAGAGAAATGCGACGAATGATGCTATTCTGGGAGCGTGAAGCCTTTCTAGTTATTTTGGAACGTGAATCAAAATCAGTTTTATAATTTTTCTTTTATTCCATTTTTATCCTATATTGATAATTAGAGGGTATATATTTTTACAAAATCTTGTAAGTAATGGGAGTATGAATAAATGCTGTATTTTTTGATTCTTTTGGTGGTGATTATATCAGTGGGAAGTGTAGCCGGCTTTATCATTTATCTGCTCATTAAAGATTATGAGCAAGAAAAGAAATTTAAAGACGATGGTTACTTAGATTGATATCTATGGCGAGAGCAAACATTTTATAAATTAAATCTTAAATACATCCAATTATTTAAGCAAATGTATAGTATACATGCTGATCTATTTGACACAATAGATCATTTAAAGACTATTGGATACTGCATGCTATCAAAATAGTGATAAAATTAACCGTAAACCCAAAGAATTTTTTTTCAATCTATTCAGTTATTGATAGTAATTTATATTTACCTAGGTCTAAATAGTAAATTTTAAAAATCTTATTTTCATATCATTAAAGGGATAATTTAAAAAAAATTTTGCCAGCTATGTACCCTACCAATATTTTATTTTTCTCTGTACATCAATATTTATCAGATATAAAAAATATTCTGTATTGGTGTTTTTGAAATAGCTGGCTATACATATTGTGCCGATAAAAGGAAAATAATATTATTTATATAATTGTTTTTGCATTATTAAAGTTTGGTTTAAATAACTAGACAGAGTATTGTTGTATTTGTTTCAGCACTCGACGACTTGCTATACCATCCGGCAAACGATAATCAAGTAACATTCTCGTTAGTCTTATTGCTTCCGTATGCCATTGTGGTGTTTGTGCAAGGGTTTGAGTATTTAGCGCCATTAAGGTGTAACCATGAACAATTATTCCGGACTGAGAAATATTCTGCTGGCATTCTGACAGTAATATCGGTGCCTGTTCCGGTCCCAACCAATAGCGTTGCTGCGCAATAATTTTTCGCCCAAAATCATCTTGGCTGATATCAGGTGCTACACCTAAGATACGCAATAATTTCCACTCAAAATATCGCAATACAGCCAATCCGACTCCTTCAGCTAGACTTTTGTGCACAGAAAACAAAGCCTCATATACTTCTGGCATTTTATCTTCCCGTGCAGTTAATTTCTGGACCAATTCATTTACATATAGCGCACTAAATAAAGTCTGATTCTGTGGTTGGCGCCAGCCACCTATCCACTCAGCCCGATGAAGTGTTTTTAATTCGTTGGCACCATACCAAGATAGGCTTAGCGGTATAAAAGGGACCAATATTCCCCGTAGTTCACTTTGACGACGGCGTGCACTGCGAGCAAGCATAACGACTTTACCGTAATCACGTGAAAAAATTTCGATCTGCAGACTGCTTTCACTCCAGGGTTTGGAAGTCAATAAAAAAGCAGGCTGATGATTGATACGATTATTGGACATGATGTTGTTTTAATTTCTGCTAAGTCAGCGCTATTATAGCCTTTAATATCAGGATAATTGACCCACCCGACGAAAAAGCGGATAATTTTAAAAATATTAAATATTTATTTTCAGGCAGCCGCTTATACGTTAAACGGCTGCCTGAAAGCATTAAATCGTTTAAGAAAGTTTGTACACAAATGAAAGTACCGGAATTATTATTGCCTGCAGGCGGACTTGAACGCATGCGCACTGCCTTTGATTATGGCGCAGATGCCGTTTACGCGGGAACGCCGCGTTACTCACTGCGTGCTCGCAATAATGAATTCGCTTATTTGCCTGTACTGGAACAGGGAATCAGCGAAGCTCATGCTCGAGGCAAAAAATTTTTTCTGGCTAGCAATATTTTACCGCACAATGCCAAGCTAAAAACCTATCTGGCCGATATGGAACCAATTATTGCTATGCGCCCCGATGCGCTGATTATGGCAGATCCAGGACTGATTATGAAAGTACGGGAAAAATGGCCAGAAACACCAATTCATTTATCAGTTCAGGCAAACACTACAAACGTGTGGGGTGTTCAGTTCTGGCAAAGTATTGGTATTGAGCGCATTATTTTATCGCGTGAACTGAGTATTAATGAAATTGCAGAAATTCGCCAACAATGTCCAGATATCGAACTTGAAGTTTTTATTCACGGAGCATTATGTATTGCTTATTCTGGTCGTTGTCTGCTCTCCGGCTATTTTAATCACCGTGATCCCAATCAAGGCACATGCACCAATGCCTGCCGCTGGGATTATAAAGTTCACAATACCACCAATAGTGATAGTGGTGATGTAAGTGTTTTGACAGATTTTGATTTTGAACAGGCTAAACTGCAAGCCAATGAAGAGGCGTTCACAGGTCTGAATGGTCAACAGCGCCACCCATTGGCTAACAAAGTATATTTGATTGAAGAAGCTAATCGCCCAGGGGATATGATGCCCATTATGGAAGATGAGCATGGCACCTATATTATGAATTCTAAAGATCTTCGCGCAGTCGAGCAAATCGCCAAATTAACAGCTATAGGTGTGGATTCATTGAAAGTGGAAGGTCGTACTAAATCAGTTTATTACGTTGCCCGAGCTGCTCAGGTATACAGAAGAGCCATTGATGATGCAGTGGCTGGAAAACCATTTGATTATTCTTTACTGGCGGAATTGGAAGGCTTAGCTAACCGTGGCTATACAACGGGCTTTCTGGAACGTCATCAGACACAGGAATATCAGAATTATCTATCTGGTCATTCTTTGTCAAAACAAAGTCAATATGTTGGTAAGGTAATAGCTATTGATGAGGCTGGCTGGGCCACTATAGAAGTAAAAAATAAATTCTCTATCGGTGACCAACTTGAAATCATACATCCAAGCGGTAATCAGGTCATTACTCTGGAGAGTATGACTCGCAAAGGTTATCCGGTGAATGTTGCCTCCGGCAATGGTATAGAAGTCAAAATACCGCAGATGTTAGGTAAAGATCACGCTTTAATCGCCCGCATAATTTCGCAATCTGAATCCGTATAATAGTAAAAAACGCCATAACAATTTATGGCGTTTTTGTTTATAAACTTACTCAGTCAACCAACTGTGTAAATGCTTTTCTACTAAAGGAGCCAATATAGCTACCCATTCATGTTCTTCATTCATACAGGGAATATAATTAAACTCCTTCCCTCCCTGAGCCAGAAAATCTGTGCGACCACGGATATTGATTTCTTCTAAGGTTTCCAGACAATCAATAACAAATCCGGGACAAACCACATCCAATTTGCGAATCCCTGCTTTTGGCAATTGCATAAATAAATCTTGAGTATTGGGTCCTACCCAAGGTGCATAACCAAAACGACTTTGAAAAGCCATGTGATATTCATCTTTTGCTAATTTTAATTCTTCAACCAATAATTGGACAGTAGAGGTACATTGCTGAACATAGCTATCTCCAGCTGTATGATGAGCCTGCGGGATGCCATGAAAACTAAAGATTAAACACTGACCACGATTATGTTTTTGCCAGTAGTTTTCGATATGCTGCGCTAATTTTCTTATATAGTTTTTATTATCAAAAAAACTGGTAATGCTGTGCACAGACATTTGAGTACGCTGCTTTAAAAGTACGCGCCACACTTGATCCAGTGCTGCACCGCTACTCGAAGCTGCATATTGCGGATACAATGGTAAGACTAACAGTCGCTGTACACCCTGCTGTTTCATTTGTTGTAAAACCAGACGGACACTTGGTTCACCATAGGTCATGGCAAATCGGGTCACAATGTCCGCAGGCAGAGATTTTGCCAAAGCTGATGTTAAGTTCTGGGTGCCACTAAGTAGTAGAGAACCCGATTCCTGCCAGATTGAGCTATAGGCATGTGCACTTTTAGCGCTGCGTATTGGTAATACAATACCCCGTAAAATGGTTTGCCATAACCATCGCGGCAATTCTACTACTCTCTGATCTGATAAAAATTCTCGCAAATAAGCTTTGACCGCTTGCGGTTTAGGAGCTGTTGGTGTGCCCAGATTAAGTAATAAAACACCGGTAGAAGTCAGGGGAACTTGGGGTTCAGGATAGAACAATTCTGGCATGATATTGTCTCAAATAAGAGTTCTTAATTTAAACTTATAACCTATTTTAATTTCATAATAGTTTCTATCACTACACTGTAAATATTGTAAGCAGTGATTTGGCGACTGTACACTTTAACAAAATAGTTTTCCATAAATATTAAAAGTATTGATCATAGATTTATCTTAGCAACATCAAAGCTTTATTGCCGACGAACCAATATACAAAATTAATTTCTCTGCTAGACCCCCCCCTTTCAGGATTTTAATTTAGCTTAAAGCTTTAGTAAAAATATCAGCATAAATATGAAGTTAATCAACACTGCCATAATTGTTGATAAGCCTTAATCATTGAATTAAGCTGATTATCATCATTAATAACATCGAACACTACAGCATTAACGCCAAGTGATTTAATTCTAATTGCACTCTCAACATCTTTCACCCCAGTTACAATAAACGGTGTTGTACCAACCTGCTCAAGATAAACTTTAACCTTATTCATTGATTGACTAGATAAAGTATCTCCAGTTGAAGTTTGAGAAATATTATAGGCGATATAACTTGGCTGAACTAAAACGGTCTTATTTAGTTCTTCCTGTGTGTGAAAACTAACCCCCAACCGTAGTCCCGCACCCTGTAATTTAATTAGATCGACACTATCCAGATCTTTTTGCCCGAGATGGACGCCATAGGCGCCACAATCTAAAGCTTCCCACCAATAGTCATTTATTAATAATTGCACCGAATTTTGTTGAGCATATGCTACACTACGTTCAATTTCATGATATAAAGCAGAACCAAATAAATTTTTATTCCGTAAAAGAATAGTGTTGGCACCAGCTTCATTCACTCGGGCTAACTGATCAGCTGTTGACACTACAGTATAAAAATTTAAAGATTCGCTAACTGATAAAAACGGTTTTATTAACACAATTTACTCCCTATTAATTAAAAATCTTTATAATGTCGTTTTTCCGGGCACATCTTTATGTCTATAATATTAATTTGCCTCAATACAATTCACCATTTATTAAAACTTTATGGTTTCTGACACATCTTCTTTGCGTTCGCCTCTGCTCATGCGAGTTAACTATGCATTTGCAGCATTATTAATCGGAACTACCGCCTATTTTATTTATTGGGGACTAGGCTACACTAATCACCATTCACCTCTGTTATTTATTATTGCCACCTTGTTTGGTGCATTCATGGCATTTAACATTGGTGGTAATGATGTTGCCAATTCATTTGGCACAAGTGTTGGTGCGGGTACGCTTACTATTCCTCAGGCTTTAGGTATAGCTGCTGTATTTGAAGTATCAGGAGCAGTCATTGCCGGAGGGGAAGTTACTAAGACTATACGTAACGGTATTATAGACCTTAGTGTAATGCATTTAACAGCATCACAATGTATTAATGTCATGCTGGCTGCATTGCTCGCCTCTGCTGTATGGTTGTTAATTGCATCAAAAAAAGGTTTACCTGTTTCCACCACTCACTCCCTTATTGGTGGATTAGTTGGTGCCGGTTTATGTCTAGGCTTTATGGTAACCGGTAATGCCAGTGCATTTAATTTAGTCCAATGGGAAAAAATGGGTGAAATAGGATTGTCCTGGATTGTTTCTCCATTACTGGGTGGCGCACTGTCATTCATTATGTTTAGTCAAATTAAAAAACGAGTACTGGACTACAATGATCGTGTCAACATAGCCTTAAAGGAAATCAAACAAGAGAAAAAAGCCTACAAGGAAAGACATAAAGCCTGGTTTGAGGGACTGAATGAAGCAGATAAAATAACGGTTTCATCTGCTATTGCTCGTGACGCAGAAATATATAATGATCCCGACTACAGCATAGAAGATCTTGAATCTGATTTTTATCGCGGTCTTGTTGATATAGAGCAACGGAAAAGTAATATAGATACTTTTCAGGCATTACACAATTGGGTACCACTTATCTCTGCCTGTGGCAGTATGATGATTGTAGCCATGCTCTTATTTAAAGGTTTAACCAATCTGCATCTGGGCTTTTCAGCTGTAACTAATTTTATGCTGATAATTATGATCGGAGCCTTAGTGTGGATGGCGACATTTATCTATGCCAAAACACTAAAACGCAAAGATTTAAGTAAGTCAACATTTTTAATGTTTAGCTGGATGCAGGTATTCACTGCTGCTGGTTTTGCTTTCAGTCATGGTGCAAATGATATTTCTAATGCTGTTGGTCCTTTTGCAGCGATCATGGATATTATTCGTACCGGAGATATCAGAGTCAATGCCAGTGCACAAATTCCAGCCCCGGTAATGGTTACTTTTGGTGTTGCTCTAATAGTAGGATTATGGTTTATTGGTAAAGAAGTGATTCAAACTGTCGGCACCAATCTGGCTAAAATGCATCCTGCATCTGGATTCACTGCAGAACTATCCTCTGCCACCATCGTTATGTTTGCAACCTTAATGGGTTTACCTGTATCAAGTACCCATATTCTAGTTGGTGCTGTTCTGGGTATAGGTTTAGTGAATCGTGATGCCAATTGGAAACTAATGAAACCAATTATATTAGCCTGGGTGATCACCTTACCTTCAGCTGGTCTCTTATCAATTTTGACCTTTCTGGGTCTAAATTGCATATTTTAGAATTAATATCTGACAACGGATAAATTATAAATTTATCCGTTTTTTTTCTTTTTTTATTAAATGATAAAATAATTTCTTTCATCTAAATTAGTTTATTCAAGTTAAAAATTAATTTTATAAAATATGCAGGCAAAATAATCACGTTTTATCTTTCTGCAAAATTGAAAACCAATTACCAGATCTAAGTTATAATAATTTTTAGATTTAATGTAGTTGTTGTTCAGTCAGGGATAAGAGTTCCTTTTTATGTTGCCGCTATTTTTAGCTTGCTGGGGTTACTAAGTGTTATTTTCTTATTTAAGGAGACGCTGCCTAAAGACAAGAGAAGAGCATTTAAAGTTGATAATCCGTTCTCTTCGGTAGCCTATTTTCTTAAGTATAAAGGTTTATTTCATCTGTTTATTGTGCAAATAATTTTTATGTTTGCGACGCAGTTCTCTATTACTCTATGGCCGTTTTTTACAAAATATCGTTTTACATGGAATGATAGTCAAATCGCAACCTCTTTTGTTATCCTTGGAGTCGGTGGCTTATTTGCCCAAACAGTTTTGCTTAAGCTGGTCCACTATGTACTAAGCGATCGTCAGATTCCTCTGTTAGGTTTCATTTTATTTGCGCTGGGGTTGATATGTATTGCTCTTTCCAATAGTATTTTTGCGATATATATGGCGATGATGATTTATAGTTTTTCAAGCATCAGTAACTCCTCCATGGTAAGTATTTTTTCATCGCAGGTTGCTGATTCTGAGCAAGGGCAGCTAATGGGGGCATTATCGTCTATTACCAGCTTTTGGGCTGTATTAGGACCAGTTTGCGCTACCAGTATGTATTACTTTATGGTTAGTCTGCCCTTACCAAATAGTGATGGGTACCTTTTTATTTTTTCAGCAATCTTGGTATTGATATGCTTAATCCCGCTCTCTACAGGATTAAAAATAGCAACCGCTGGACATAATTAATTGTTGTCACGTAAGGTTTATATTAAAATGCCCCATAAAAAGATCAAAAATATCCCCAAACAGATTTGGTTTTTATTTTTTAGTTTATATTCCACGCAGTATATTGGCATTGGCATAAGCATGTTAGCTGTTGGGAGTTTAATTGTACGCGATAACGGTACTGCGCTGGATAAATTATTAATCTTTATTCTACTCCTGTCTTTTTGTCCAATTTTCTTTAAGGTGTTATGGGCGCCGTTTATTGATAAATATTTAAAAACATCTTCAGGCCATTATCGGAACTGGCTGTTGATTGCGCAATTTTTGATGATGTTGTGTTTATTTGCGAGTGCTTTTATTGATCCGGTTAATGATTATTTACTATCTTCATTGGTCATTTTATTTTTTTCATTTATGACCGCCACGCAAGATTTGGCGTTGTCAGGGTTAATCTGCAATATTTTTGAAGAGCATGAGCGATATCTTATTTCTAGTGTAAAAAGTGGCGGTTCTATGCTCGGCAAGATTATCGGCGGTGGCGTTGGGGTTGTGTTTTTGTTATTTCCTTTCATAGGCAGGACAGGCTATATGCTTTCGCTCTCTGCGATTTTGGCATTTACATGGGGGCAAGTATGGTTTTTTAATGAGTATAAGTTCAGTAAGAACAGTCGTATTTCTGAGACTACTGACAAAAATTATCGGGAGAATATTTTTTCAGTCTGGAAGGGAAAGAAAAGCTGGTGTGCTTTGCTGGTTATTATCCCTTTTGGCATTTTACCCTCTTATAGTCTGATATCTCCAGTGCTGCTTTATAGAGTCTGGCCAACTGATTCAAATGATATTATCATTTGGACAGAAGTATTCGGTTCGATGATAAGTCTGATGGCTATTTTCCTTGGTACTCGTCTGCTTAAAAAATTGACTCGGAAACAAAGCTTGTCGTTTTCTATTATATTCCATGCTTGCTGTTTATTGTCATTTATCCCTATCTCGCTGGGTTATAATAATGCCTTGCTAATTTAATTTTCATTTTTCATGTACTTCGTTAGTTTGCCGTTTGTTTTTATCTCCCTATCTACCATTATTATGGATAATGCTGCCAGTAGCATAGCACCGGCTACAGCCTACAATGCTCAGACTGCAATTAGCTCTGTCTTTGGTTTTATCGTTGTATGCTTAAGCCTTTATTATTCTCTAATGTGGGGATATTTTGTCATAATCCTTGGTGCTGTTGCGATCTCTTTTTTTGCCGCATTTTTAGCAACCAGAGTCGTCCAAAATCAGTCTGATTAGCATTAACACTATACCTATTAAAACATTAAGTAACACGATGACATTCAATCAACAAAATTTTTCTATCAAAAAAATTATTTGAACCGTCCGTTACTTATTTGCAGCAATAAATTATTTAGCGTATTAGGAAATTTACTGAGCAAAAAGATGTGGCTAACTCTTATAATAAAGAAGAGTCAGATAATATCTTTTCGACTTTAATCATTCCTGAAACGCCCGCAAGTATCGAATCCTATATTGATAATGTAAAAAATACTATCATTCCTATTTGGTCTCATTGAGCAAACCCAACGTATCCAGGGCATATGACCAGCCCCATGTCATCGTTAATTCCAGAAATGGGTCGATTAATCCAGACATTAAATCAAATTATAGTTAAGCTGGAAACCAGCAGAGGATTAACACTGCCAGAGCATCAGTCGCTTAAATTATTGCATAAGGCAGTATTTAACTATAATGATGATTTTAATAAGTATATTTTGAATCTATTCAAACTGTAATCAATAATTTGATAACACCCTACTTTGGCATTTTCGTTTAATAAACAATCTTTAATATTGTCGATAAGAAAAAACATATTGAAGCTATTTAATTAAATAGCTTTCAGCTAAAATAACCAATTTGCTCATAGTCGCATTAATCATTATGACTATTACCAACTTGCTCAAAAAATTCTATATTGATCCTTTCTTAATTGCTATGCTTATTGTTGTAGGCACAGCAACTCTTTTCCCCTGTCAGGGAAATACTAAAACATTTTTCAGCTATCTGACTACTGTTGCCATTGCATTATTATTCTTTATGCATGGTGCTAAATTATCACGGCAGGCCATAGCAGAAGGTATTAGACATTGGCGTCTGCATTTAGTGGTATTTTGCAGTACATTTATATTATTTCCCTTAATCGGTTTAAGTTTACAGCTTTTTACTCCCAAATGGATAAGCCCTGAGATTTACCTTGGATTTCTGTATTTATGTACATTACCGGCTACTGTTCAGTCTGCAATTGCTTTTACTTCTGTCGGCGGTGGTAATGTAGCTGCTGCAGTTTGCAGTGCATCTGCTTCCAGTATTCTGGGTGTTTTCTTGTCACCAGTGCTAGTCGGTTTGCTAATGCCTACTAATGGCCAGCACGTTGATACTTCTGCCGCGATTATTTCTATCTTATTACAGTTGATGTTACCGTTTATAGTAGGACATTTGTGCCGTCCGCTGTTAGCAGGCTGGATTTACAAACACAGAGCATGGATAAATCGTACTGATCGCACTTCCATTTTATTGGTCGTGTACGTCGCGTTCAGTGATGCAATTGTTGAGGGTCTCTGGCACAGAATGAATCTTGGTTCAATTGTTACCATTGTACTTATTAGTCTTATTATTTTGTTCGTGGTCATTGTGATTAATACTGTTAGTGCACGTGTATTTGGATTCAATAAGGCTGATGAAATTACTATTGTATTTTGCGGATCTAAAAAAAGTTTAGCCAATGGTGTGCCTATGGCCAATGTATTGTTTCCGGCAAACACTGTTGGAATCCTGATTTTACCATTGATGATTTTTCATCAATTGCAAATTATGGTTTGTGCGATACTGGCTCAGCGCTATGCTCGTATCACCAAGACTTCTGAAAAACATAGCTGAATTTGTCCAAATCAGAATATTCTCTGCCAAAGCCATCACTGCATCTATCTATTATCAATGTTCAGTTATAAGGATTAAACCAACTAAACCAACAGTTTATTGAAGGAATGAATATCAGAGTACATTCATGAAGAGATAAAATATCTAATTTTTATCTCTTTCAGCCTTCGATATTAATTTATTCATTCCTTTCATTAAAAAACAGCCTTAGGGCTGCTTTTTTAGAAACAAATGGTACAAGTTTTGCTTAGATAAATTATTATTATTTAATAAATAATTATGATAATTCACGAAAATACAGACTCCAAAATTGGTACCTAAACTGGTACCTAATGATTTAGAATTTTCTGCATTATAGTAGTAAATTCAATTAATTATGAAGATAATATGGTGCCAGCAATAGGAATCGAACCTACGACCTTCGCGTTACGAGTGCGCTGCTCTACCTACTGAGCTATACTGGCAATCTAATTTGAAGATGGTAAGTATAACATAATCAAAGCGCAGGATTAATGATCATTAAATCTTTCATAATGATCAGCATTAATTGATCATTTGGCTAATGAAATTAATTAAAACGACTTTGATTAATTAAATCGGTCACCAAAAAAAATTGCTTTTTCCAGTTTTACATATCTATATCAGCTGAGTTCAATATAGTCCCTTTTTTACTTTATTCATAACCAATGTCAAATTATGTTTTAGCACATCATCCACCGCAGAAGGCACTTCAGCCAATAATTCTCGTTGCAAAGTCGTGACCAATCCAGCAGTATGTTTTTGCACTGCAACACGCACCATTCCAGCCAAAACATCTGCTAAATGCGGGCGCAACTTTTCACTAAGTTGTTGCAAAAGTTCTTGTTCCGAAATACAGGCCACACCACGATTAGCAACGCCTCTAGGTTCAATTACATGCATATGAACGTGAACTACTGACTGATTATTTTCTGGTTCACTATTTTCTTCACTAAGATTTTCTGTTTGAGGACTTACTTGATTTTCCGCTACAACATGAGACTCTTTGCCTTGTAAACTTATAGTGCATGTTGAAGGGGTATTGACGTCAACAGCACTTTGCAAACAATTTTGTGCCGCCAGCCAATCTTCCTGAATAAGTAAAGCAGTATCATTCAATGCAGATTCTTGCTGCTGTATTTCCATTGAGTGTTTCTGCTGCCATTGTTTTAAATAAGTACGATATGCTTGCTCACGTTGTACTGGATCCAGCAAAACATCGCCAGACTTTTGGAATGGCACGGTAGTTTTAACCGAGGTAGTTGGTGAAATTTTGGCAGAAACTGCTGTTTTGATAACTTTAGGGTAAAGATTAATTTCTTGCCCATATTTTTTATTACCAGTTGAAGAAGGGATCGTATGATTCAGTTGCTTGGTTACAGCCGATAATGCGTTGATCCCCTCTGTCTTTTTTTTGCGCTGACGCATTTGCTCAAGTGTCTGTTCCCAGGCAGGCTTTGCTTCATTTTGCTTAGTCGGACTTCCATAGCGATCAATAGACTTTTGTTTATGCTGTGGCTTACTATGAATGTCATCGTCCACTGTAAAAACGAGTTGATTGCGGTTTTCTTGTCGGTTTTTCACCATTTTCTCACTTCTTTATCAGGCAAAACTAAATAAAGAGGTAGCACTTTTGTGTCCACCAAGTTACATTAATTATAGCAACATTTAAACAATAAAATGCTAAACTAACATATATTTTAATTTTGTAAGTAGGGAAATGAATATGAGTACAATTGAGCAACGAATTGAGTTTCTGGAAGAAAGACAAGAGGCATTATTAATGCAAAATAAGGTTCTGGCTACAGCTTTGAAAGGCTTATTACGTGCCTTACCAGCTGATATTGCTGAATTGGCAACTGAATCCATCCGCACCGCATTTGATAATGAAGTTGCAGAATTACAATATGAAGAAAATCCACAGGTTGAACTTTTTCATGATGCGACCTATGCTTTTTTTCATGAACGCGAACATTAATTTATTGGATTTATAGGTTATATTTGCATAAATTAACAATATTTTTTGCTATAAAACTTCGTTTTTATAGTGTAACACCGAATAAGCAAACAAATTTTGTTTAAAATATAAATATAATAGAAGTGTTAATTGTGAATCTTGATTAGGATTTAAGATTTTATCAAAATATTCAATCAACACTTATGATATTTATATCAACACAAATTCAGATCAAAAAGTAAATAAAAATCTTTTTTTACATTTCTGCATAATTCGGTCCACTACCCCCTTCCGAACATGTCCAGTTAATATTCTGGGTAGGATCTTTAATATCGCAGCTTTTACATTGCACACAATTTTGCGCATTAATCTGTAAACGTGGACTATTATTTTCCTCAATAATTTCATACACGCCAGCCGGACAGTAACGCGTCTCCGGGCTGGCATATTCACGATAGTTTACATCTATGGCAACGTCAGGATTATTCAGTTTAAGATGAACAGGTTGGTTTTCATCGTAGCTTATTCCAGCCAAATAGACCGCAGTGGTTCGATCAAAAGTTAATTGCCCGTCAGGTTTGGGATAGATAATTGGTCGACAATCTTTAGCTTTTCTTAAAGAACCATGATCTGTACCAAAATGGCTTAATGTCCAGGGTGCTTTCCCGCGAAAGATAAATTCTTCCATTGCCCCGTAAGCTAATCCACCTAACAACCCCCATTTGAATGCAGGCCGTAAATTACGGACCTTATGTAATTCAGCATATAACCAACTTTGTTTAAATAATTCTGTATATTGATGTGCTTCGCAATTACTTTCCAAAGTTTGCTCAGATAGTTTCAAGGCCTCAATAACCGCTTGTGCTGCCAGCATGCCTGATTTCATTGAGGTATGAATACCTTTAATACGTGGTACATTGAGAAAACCGGCACTATCACCAACAATCACCCCGCCTGGAAACGTCAATTTCGGCAAACTCTGTATCCCGCCTTCACTTAATGCTCGCGCACCATAGGCAATACACTGACCTCCTTCTAACACCTGACGAATGGCCGGGTGAGTTTTATAACGTTGTAACTCTTCAAAAGGAGAGAGATATGGATTCTGATAATCAAGACCAATTACCATACCCAGTGCTACTTTATTATCATTCAAGTGATACATGAATGATCCACCATAAGTTTTGTGATTTAATGGCCAGCCGATAGTATGCATAACTGTACCAGGTCTGGATTTAGCCGGATCAACAGTCCAGAGTTCTTTAATACCAATCCCATAGGTTGGAGGCTGAGAGGTTTTATTTAATTCAAATCGTTTTAATAAATCCTTAGTTAGCGAACCACGACACCCCTCAGCCAAAATGGTTTGCTGAGCCAGCAACTCCATACCACGTTGAAAATTAGCGCCAGGCTGACCATTTTTTTGAATACCCATATCACCGGTAGCAATACCCCGTACGGAACCATCAGGATGATACAAGACTTCGGTAGCTGCAAATCCAGGATAAATTTCGACACCCAATTCTTCAGCCTGTTGAGCCAGCCAACGACAAAACACCCCAAGACTAATTATATAGTTTCCATGATTGTTAAAAGTTGAGGTAATCGGTAATTTCAAAGCTTTGCTTTTGGTTAAAAAAACCAGCTTATCTTTTACTACCGGGCAGTTTAGCGGGGCATCTCTCTGACTCCAATCATTAAAAAGCTCAGACAAAGTCCGTGGATCCAAAACGGCTCCAGACAAAATATGTGCACCAACTTCTGAACCTTTATCTATCACACAGACGCTAATATCACGCTGTTGTTGTATAGCCAGTTGCTTTAATCGTATTGCTGCACTTAAACCTGAAGGTCCAGCACCAACAATCACAACATCATATTGCATGCTTTCACGTTCCGGGATTTTTGTCATGGTTTGCATCCTGAATTTCCTATTGCACTAACCTTGGCATTAGTGTTTATGTTTACTGCCTTTCGGCCCTAATTATCAATATCATCAGTATAATAATGTACCGCAATTATACTACTGTTCAATTGCACAATTCGTTGCCGGCGAAATTTGTATGTCTTTAATAAAAGTAATATTGCGCTAAATTAATCTATTTCTATTTTTCTTCAAATGACAGAATTAGTACTAAAATTCCAGCTTACCAAACAAAACAAAAACTTATTTTTTTTGAAATTTACTTGTTAAGTTTTTGCTCCTTTACAGCAAAACTGATCAAAATAACCATTTGATCTACCGAAAATATATCAGCAAAGTTATGAGTAATTAATAACTTCTTAATATTATTTAATAAATTTAAGAAAACAACTTAATACAAAATTCAGATCTATTTAAGTTCATATAATAAATGTTCAGCATTTAAACACTTCAAATATTAAGTATAATTTCATAAAATTATAGCAATCAATTTTGCTTCAACAATACAGATTCAACTTTTGCATTTATATAATCATTTACATCTTTGTTATCTTTTAGATAGATTAGCTTGTTGTAAAAAAGCAACTTATATAATATCTAATATACAAATATGAAAACTGTTTTGTTTAGAATTTAAAACATATATTAGAATAATTTTATCAACTAAATTCAATAACTTACAAATTAATGTATTGAATATTTACTGACATTACTAAACCATATATCTACATATGTAATATTTAATTATTATCTATAAATCGTTTTTACACTGCCACAGTTTAGTAAAAATACAACAATACCTCATTGCATTACTTTGCAAGGCAAGGCATAATTCGATTTGAACAAGTTTTGCTCACTGTATATGTTTGTTGACGAACAACGTAGTGAGTAAAACTGGATTTCCATCATTAAAGTAATACTTTTTGATACAGATTAAGGTACATAATCATGAAAAAATCTTTATTAGCTGTTGCAGCCCTGATGACTTTGTTCTTGACTGCTTGTGGTGAAACCAAAAAAGAACCAAGTGCGTCTGCACCTGCATCAGAAGCTTCTGCACCTGCTGCTGCTTCTACTCCAGTTGAAGCATCTGCTCCAGTTGCTGCTTCTACTCCAGTTGAAGCATCTGCTCCAGTTGCTGCTTCTACTACGGTTGAAGCATCTGCTCCAGTTGCTGCTTCTGCAGCTTCACACTAAGCGCGAATTAATAAAAAAAGCCGAACTTATGTTCGGTTTTTTTTATTTATCATTCTTACATTTAACTATTCTTAAACAATTTTCTGCAGCCTCAAATATACATAAAAAAATTGCCATAGCATAGTCAGTAATAAAATTTCCTGAGAACTTAATTTTCGCTTTATTTCTTTATGATTCAGATAAAGCAAATACATTAATAGCCATTGGCTACCAATCCAGAAAAATGGCTGCCATAAAATCATTTCTATCAAATAAAAAATGATAGAAACCTGAAATGGCATCCACTTGCCAAGACAAAATATAAGAATTAACCAAATTGCCTGTGCTGCATATTGAAACCGAGTACTGTTGGCCAATGTAGATAAATAAGAGGTTGGTTTTAACAGACTAATTTTTTTTCGCCAGAAAATAGAAGCCAAAAATATATAAAAAGGAAATAAATAGAGATTAGTGTGCTTAAATAAATTTGATAGACCTGGTAACAAGATATTGCCGAATATTGCCAATATGATCCAGAAAAAACATGAAAGAAAAAACCAGCCTTTCAGACGTAATCTAAAACAATTAAGGCTGAATAAACAAATATAAATATAAATAATACTATTAAGGATTAAAGTGACCATCAATCTGCCATATCCAATATTCTTGCTAATACAATAGTCATACTTTCAGCCAATACCGCTACCCATTCAGTAGATTGTTGTGGCTGAAAATGATTGGCATCCTCATGCCCGATAATTAACACGCCAAGAGTTTTTTCATTGCAACATAACGGTAGTTGTAAAAAGCTTTCTAACTGAGGTTGATGATCGAGTAATTGTGCTAAAGCTACAACTGGTAACGAACCGCACACTGGTGCAGTTAGTTTACTAGCAGCCAAACGAACCTCTGGACTAGCCAATAAGTGTATTGGGACATTTACTTTATCTGACAATTCAGCATTTATGCGAATAACATGATTAGGCAAAGAAAAATCGCGACTTAGCCCATCAGTTATTGCTTCATGCCATTGAGTAATATTATTTACTCTCAAAAGTCGCTGATTAAAATTCATAATTTTAGTTATTAATGTCCGATTAGCTTCTGCATCAGCGAGTATTTGTTCCAGCTGCGCAGCCATTTTTTCGGTTTTACGTTTTAAAGCCAGCATTCTTCCTTGCTGAAATGATAGTATTTTACTTTCGACCGGACGCAAACCAAATTCAGCCGCATGCTCATTTAACCATTCAGGTTGTGCCCGTAAAAAAGCCAGTACATCTTGCTCAGTCATTCTCATAAATAGGTAATCTCCCCTTCAAAAACTGTTTGTACTGGTCCCGTCATCATGACATGTGCTTCAGGTTGTTGCTGCCAGAATATTGAAAGCTGGCCTCCGGGTAAATCCACTTTTATTGGGCTATCATCAGCCAATAAACCTAAACTGATCCCAGCGACTACTGCAGCACACGCACCGGTTCCACAAGCTTGGGTTTCCCCCACACCACGTTCAAATACTCGCAAACGAATATGATTTGGAGGCAAAATTTGCATAAAACCAACATTTACCCTTTGTGGGAACTGAACATGAGCTTCTATTGCGGCCCCTAATCGATGGACAGGAGCATGCATAATGTCATCCACCACAATAACTGCATGCGGATTACCCATATTGATACACGTTACATTAATGGTTTCAAGACCAACCACTAGTTGATGAGTAATGCACTCTGCATCTTTTTCATCAACGGCATCAAAAGGGATCTGCTCAGAGGCAAAAAGCGGAACCCCCATATCGACCGTAACTGTTCCATCCTGATTCAGACATGGAACGATGATTCCTCCTGCGGTTTCCACTTCTATTTTATGTTTGCTAGTTAAGCTTTTATCATAGACAAAACGAGCAAAACAACGTGCACCATTGCCACACTGCTCTACTTCTGAACCATCAGCATTAAAAATACGATAACGAAAATCAGCAGTCGCAGTTTGGGGAGATTCGATTAACAGTAACTGATCAAAGCCTATACCAGTATGACGCTGCGCCCATCGGGAAATAGGCGCAGAGGAAGGATTAAAATTCTGATTAATACCATCAATAACCATGAAATCATTGCCTAAACCATGCATTTTGGTAAATTTCAGTTTATTCATGTACGATTATTCTTTTAAAAACCATCAGGCGTATATGATAACATTGAAGCGAGATACTTATAATAATATTAAACCTTTGTAATTACCTATATCTGGGAAAAAATGCCATTGTCTGACTGCCCAGCAATGAAATGTACAAATCCCCAATCATTTACGTCGGCTTTTCGCTTACAATTAATTCATATTTATAATGGTTTATTAATGAATTGGTTGAATTTTTATTACTAAGTAATATGTTAACAATGCAACTTTTGATTTTAGCAGATATACCAAGTATGTAATCTTAAGCCTATCCTAAAAAATAATTTTGCAATCAGATGAGATAATTTATCTGTCAGTGGACAAACGATGATACTTGAGTAATCTTCTTGTTTATCTAAATAAGTACTAATCCAAAAAAAAACATTTAAATGATTACCTCAACATACCAAATTACTTATTAACTAAGATTGAATAATTGAATGGTTATGACTTGTAAAAACGACAAGTAATTTTGAATAAAACAACATAAAAAATGCAATTTAAATACTATATTCAGAAATTATGCAGATATTTAATATTTTTAAAAGACCCTTATTCTCGACTATTTACTACTGAAAATTTGCCATAAAGCCATTGCCCATAAAATAACTAATAACACTATTGCCAACAGTTGTGCAGCAGAACCGGTATCCTTGGCGCGCTTGGCCAGTGGATGTTTTTTTAAAGAGGTATGATCAACAGCAGCCTCAATTGCTGTATTGAATAATTCCACAATCCCACTAAGAAACGAAGCAATTAGTAAGATCATTCGTATATGCATTTCAAAAGGTAAAATAAAAATTAAAACAATTAATATTCCATGAAATAGCAATAATTGACGAATGGAACACTCACTGTAAGCAGCCTTCATTCCTTCTAGGGAATAGCAAAGAGATCTAACGATATGGTACAGGCCCTTTGTAGCCGGTTTATTCTGTTGCTGCTGATTTTTTTGTTCTGGTTGCATATTTTTATACCTGAAAAGGAAGATACAACTGAATATTTAAAATATCATCATTATTTTAACTTATTGCAGCCACTACAGCATCTGCAAAAAGAGCGGCAACTTTACAATCAGTTTGTTTTGTAATTTCCTGAAATCCCGTCGGACTGGTGACATTAATTTCAGTCAGATAATCGCCTATGACATCCAGTCCTGCTAATAATATTTCACGGCGGATTAATTCCGGAGCTATGGTTTCGGCAATAAAACGATCACGTGCTGATAAGGGCTGTGCGACGCCTTTACCTCCGGCGGCTAAATTACCTCTGGTTTCACCTTCTTTAGGTATACGTGCCAGTGCATACGGCACCACTTTCCCACCGATAATTAATATTCGTTTATCGCCGTAAATGATATCTGGGATATATTGTTGTGCCATAATGGTACGACTGTCCATCCGCATCAGCATTTCCAATATACTGCTTATATTTGGATCCTGCTGGCTTAGACGAAAAATACCCATTCCACCCATTCCATCTAAAGGTTTAATAATGATGTCGTGATATTCATCAAGGAATTGGCGTATATCAGCTGCCCGAGTGGTCACTATGGTGGGCGCAGTTAAATCTGCAAAATTAAGAATAGCGAGCTTTTCATTAAAATCTCGCATTGCCTGCCCACTATTAAATACCCGAGCACCCTGCTGTTGTCCCAGTGTCAGCAACTGCGTAGCATACAGGTATTGCATATCAAACGGCGGATCAGTACGCATAATTACTGCATCAAATTTATTTAAAGCCAGAGTTTGTGCTGCTGTTGAAACAAACCAGTGATGATCCTTATCGTCCCTTGCTCCAATAAAGTCAAATTTACTAACCTCAGCTACCACTAACTTTCCTTGTACACTCAATTGGCTGGCTAAAGAATGATACAAAGTCCAGCCTCGTTGTGCCATTTCCTGCATCATTGCATAAGTAGTATCTTTATAGGTTTTAAAGCCACTCATCGGATCAGCAATAAACAGTATTTTCATGATGATTTTCCTGACAGCTTATTTATAAGTCAGCCAGTCCATGAGACTGGCTGAATACATTATTTTAACGAACGAATACCTACTGCCTCACGCACGGCTGCCAACAATGGCTGTGCCTGCTGACGAGCCTTAACAGCTCCGGCCTGCAATATATCTTCAATTAAACTTGGCTGCGCAATTAATTGTGCAAAACGCTCTCGTTTTGGTGCCAATTCATCATTAATTTTAGCTGCCAGCATCTTTTTCGCTTCCCCCCATGCCAAACCTTCAGCCAGCATGGTGGTAAATTCCTGTGTTTCTTGTGGCGTGGCAAATGCTTTATAAATGGCAAATAATGGACTCTCATCCGGTTGTTTTGGTTCGCCCGGCTCCTTTAAATTGGTTACAATTTTATTCACTGCTTTTTGTAATTTTTTTTCTGTTTCAAACAATGGAATAGTATTGCCGTAACTTTTGCTCATTTTACGACCATCAAGCCCAAGCAAAGTTTCTACTTTATCATCGACCTGTGCTTCCGGTAAGGTAAACAGCGGTTGGTAACGATGATTAAATCGGCCAGCTATATCGCGAGCCATCTCCAAATGCTGAATCTGATCACGACCCACTGGTACCTTATCCGCATTAAACATCAATATATCCGCAGTCATGAGCATCGGATAACAAAATAAACCCATTTCAATACCGTGATCCAGATCTTCCTGCTCTTTTTCAGCATTGTCCTGCACAGCTGCTTTATAAGCGTGAGCCCGGTTCATTAATCCTTTCGCGGTGTTACAAGTCAGTATCCAGTTTAATTCCATAACTTCTGGTACGTCTGACTGACGATAAAAAGTGGTACGTTCAGGATCAAGTCCGCATGCTAGCCATGTAGCAGCTACAGCCTGTGTAGATGAATAAACTTTTTCAGGTTCATGACATTTAATCAAAGCATGATAATCAGACAAAAACAGAAATGACTCTGCTTCTGGATTTTGACTGGCTTGGATAGCTGGACGAATTGCACCTACATAGTTACCCAAATGAGGAATACCACTGGGGGTTACTCCGGTTAATACTCTTGTTTTTTTCATTGCAAATAATACTTTTCAGTAATCAAATTCAGTTAAATTAATTCTATGACAAAAGAATATTTAATAAAACAGTATAATAGATATCAATCCTGCTTAATAGCATTAATCAGGCATATTTTCCAATTCGATAGCAGCAGCTAACAAAGATAATCGTGCCAGTACGCCATAAACATATAAACGAATACTTTCACAGTCGTAGACCTGTTTAATATTTTCAGTATCCGGCATGCCAAGATTTTCCCACTGTTCAAATGCGCGCTTGGTCTGAGCTTCCTCATTAAGCAAGTCCATATTCATAGAGGCTATATTTTGCTGTAAAGGAATAAATTGCATACCAACTGCATTCAAATTTTCATCTGGTCCCCGATCCTCGTGAACGCGATAAAAGCCACCGATAACAAATCTATCCATCATGTAAACAACAGGCTCAGCAACTGCTTCATGCAAAGTCTCGTATGTGTAGATACCTTCCTGAACAATTACCTCGGTAACTTCCAATCCTTCTTTAACTTTAGCCATCTTGTTGCGTTTTTTACGATTCAGGCCACGGATTTCATCAGCAGAATGGACGGTCATTACGCCCATACCATAGGTTCCGGCATCAGCTTTGACTATTACAAATGGTTTATCATTTATCCCCAGCTGTTTATACTTGTGCTCAATACGCTGTAACAATCGATCCACTGTCTCAGCTAAGCGATTTTCTCCTTCATGGGTACTAAAATCTAATTCACTACATACTTCAAAATAGGGATTAATTGTCCATTCATCAATATCCACTAATTGAGCAAATTCAGCTGCTACCTGATTATAGGCATGAAAATGAGTACTTTTACGTCGTGTTGTCCATCCTGCTTTTAAAGGCGGTAAAAGGTTTTGTTCCAGACCTTTTAATAATTCTGGCACCCCGCCAGATAGATCATTATTTAACAAAATCAAACATGGATTAAAACCATCGGCCAAACGTAGCCGGTTTCCTTCGCGCAATACCGGCTCCAGCGTAATATGATCACCATTTGCGGTTTCTAATACGGTCGTTACAGTAATCTCTGGATTGATGGTACCAATTCGTACTTGCATACCTGCATGACGTACGATACTGGTTAAAGCATAAACATTCTGCAAATAGAACTTATTGCGGGTATGGTTCTCTGGAATGATGAGAACTGAGTGAGCTTCTGCACAAGCGCGTTCCACAGCATCTAAAGCCGCTACTGAAGCCAGTGGTAAAAAATGACTATTAAGGTTATTAAATCCTCCCGGAAATAAATTCATATCTATGCTGGCAAGTTTATAACCACTATTGCGAATATCTACGGAACCGTAAAAAGGTGGGCGATGTTGCCGCCATTGTGCACGAAACCAGGATTCAATCTGAGCCTGCTTAGCTAAAATGGTACGTTCAAAATCTTGCAGCTGTGAGCGATGTGTTGCGTCTATGACTGATAAACCCATATTTCAAACCTTTCTACATATAGGGTGCTAATCATCTTTGCACTCCGAATAATTATTATAACAATAAAAAAAGTATAGCTTATATTGTTTAGCTACCAAAATTCTTTCGTTATTAAAATATTTATAGACATTTTGTCTAAAAATATTACAAATATTGGCTATTAATCACAAAACTATAAATTTTTAGACAAAATACTTGTCAATTTTTTTTTACAGTATTAAGATGCAACTCAGATAATTCTTAATAAAAAGCAATAACTACAATGAAAACACAAACACTGTACGATAAACTCTGGAATAGCCATATTGTCCAAGAACAAGCAGACGGTACCGTTTTGCTTTACATTGATCGTCATTTGGTACATGAGGTGACCAGTCCACAGGCTTTTGAAGGACTTAAACTGGCGCACAGGCCTTTATGGCGACAACAAAGTATTGTTGCTACTGCCGACCACAACACGCCGACAGATCACTGGGAAAAAGGTATAACCGAACCTATTTCCAAATTACAGGTTGATACGCTGGATCGGAATATTCATGACTTTGGCGTCAAAACTTATTATCCGTTCAAAAATATAAATCAGGGTATTGTACATGTTGTTGGACCTGAACAGGGTGCGACGCTGCCAGGCATGACAGTTGTTTGTGGTGACTCTCACACTTCAACCCACGGTGCATTTGGTGCCTTAGCTCATGGAATTGGCACGTCAGAAGTTGAACACGTTATGGCTACTCAGTGTATTACAGCGAAAAAATCCAAAGCCATGCTAATAGAAATTGATGGTGAGCTGGCAGAGGGAATCACCGCTAAAGATATGGCCTTATATATTATTGGTCAGATTGGGACAGCCGGTGGCACAGGCTATGCAATTGAATTTGCCGGTTCAGCCGTTAAAGCCTTGTCTATGGAAGGCCGTATGACATTATGTAATATGGCCATCGAAGCTGGTGCCCGTTCGGGTCTGGTTGCCGTAGACGATAAAACCATAGAATATATTAAGGAACGCCATCTTGCACCTAAAGGTGATGCTTGGGATCAGGCGGTTAACTATTGGAAAACCTTGGTTTCAGATGAAGGTGCTCATTTCGATCAAGTCATTCACCTACACGCTAAAGATATTGCACCTCAGGTAACGTGGGGAACCTCACCGGAAATGGTTACGGCAGTAACCCATCACGTACCCGATCCGGCTGATGAAAAAGATCCTGTTAAGCGAGAAGGGATGGAAAGAGCTTTAAAGTATATGGGCTTAACAGCTGGTACTCCACTGACAGATATTCCCGTGGATGTGGTATTTATCGGCTCTTGTACCAACGGACGTATCGAAGACCTGCGTAGTGCTGCTGATGTAGCCAAGGGGCGCCACAAAGCGAGCAATGTCAAACGTGTTCTGATCGTGCCCGGTTCAGGTTTGGTAAAAAAACAGGCCGAAGCAGAAGGACTGGATCAAATATTTATTAATGCCGGTTTTGAGTGGCGTGAACCCGGTTGTTCAATGTGCTTAGCCATGAATGCTGACAGATTGCAACCGCAAGAACGCTGTGCCTCTACTTCTAATCGCAATTTTGAGGGGCGTCAGGGCAATAATGGACGAACACATTTAGTGAGTCCGGCGATGGCTGCCACCGCTGCCATTAATGGACATTTCGCTGATATACGACATTTAAAAGGTTAACAACTTGCAGTTTTAAGCCAGCGAGTGCATGATAGTATTGTAGTACTGATTGATTTTATTAAATTTTATCTTTACATAAGGAGTAAAGCATGAAAAAAATGTTGTTGATCGCTGCAATGGTTATGGCTGTACTCACTGGTTGTCACACCATTCACGGAGTTGGTCAGGATGTTAAAGCCGGTGGCGAACACCTTTCTAACGCAGCTCATTAATATATAAGGATAAAATTATGAAAAAACTTATACTATTGAGCCTTGTCATCGCTGGCTTCCTGTCCGCTTGTCATACTGTGTCTGGTGTTGGCCGGGATATATCTGCTGGCGGACAAGCAATAAGTAATTCTTCTGACGCAGTACGCTCTGATATGTAATTTTAAGCAAGCCCGTACGGGCTTGCACTCAACTCAATCATTAACTACAAAAATATTAAACACATGAATTCTTTTACTACCTTAACCGCATTGGTTGCACCTCTTGATCGTGCCAACGTTGACACAGACGCTATTATTCCTAAGCAATTTTTGAAATCTATTAAACGCAGTGGCTTTGGCCCTAATGCCTTTGACGAATGGCGTTATCTCGACCATGGCGAACCAGGCATGGATAACAGTAAACGACCATTAAACCCTGACTTTGTTCTTAATCAACCACGTTATCAAAATGCGCATATCTTGCTGACACGAAAGAATTTTGGTTGTGGATCCAGTCGCGAACATGCTCCATGGGCGCTTGAAGACTATGGTTTTCGCGTGGTAATTGCTCCTTCTTTTGCCGATATATTTTTTAATAATTGTTATAAAAATGGCTTACTGCCAATTGTATTACCGGAAAAAGATGTAGATCAGTTATTTCAGGAGGTATTTGCACTTGAGGGTTATCAATTAAGTATTGATTTACCAAGTCAAACTGTCACCACACCCAACGGAACAACCTATCACTTTGAAATAACAGATCATCGCAAGCATTGTTTGCTTAATGGATTAGATGAAATCGGATTGACATTGCAACATGCAGATGCCATTAAAGCATTTGAAGTTAAGCACCGCCAACAACAACCGTGGCTGTACTAACCTTACTAAACGTCTTAGCCAACCATAGTAACTACTTGATCTAACAACTTTGATATAACCAGGCATTTTAATCAGCAGATAATTATCATCGTGCCATATATTGCAGTTATTTACCTAAATCATTGATTGAATAAAATAACCTAATGAACGATGAAACTAAAATCAACAGGGCATTTACTTCTTAAGTTTTTTTACAACTATTTGCTGGATTTTCAGGGGGGATGCTTATCTTTGTCGTTTTTAAGGTTAATCCAGCGGATTAACCTCTTTTTGGCCAGATTTATGCAGAAATGGTTAAAATTAAATTGGCAGCTTTAATGTTAAATAGTTTCTTATGCATTGTATCACTGGCCTTTTTAATATTTCGGTATAACTATCTTACTAAGATGAGCAAGCCTTATTATTTCCTTTTTCCTGACAGTTACCAGAAATTAGTAAAATATTTTTTCTGATCAACAACTTAAAAGATATTTTGATGGAGTGGCATTCGATAAATTTTATTTATTTGTTCGCTTTTATTTATTTCAGAAAAAACATGCTAGTGGATCTTGTCAGTAAAATTAATCTTAACTCTGAGATGATGTCAATCTGCGAATTAAATTTTTTCTTGTTTATTTTCAATCCGCAATTTTACAATCGATTCAACATAATCATGTTTTAAAATCTCTTTTATTTTGCCTAAAAAGTGACAAATTGCTACAAAATTGGAATAATTAAAACAAATTTATTTCTTTTTACTCCTCATTATAGAAATACACTTCAATCCTAGCTAATAGCCACAATCTTACATAATGAAAGAAAAAAAAATGACTAAACATATCGCTATTTTACCGGGTGACGGCATTGGACCAGAAATTGTGGCACAGGCTGTGCGTATTTTAGATAAACTGAAAGCTGATGGTTTAGATATCGATTATCAGTATGCGCCCCTAGGTGGAGCAGCATATGAAGAATATCACCATCCCTATCCACCTTATACGCAAGAAATTTGCCAGCAAGCTGATGCTATATTGCTTGGCGCTGTCGGGGGGCCACAATACGACACACTAGAACGCTCATTACGTCCCGAGCGTGGTTTACTTGCCATTCGCAAAGATTTGAACTTATTTGGTAATCTCCGCCCTGCCATTCTTTATCCTGAACTAGCCAATGCATCCACTTTGAAACCGGAAGTGGTTTCTGGTCTGGATATTTTGATTGTTCGTGAACTGACAGGAGATGTCTATTTTGGTGAACCGCGAGGTATTCACACTTTAGCCAATGGTGAACGTGAAGGTATCAATACGATGCGATACAAAGAAAGTGAAATTCGGCGTATTGGTAAAATTGCTTTTGAAGCCGCACAAAAACGGAATAAAAAATTATGTTCCGTTGATAAAGCTAATGTTCTGGAAACCACCGAATTGTGGCGCGAAATCATGACTGATATGAATAAAGACTACCCTGACGTTAGTTTAACACATATGTATGTTGATAATGCAGCTATGCAACTGGTTAAAGCACCAAAACAATTTGATGTAATCGTCACCGGAAATATTTTTGGCGATATCCTTTCTGATCAAGCTTCAATGCTGTCCGGTTCAATTGGTATGCTGCCATCAGCCTCATTAAATGAAAGCGGTAAAGGTTTGTACGAACCATCACATGGGTCAGCGCCTGATATTGCCGGCAAGGATTTAGCGAACCCATTAGCCACTATTCTGTCACTGGCGATGTTACTGCGCTATAGTTTTAACAATGAGCCAGCTGCACAACGAATCGAACAGGCGGTCGGTCAGGTACTGGCACAGGGTTTGCGAACTCAGGATATTTATGAAGTTGGTTGTCAGAAAGTCAGCTGTAGTCAGATGGGTGATGCCGTTCTGATAGCCTTATAGGGCAAGCTGATTGCTTAACTGCACTAATTTCCGTATATTCATAACTTAACAGAATATACATTCTGTTAAGTTATTTTTTTGGTATTATTTAAAATTTGCGGATACATTTATTTTGACACAGTCATCAACCATTTCTGCACAGTCAGCAACCGATATCCCTGCTGGCAGCATACCCAGCCACCACGTTGGTTGCCCGAGATGTGGTTTATCAGTGGCTATACCCACTATTGTTCCGGGCGATCAGGCACAATGTCCGCGATGTCATCAATATTTGGTTCGGGTCGAAAAATATCCTCTTGACACTCCGCTGGCTTACGCAAGTGCAGCTTTGATTATCATGATCATCGTCTATACACAGCTGTATATGATAGTGGATATGTTTACATTACATGTAGATCTGACCTTACCCTACATGCTTAGCTCATTAGCCCAGCAGGACTATTCTTTTCTGGCTGAAGTTATGTTTTTACTGACATTTGGCTCGCCCCTGCTGTTTTTAATTCTGTGCTTATATGTCTATATAGGTCTATATTATCAACGCGTTCTGCCCGGTATGTTATATGCTACTCGTACACTGGTACGACTGCGTCATTGGATTATGGTAGACGTATTTTTCATTGCTACCCTAGTCGCCTATATTAAAATTATCAGTCGGGCACAAATTCATTTTGGTTTAGCTTTTTGGCTAATGATGGTATTAGCCATTTTACTGATCCGCACCTCACAGGGAGTGCCGGAACACTGGATTTTTTATCAGATCCAAACCCTCACTGGCAATGATCCGACAATAATCAAACACAGTGATAACACCATTAGCTGTAATTATTGCTTATTTGAACAACCTAATAGTCAAAATATTTGCAATGTGTGTGGATCATTTCTAAGTAAACGCAAACCGCTTAGTCTTCGTATCAGTATGGCTTTTTTACTTAGTGCCATTATCTTATATATTCCGGCAAATTTAATGCCAATAATGATTACTCGTGCTCCCAATTCCAATCTAGCCAGTACCATTCTTGATGGTATTGAGTATATGTGGAATGATGGGGATGTCCTGATTGCCGTGGTAATCTTTAGTGCCAGTATGGCCATTCCGATAATGAAAATAATATCTATGCTGGTACTATTATATTCAGCAGCATATAAACCATTAATATCACCAGCTCGACTAACTATTTTGTATCGAATTACCGAATCTATCGGCCGTTGGTCAATGATTGATATATTTGTCGTCATTATTCTTATGTCAGTTTTTACCTCACCTCTGGCTAAAGTGACGCCTGGCGCAGCCAGCATATATTTTTGTGGTGTAGTCATACTAACCATGATTTCTGCATTGAGTTTTGATTCACGCTTATTATGGGATGAAGCTAAAGAAGCTGATCATTCCGATAGCTGCTGTACGAGGCACTCCTCATGACCCATTCTGAACACACACATCAACAATCTACTGCTACCGTTAAGCATGCTCCACCTTTTAACATACTGGTGTGGATCATTCCAGCATTAGCTTTACTGACTGGAGCCTGGCTGCTCTTTCAACATATTCGTAATACCGGACCAGAAATCACCTTATATCTGAATGATGCAGACGGGATAGAAATTAACTCTACCGCCATTAAAGTTCTCAATGTAACCGTAGGCAAAGTTACGGCCATCACTATCAGCCCTGATGAAAAAGGCGTACAGATAAAAGCGAAAATGAGTGCAGATGTTAAAGATATGCTGCGTAAAGACACTCAATTTTGGATCGTCAAACCACGAATTGACCAAAGTGGTGTTACCGGTCTGAATACGCTTGTCTCAGGTTCCTACATTGCGTTCACACCCGGACATAGCAAAGAACGAACCTATTCATTTAAGGTACTTGATCTGCCGCCAGTATCTGCTATCTCACAAAACGGCATTCGTTTGAATCTGAAAGGACACAGCGACAAATTACTGACAGCAGGTAGTCCACTGTTATATGGAGACATGAGTGCGGGTCAAATAGAAAAAGCCTATTTCGATCCTAAAGATGGAAGCGTTCATTATCAAATTTTTGTTAACAGTCCCTATGATAGCCTGATTAACGATAAAGTTAAATTCTGGTTACAAACAGGTTTACAAATCAAAGCTTCCGGAGGTGGTGTACACATAGACTCAGCCCCCATACCTGCCTTACTTTCCGGTGCTATCGCTTTTAAAACGACCAATGATGGTAGTGGCATTCCGGTAATAAATAACTCTCAGCTTCCCTTATATAACAGTGAACAGGAACTGGATAATTTACCCACAAAACGGGCACTTTACTATGTCATTTTCTTCAAACAATCCATTCGTGGCTTAAATGTAGGTGCACCAGTCGAATTTCAGGGACTGAATATCGGTTCAGTTGCAGATGTCCCCTATTTTGCCCATAACGATAGCCATCAATTACTGGAACATGGCTGGATACCGGTCAGAATCAGAATTGAACCAGATCGTATGGAAATAAATGCCAGTGTACAGGATGACAAAATATGGCAACAGAAAATCCAGCAAGCACTATATAAAGGGCTCTCCGCTTCTCTGGAAAAAGATAGTCTACTGACAGGAAATCAATTTATTCGCCTGACTGCAGCTCAAACTAATGCCAGCGTAATCCGCCCTACTGATGTTTATCAGGGCTATACCGTAATCGGTAGTAACAATAGTGGCTTAGATATGCTACAAAATCAGCTCTCAGCGCTATTAACTAAATTGAACAAGCTTCCTGTTGAACGTACACTACACCAATTAGACAGCACTATGTCTCAGTTAAAAACCACTTTGGCAAGTGCCGATCGTCTATTAGCTCAAAACCAGACTCAGCAAATTCCTACACAGCTGAACGCAACTCTGCGTGAGCTAAGAAATACACTACAGGGTGTATCCAGCACTTCACCATTGTATGGTGATATTCAGCAAACTTTAAAGAGCATAGACAAGACCCTGAAAGACGCTCAGCCTACGTTAAAAACCTTAAAACAACAGCCCAATGCCTTGATTTTTAACCGTCGCGGACATGATCCGGAACCAAAAGGAGCCAGATAATGAAAATTTTGTTACCACTTGTCTGTGCTGTCAGTCTGACGCTTGGTGCATGTGCCGGTAATCCGGTTACCTACTATCAACTACCCGGAAGTAACTATCAATTACCAACCGGCAGCCAGAGAATTCCAGTACAACTTAATGTGGTACTGGCTGAACGCCTTAATCAGGGGAATTTAGTTTATCAGGACAGTCCAACTACTCTGCACTTTGCTCAGCAGCATCTATGGGCTGATGATCTTGGTGGTGAAATTAGTCAGACACTAGCTAATGAACTTAATAAACAAAGTATTCGCTATCTGTTTACTCCTGAAAATAAAACCAAAACCACACTAACGGTATATATTCAGTCTTTTCAAGGAAGCTATGATGGTTATATCTACATCAGTGGTTACAGCAGCTGGCAGGGTATTAATAATGAACGTGGTCAGAATTTTAATGTCCGGCTACCCCAGCAGGGTAATGGCTACAATAATATGGTGAATGCTCTGGCACAAGGGCTCAGCAGTGTAGCCAAAAGCATAGCTCCATATAATTAATCGTTAATCCGGGTATATAAATTTTTTACCCGGATTGTTAAATTAACTGATTCAGAGCTTCAATTTGTTTGCATATTAATTTTTGATTAACATAAAAACTATATAAATAATCAATACTGTTTCTGAATTCAATCCATTGCTGTTGATTCAAAAATTTAATTTATTATTAACATCAGATTTTTTTGAGTTACTCAATTATCAGAAATTGCTTTATGCTTTAATACTCAGTCACAGCTATCGAATCAGCAGACAAAATATAAATTTAAATTATATTAAATATTTATAAATATACTAATTATTATTTATTCAATCGTATAGTCTTATTTTTAATACCCAATAATTATTCTACTTGACAACAAATCAACTGAAAATGATAATGGCGTCGCTTTTGCAAATAATATTTAAATTTTAAGAGGTGGCAAAATGCCCGTAGTTAACACTTTATCTTAATGCCGACACGGTATATTCTATCTTATAGTCTTTTCGCTTTTTTATAAAGCCTCTACTTTTTAATTCAATCTATAGATCTTTGCCTTGTCGGTTTTCCCTAATTTTCCGGAGAAAACAAAATGACAACGGACACTTATATTCAAAATTTAGAATTAATTAAATACCCGCGTACACCACATTTAGAAAGTTCGCGTTTACAGTTTGGTGATATTGAACATGGTCAGCAACCTTATCATCTATTAGTCGGACAATATATTGTAGTAGAAGAAAAACTTGATGGTGCTAACTGTGCAATCAGTTTTTCCGAGAGTGGTGAACTTTTATTACAATCACGTGGTCATTATTTGACAGGAGGCGGTAGAGAGCGCCAATTTAATTTATTTAAACACTGGGCAACAGTACATGAAAGCTGGTTGTTAGAACGCTTAGAAGATCGCTATATTATGTATGGCGAGTGGTTGCATAAAAAACATGCAATTTTTTATGATGCATTACCACATTATTTTTGTGAATTCGATATTTGGGACAGACATAATAATCATTTCTTATCCACACACAAACGCCATCAATTACTCATCAATGGCCCTGTTCTGTCTGTTCCAGTTCTGTATTCTGGTATAGCACCGGAAAAATTATGTGATTTATTGACACTTGTTAAATTTTCTTTAGCCAAATCAAAAAATTGGCGGGTTTGTTTTGAGAAAATCGTCGCTCAGGAAAAATTTGATTTAATAAAAGCAAGGAAACAGTGCGATAAATCCGATTTTATGGAAGGATTATATTTAAAAATTGAATCGGAAAATACGACAACCGGTCGTTTAAAATGGGTCAGACAGGATTTTGTTCAATCCATATTAGATTCTGGTCAACACCACTCAGAACAACCATTTATTCCCAACCAATTAGCTGAAAAAGTTGAGCTTTATACGCCACAACTAACCATCAACTGGAATAAAGGAATTGTATCCGGAGGTGACTTATGAGTTATTCACAATTACAACAGGAAATTGCCTATAGTATTAACAAAGATAATTTTGATCAGTGGCTAAACTGCATACCTGAACTGAATAAATTAATTACCACGCCTCAAGATCCATATTACCATGGTGAAGGTAATGTCTGGATTCACACTCAAATGGTACTAAGAGCATTAATTGCGCAAGATGAATTTGCAAAATCCGCTCCTGAAGAGCAGTTTATATTATTCATGACTGCGTTGTTACATGACATTGCCAAGCCGGAAACGACAATAATCGATGAGATTAGCGGACGAATTTCACAACCAAGACATTCAAAAAAAGGCGAAATAAGTAGCCGAATATTATTATGGCGGCTGGGTGTTCCGTTTGAATTAAGAGAAAAAATCTGTCGGATTATACGTGTCCATCAGGTACCGTTTTATGCATTAAGTGACAATATCAGAAATAAATCACCAGAATGGTTAATCTATTGCCTATCATGGGAGCTGCCAGTCTGGATGTTGTGTATGCAGGCAAAAGCTGATATAGAGGGTCGTATTTACGCTGATAAAAACAGAATACTTGATGAAGTTGAGCTCTTTA
>JAIL01000248.1 GCA_000725195.1 Snodgrassella alvi SCGC AB-598-O02
CTGTTTAATCCATTTGATTGTGTATTTAAGTTTAACCGGTATTAGATTTTCAAGAGTCCAATAAATAATTGCGACAATATATCTATTGCCAATCTTATTTATATTTAACAGCGAAATAAGCTGATTTTTCTGAAAAATCGTATCACATAATTTTTTTATAATTTAAAAAGATGAAGCGCTAGTATTCCAATATGCAGATCAGCTTTAATAAATTATGCAAACAAATTAATTTAATAATTGATCGTGATTTAATTGAATGATAGTGATAGACAAATAAATTGGTCAGTCAGAATATTCTATGCATGCATAAAGTTCAAATTGAATTTAAAAAGATGATATAAAGATGAATATGTTGATGATAAAGAAATCAGTAATACCAGATTACCAAATTTTAAATTTACCAAATCCAATCCATTTTTATGAATTTTCACTATTAATGACCTGCACTGTAAGAAAAAGTGTTGAAAGAAATTATAAAATAAATGAATTAAATGACTATCAGGATTGTCATTATCTTAGAGGTAGGCCTAATAATGTTAAAACCGCGAATTATTAAAACGAAATTATATCTTAATTTTAATATTGTTCTGAATTTAAATAATTATCAAAAACAAATGATCTTTCATGGTTAAGTATTGAGTTTGATAGCCATACTGTTTATCGGCAAAAGATTAGACAAGTATATATAACTCAAAAAAATGAATTCTAATAATTGAGATTATTTTAACTTGATTCTCTAAAATATATTCTTCAAACTGATTTTGATATTCAGTCGTGACCCAAAAAAATATATATAAATCCAGATAACAAATTCAGATTTCTCTATTTGTTTATTTATTTTTTGAATAATGCAATAATCTATTTTAAATAGTTTAATAAAATTTTTATTGTTACCCCAAAAAAGTAGATAAGTTCACAAAATCCAAAAAAAGTAGCTGACTATGCTCTATCACAATCTCCAACGTAATAATAATAAAATATATTTTTTTATAATTTATGTGTTAAGTATAGAATATTTTGTTAGATTAAAAATACACTCTCCTGTTTTACACAAATTTGTATACAGGTAGCAATGATTTCACTAAATCAGTTAATTAATAAATTTTGCTAGAATTTGCGACTATTTCCAGCAATTATATTAATAGAAAAAATGATTCTTGTTTAGAAAGATATCGATGCTGAGCGGATTTGTATACTACTTGATATCGATAAAAAATAAATATTTTGCTAATTCAGATAATTTTCATCACTGGTTCAAATTTTTAAGCTTTGAACTCATACAATAAATCAATTTGGTTATAATTAGAATAAATAATCCGCAAGTAACTATAAAAAAAATGATCAATTGTGAATAGTAAAAAAGTAAAAGGACTGAATTATTTATTATATCTTCAACTTTTGTGAAAAAGTAAAAGAATACTGTTTTATGCCAAAATATTAAAAAACTTACAAAACAAATAAACAAAAATATTAGGAATTTCAATGAAAAGGCTTTATTTTTAGAACCAGCTTTGATGTTTTTAAAGGATTTAATGAAATTTTTAATTATTACTACTAAAACGTAGCCAATACCACAATAACTTAAAAAAGCAGCGGAACCGGCCCTATCACAATCTTCAAAATAGTTCCATCCCATGTTACCCAACATATATATACTATATCCGACTATTATTTTTATTGATTCCTTCAAAACATATTTGGAGGAGATATATTTGATAATTTTAGTAATCATTTGGATAAATTAGTTATTAAATATTACTGAGAATTATAATAATTTATTTATGTTAATGCAAAAAAATGTAGTCCTGCTACCTAATTTATAGATTCTCTTTAAACTATAGTGGAATAAATATAATTAATAATATTTGTAAACATTAATATGTTTTAATTCCATAGGCTAGTCATGTTATATATTAATGTAAAGCGTCATAGATTTTTTCTGCCAGTGCCTGACTGATTCCCTCAGTCTGACTCAAATCATGTACACTGGCCGCAATAACACCACGCAAACCGCCAAACCTAGTCAATAAAGCCTGTCGGCGTCTGCTGCCAATGCCCGGTATATTATTCAGAGAAGACGTGATTCTCGCTTTGGCGCGCTTTTGGCGATGACCGGTAATAGCAAAACGATGGGATTCGTCCCGTACGGTTTGTAATAAATGCAGTGCCGGATTATGCGGATCAATCCGAATATTGCGATGTTGGTGGGGAATGATTAATTCTTCCAGTCCTGCTTTACGTTCCGGTCCTTTTGCAATGCCGACAATCGGAATAGTAATACCCAGTTCGTGCCAGACTTCCAGCGCCATATTTACCTGTCCCTTACCCCCATCAATAAGAACCAAATCAGGCCACCCACCGATACTGTCATCATTATCGGCCAGCCGACCATATCGACGCGTCAATACTTCTCGCATCGCTGCGTAATCATCACCAGCTTTTGCGGTAGTAATGTTATAGCGACGATATTTACTGGGTTGCATGGCTTCGTTTTCATAGACAACACATGAGGCGATGGTGGCTTCACCTTGAGTATGGCTGATATCAAAACATTCAATCCGATTCAGACTGTCTGTGTCTATATCCAGTAATTGTGCCAAGGCTTCAAGACGATACTGCTGACTATGCTGTTGTAAACGATGCTGTTGGATGGCCATTTGTGCATTTCGTTCCGCCATCTGTAACCATACCCGGCGTTCGCCGACAGTTTTATGGATATATTGAATTTGTTTACCTTGTTCTTGATTTAAAGCAGTGCGCAAATCTTCTGGCAGCTGAAAATTGCTGATGATGATTTCAGGTTTGTTTTTACCTAGATAGTGCTGAGCGACAAATGCATCACCATAATCCTGTAATTTTTCGGTTACCCGATAGCGTGTATCAGGAAAAAAGTTTTTGTCACCCACGTGTCGTCCGCCTCGTATACTTACCCAGTGGATGCAGACCGTATCATTGTCTTCAGCCAGAGCCAGAATATCAATATCCTTGTTTTTGGTATTTTTACTATCAATAAATTGTTGAGATTGCATTAATCCTAATGCCTGAATCTGATCTCTGATTTGTGCAGCAGTTTCAAAATCCAGCTGCTGGGCTGCTTGTTGCATCTTGCCATGTAAGGTTGCAGTAAGTTCACTGGTTTTACCTTGTAAGAAATCAACTGAGGCACGAACACTTTCCTGATAATCCTGCTCGGAAATATGACCAGTACAGGGACCGGAACAGCGTTTGATTTGATAAAGCAGACAGGCGCGATCACGGTGCTCAAATACGCTGTCTTCACAGGTACGTAAACGAAAAACTTTTTGCAGGGTTTGAATACTGTTTCGTACGGCATATCCATTAGGATAGGGGCCGAAATACTGATTGGGTTTTTTTAGGGTACCGCGATAATAAGCCATTTGCGCAAAGCGATGCCCGCTGAGCATCAGGTAGGGATAGCTTTTGTCGTCGCGAAATAAAATATTGTATTTCGGTGATAAAGCTTTAATAAAGTTATTTTCCAGAATCAATGCTTCTGCTTCAGAATGGGTAACAGTAATTTCTATTCTGGCGACTTGTTTTACCATCAGCTGAATACGCGGGGATAAATCGCTTTTTTGAAAATAGCTGCTGACACGTCGCTTCAAGTTAACGGCCTTTCCCACATACAATACTTTGCCATGTTCATCAAGCATCCGGTATACCCCTGGTAAAACCGGTAAATTTTTGAGAAACAAGGAGATGTTAAATTGGCCTGTTTCGGTAGCAGATATTGATTGAGTAGTGGAATCTGACATGGTTATGCGACAAAAAACATGGTTTCAGGATAATAAGGCATATAAAAAATCCATAAGTTGTTATAACAACTTATGGATGAAGAGCTATTTATCAAGGGTAAAGATTAATTACAATTATTGCGTATTTCGTCATCGTAACGTTTAATTAAGCTATCACGCTGATTAGTACGCAGATTTTCTGCTATGCGACGATTAATTTTCGATGTTTTGCAAGCTTCTTCACGATTTTTACGGTTTTGTTCTTCGATTTTTTTATTTTGTTCGGCAGTTTTGCGGTTTTGTTCTTCAATTTGACGGTTTACTTCTGCTTGCTTTGCTGCAATTGAATCTACGTCTGAAGCAGAAAGCGAGGGATTTTGTACTGGCGGAGCTAATGATGTGGTTGAATGGGTCCGCACGTTAAATTTTTGCGCATTAGCTGGAACCATTTGTTTTGGCGCGTCGGAATATTCATTATTTCCTTTTGAGTCACGCCATGTGAATACTTCTGCTGCATTGACAACAATAATAGTGCTTAGCAAAAGCGTTGCCAGCGATGTTTTCAGCACTTTATGACGCATGTTTACATTTCCTTTGCTATTAACCTAAATATTTTACATATTATACGCTAAAAACATTCACTCTTTGTTGCTTATAAATACTGAACTGAGTATTTTTGCTAATTTGTCGTATTTTAGATAAAATTATTCGCCAGTTCTGTTCTATCTATTTTCTTTTCTCCTCGTTCTTAAAGAAGCCTTAACATGCGTATAGTCGAAAAAGCATATACTTTTGACGACGTTCTACTGGTACCTGCTCATTCCGAAGTTCTACCACGTGACGTCATTTTAAAAACTAGGCTTACACGCCATATTTATCTCAATTTACCTTTGGTTTCCGCCGCCATGGATACCGTTACCGAAGCAAAACTGGCTATTTCAATGGCTCAGGAAGGTGGCATCGGTATTATTCATAAGAATATGAGCATTGAGCGTCAGGCGCAAGCGGTAGCTAAAGTTAAACGCCATGAAAGTGGTGTGGTTAAAGATCCTGTGACAATCACACCGGATACGAAGGTTGGTGATTTAATCGGTCCGAACCGCAAATACCGTGTTTCCAGCTTACCGGTACTGGAAAATGGCAAAGTAGTCGGGTTGGTAACTAATCGTGATTTACGTTTTGAAAGTAATTTGGATCAAAACGTCAGCAATATCATGACACTTCGTGAGCGCTTGGTTACCGTTAACGAAGGTGTCAGTATCGATGCAGCTCGTCAGTTAATGCACACTCATAAAATTGAGCGTGTATTGGTTGTCAGTGAAGACTGGGGCCTCAAAGGTCTGATCACCGTTAAGGATATTTTGAAAAATACAGCATTTCCTAATGCTAATAAAGATGATGAAGGACGTTTACGTGTCGGTGCTGCTGTAGGCGTTGGTAAAGATACGGAAGAGCGGATTAATGCTTTAGTACGAGCCGGAGTGGACGTGTTGGTGGTGGATACTGCACACGGTCATAGTCAAGGAGTAATTGAGCGTATTCGCTGGGTTAAGCAGCATTATCCTGAAGTCGATGTTATCGGCGGCAATATTGCTACTGCTGCAGCTGCCCGTGATTTGGTTGCTGCCGGTGCAGATGGGGTAAAAGTAGGTATTGGTCCGGGGTCAATATGTACGACTCGTATTGTAGCAGGTGTTGGCGTACCGCAACTGACTGCGATTCATAATGTTGCTACTGCCCTGGCTGGTACCGGCGTGCCCTTAATTGCCGATGGAGGTATTCGTTTTTCCGGCGATCTGGCCAAAGCTTTGGCCGCGGGTGCTTCGGCGGTGATGCTTGGCGGCGTATTTGCCGGTACCGAAGAGGCTCCGGGTGAAATTGAGCTGTATCAGGGACGATCTTATAAATCTTATCGGGGCATGGGTTCGATGGGTGCCATGAGTCAGGGATCATCTGATCGCTATTTTCAGGACAATGTTTCCAGTACTGATAAGTATGTGCCCGAAGGAATCGAAGGCAGGGTACCTTACAAGGGTCCGATAGCCAATATCATTCATCAATTAGTTGGCGGTTTGCGTTCTAGTATGGGCTATCTGGGCTGTGCGAATATTCAGGAAATGCATGATAAAGCTGAATTCGTTGAAATTACGGCTGCCGGCATGAGTGAATCCCATGTTCATGATGTACAGATTACTAAAGAAGCGCCGAATTATCATATGCGCTGATTTTTAATATATAGCTCTTATCATTTACTGGCAAATATTGATGGGGAGGTTATTTGTAAAAAATTTTGCAGGTATAGCACAAACTTGCATTGCCAAAAATCATAAAATTGGCTAAAATGATTTGCTTCCATGGTGAGATTATCTGTTAAGATAATTTCCTATCATTAAGCACGTAGCTCACGTATTTTTTCGTGATGCGACGTGTTTTTTTTTGCCTGTATTTGGTAACAGGAAGCGGTTTTTTGCCTATTAAAAATGAACCGAAAACTATCGGTCTCCTCTTACTTACAGGATTTTTCATGACGACAAATGCAATTCTGGTGTTAGCTGACGGTTCAGTATTTCATGGTATTAGTATTGGGGCTGCTGGATATGCAGTAGGTGAAGTGGTTTTCAATACCAGCATGACCGGATATCAGGAAATACTTACCGATCCTTCCTATACCCGGCAGATGGTGACTTTAACTTATCCACATATTGGTAACACAGGCGTTAATGCTGAAGATATCGAAAGTGACAAAGTATATGCAGCGGGTTTAATTATTCGTGATTTGCCTCTGGTATACAGTAATTTTCGTGCTCAGGAAAGTCTAAGTAGCTATTTGCAAAGACACGGTACTATTGGTATCGCTGATATTGATACTCGTCGCCTGACCCGATTGCTAAGGGATAAAGGATCACTAGGCGGGTGCATTATGGTTGGAGCAGATGCCAATATTGAGCAGGCCAAATCGCTGGCCATCAATTTTGGTAGTATGGCCGGTAAAGATCTGGCACAGGAGGTGACCTGTGCTGATACATATCAGTTTACTCAGGGAGAATGGGCACTTGGACAAGGTTATCAGCAGTGTGCTGAAACACAATATCATGTTGTGGCTTATGACTTCGGGGTAAAAACTAATATTTTGCGTATGTTATCTGCTCGTGGTTGTCGGCTGACGGTTGTACCGGCAAAAACTAACGCCAGTGAAGTAATGGCAATGAATCCGGATGGTATTTTTCTTTCAAACGGTCCCGGCGATCCAGAGCCATGTGATTATGCTATTGCTGCTATTGAGCAATTCCTACGCCATAAAATTCCTTTATTTGGTATTTGTCTTGGTCATCAACTCTTAGCATTGGCACTGGGTGGCCGCACACGGAAAATGTCGTTTGGTCATCATGGTGCAAACCATCCCGTACAGGATTTAGACAGCGGGCGAGTGGTAATTACTAGTCAGAACCATGGATTTGAAGTCGATGCAGCCAGCTTACCTGCTAACGTTCGCATTACTCATCAATCTTTATTTGATGGTTCACTACAAGGCATGTGTTTAACTGATCAGCCAGCTTTTTCCTTTCAAGGACACCCTGAAGCCAGCCCTGGACCACATGATGTATCTTATCTATTTGATCGTTTTATTAAATATATGCAGTCAGCGGCTAAAAATTAAATTTTAAAAATAATGATGACTTAACAGGAATACGCAGGTAATTGTATGTTCGGAATTACTGATCTGGGTGCATATATAGCAGGTGCAATAGCCATTATTCTTTTGCCCGGACCCAATTCTATGTACTGTCTGACAGTAGCTGGTAAAAATGGTGCTAAAAAGGCTTATTGTGCTGTAGCCGGTATTTTGCTAGGGGATAGTATTTTAATGCTGTTATCAGCTTTAGGAGCTACTTCCGTTCTCAAAACTATTCCAATTTTGTTTTTGTTTCTGAAAACGATTGGCGGACTTTATCTGGCCTATCTTGGTTGTGGACTAGTGCGTGAGGCAGTAAAAAAGTGGCGTTTGCCCGATCAGGCTAATAAAACTACTGTTAATCCAACTCCACCCATACCACCGGAACGCAAAAAACCTTCCTCCTATGCTTTGTTTCGGCATGCATTGTTTTTAAGTTTATTTAATCCGAAAGCAATTTTATTTTTTCTGGCTTTCTTTGTGCAATTCGTCGACCCAAACTATACAAATCCAGTTCTTAGTTTTTTACTTTTGGCCGTTATTTTGCAGATATGCAGCATCTCATACCTAAGTGTGCTGATCTTCAGCGGTGTTGCTTTGGTTAAGTGGTTTCATCATTACCGCAGAATAGCCGCAAGTGCTATCGGTGTGGTTGGGATGATGTTTATTGGTTTTGCCATGAAATTATGGACAGCAACTATTAATTAATTGCAGTACAGCCATTATTAAACAGGCTGTATCTAACGAATACTATAAATGATTATTGAAAAGGTATTAATATGCCTAAGCGTACAGACATAAAATCTATTCTCATTATTGGAGCAGGTCCTATCGTAATTGGTCAAGCCTGTGAATTTGATTATTCCGGCGCGCAAGCCTGTAAAGCTTTACGTGAAGAGGGATATAAAGTTATTTTGGTAAATTCCAATCCGGCCACCATCATGACTGATCCGGATATGGCTGATGTAACTTATATTGAACCGATTCTATGGCAATCAGTGGCTAAAATCATCGAAAAAGAGCGTCCTGATGCTATTTTGCCCACTATGGGCGGGCAGACAGCATTGAATTGTGCACTGGATCTGGCGCGTAACGGTATTTTGATAAAATATCAGGTAGAACTAATTGGTGCTTCTGAAGAAGCCATTGATAAGGCGGAAGATCGAGGTCGATTTAAGGCAGCAATGGAAAAAATTGGCTTGAATACGCCAAAATCCATTGTTTGTCATAGTATGGATGAAGCACTGACAGCGCAAATAGAAGTGGGTTTTCCCGCTTTAATCAGACCTTCTTTTACCATGGGAGGCAGTGGCGGGGGAATTGCTTACAATAAAGAAGAGTTCATCTCTATTTGCGAACGTGGTTTTGATGCCTCTCCCACCCATGAATTACTGATTGAGCAATCTGTTCTGGGCTGGAAAGAATATGAAATGGAAGTTGTACGCGATCGTGCTGACAATTGCATTATCATCTGTTCCATTGAAAATTTTGATCCTTGTGGCATACATACCGGTGACTCCATTACCGTTGCGCCAGCACAAACATTAACCGATAAGGAATACCAGCTAATGCGCGATGCTTCACTGGCCGTACTGCGTGAAATCGGTGTGGATACTGGTGGTTCCAATGTGCAATTTGCCATTAATCCTCAAAATGGCGAAATGATTGTGATCGAAATGAATCCACGTGTCAGTCGCTCTTCTGCACTGGCGTCGAAAGCAACAGGTTTTCCGATTGCCAAAATTGCCGCTAAACTGGCTGTTGGCTATACCCTGAATGAATTAAAAAATGATATTACAGGTGGCAGAACACCTGCCTCGTTTGAGCCAGCCATTGATTATGTAGTAACAAAAGTACCGCGTTTTGCCTTTGAGAAATTTCCTACCGCCGATGATCGTCTGACCACACAGATGAAATCAGTCGGCGAAGTCATGGCTATTGGTCGTACATTCCAGGAATCCATTCAAAAAGCCTTGCGTGGATTAGAAACAGGATTAAGCGGTTTTAATAGTCGTAGTCTTGATCCGGCAGTTATTCAGCGAGAACTGGCTAATCCGGGACCAGAACGAATTTTATATGTTGCTGATGCTTTGCGCTGTGGTCTGTCGATCACCCAAATTCAGCAAATTTGCTCCATTGATCCGTGGTTTCTTGCTCAGCTGGCCGATTTGGTTACTGAAGAACAGCATATTACTACTTTAAGTTTAGACGATATAGATTATGCACATTTGCGTCGCCTGAAACGTAAAGGTTTTGCAGACAAACGTTTGGCTGATTTATTACGAACTAATGAAAAACTCGTCCGTCAACATCGTCACAGCTTGAACCTGCATCCGGTTTATAAACGGGTGGACACATGTGCAGCTGAGTTTGTTACTGATACAGCTTATCTTTATTCAACTTATGAAGAAGAATGTGAAGCCAGCCCGAGTCAGCAGAAAAAAATAATGATTCTTGGCGGAGGCCCTAACAGAATCGGACAGGGAATTGAATTTGATTATTGTTGTGTTCATGCGGCTTTGGCTTTGCGGGAATCTGGATTTGAAACCATTATGGTCAATTGTAATCCAGAAACCGTATCTACCGATTATGATACGTCGGATCGTCTTTATTTTGAGCCGTTAACCTTAGAAGATGTGCTGGAAATCTGTCATACTGAACAACCTGATGGTGTCATCGTGCAGTATGGAGGGCAGACTCCTTTGAAACTGGCTAACGAGTTAGAGGCTAATGGGATAAATCTGATTGGTACTTCAGCAGATGCCATTGATGCGGCAGAAGATCGTGAACGCTTTCAGCATATTTTACAAAATTTGCATTTACGTCAGCCTGAGAATCGTACAGCACGTACTGAAAATGAAGCATTGCAACTGGCTGATGAAGTTGGTTATCCGTTGGTGGTACGTCCGTCATATGTGCTTGGCGGTCGGGCAATGCAAATTGTTCATACCACCAGTGAATTGCAAACTTATATGCGCGATGCTGTATCGGTTTCGAATGATAGTCCGGTATTGCTGGATTTCTTCCTTAGCCATGCCATAGAAGTCGATGTTGATTGCGTTAGTGATGGTAAGCAAGTTGTCATTGGCAGCATTATGCAGCATGTTGAGCAGGCCGGCATACACAGTGGAGATTCTGCTTGTTCAATTCCTCCTTATTCTTTAAGTCAGGAACTTCAGGATGAAATTCGGCGTCAAACCATTGCTATGGCCAAAGCCTTACATGTCATCGGACTGATGAATGTACAATTTGCTGTACAGGATGATGTGGTCTATGTACTCGAAGTGAATCCGCGTGCTTCACGGACAGTGCCCTTTGTGTCTAAAGCAACCAGTGTGCCACTGGCTAAAATTGGTGCACGAGTGATGGCGGGCATATCTTTAGCTGAACAGGGATATACTCGTGAGGTCATTCCTGATTTCTTTGCAGTTAAAGAAGCTGTGTTTCCTTTTATTAAATTCCCGGGCGTGGACACTATTCTCGGACCAGAAATGCGTTCAACTGGTGAAGTTATGGGAGTAGGTAAGACATTTGAGGAAGCTTATATTAAAGCTCAACTGGGAGCAGGAGAAACGATGCCTGCTGTTGGAAAAGTATTTTTATCAGTGCGCAATGAAGATAAAGCTCAGGTTGTACAAGTTGCCAAAAACTTTCAGCTCCATGGATACGGTTTGTGTGCGACACGTGGTACTGCTGCATATCTGGCCGAACATGGTATAAGCGTTCAGGTGTTGAATAAAGTCATTGAAGGTCGACCACATATTGTTGATACAATCAAAAACGGTGAAATTGCTTTAGTGGTTAATACAGTAAATAGTAAACCACAATCGTTAAAAGACAGTCATTCTATCCGTCATAGTGCTGTTAATTTACGCATACCTCTGTTCACTACTATTGCTGGTGCTTTAGCCATGAGTGAAGGGATAAGCCAACTTGCGCATACCAATGTCTATTGTATGCAGGAATTACACCAAAGCTTACCTGCAGTTAAATAGCGATATAGTAATTAGCTAAATATATACAGCCAGAATATTATTCTGGCTGTAAAAATCTGCTTTTCTTTATAGCATGACTTGCATAATGGGCCTATAAATAACCTTTTATTTAAGCACTTTAAATTGATACTATCACCACTTTAATAACCAAACTCTATTTTAAAGAGTTAGTTCATATTCAGAGATGAATATTATCGGTGACGACCTTTCACAAAAATATTTTTAACACGTTTCGACTCAAGGAAATAAGTAATTAAAACGCTTGCAGAAAAACAGGAGCCAACAAGTCTGCAAAAAAATTTTTACTATATCTGTTAAGTCTTAGTAAATGATTAAATGTGTGCCATTAATAATAATTTTACTAGGAATATAAATCGATAAATACAAACACGAGTAAAAAATATATCAAAAAAATTTTCATGTCAGGAAATTTATAATTTTTCCGGGAAAATAGGACTGATAAATAACAGCACAGTATTAAACATAAAAATTATATATTCCATCGTTTATGAAGAAATAACGAATTCAGAAATATAATTGTTCAATATCTTGTCGTATAATTCTGACCATACATCATTCGAATAGTTACAATGTGTTAAATATGAACCCTTAGACTAAAATAAACATTCGTATTATGTCGATAGCCATAAAGCTATGCGACACATAATAAATAAATTTAATTTTAAAAGTTTGATATAAAAAATACTTTATTATTATATTAAGTAAGTTTTTTTCGCAAAAGTTAAAATTAATAAAACTCTTGAGATTAATTAAAAAGATATATATTTATATAGCATAATTTATTTTTTCTTGAGGAATTTATTATCAATGCCAAACAATCATTAATACAGCTAAGACAATTATTTGTGCTATTGACTATAGTAATTTCTAAATAAATGTTCAAAGTACTCTATAGTTTAAATTTATATTATCTGCTTGGGTTAATATAATCATAGGGAAAAGATGATTTATTTTTATAATTTTATGGAATATAATGATGTTATCATAAAATAATAAGTTGTTATAATTTTAAAATCAAATCAATTGTTGAATCAAATAATCAGCAAGAAATAACTGCAACGGTTAATGTAAATCTGTTCAGCTAGAATTATCTTTTAGTTTGAATATGAGCTTAAATAATCTCAAATTCATCCCTACCTTAATCGATGATATGATTAAGCCAATTTTTATAACTTGCCTTAAGTGAAATCTAAAATATGGCTAACAGAAATGAAATTTTACACTGGTGTGAGCGCGAATTAGCAATATCACAATTCCGTGATTTTAGTCCGAATGGTTTGCAAATTGAAGGACAGAATGAAATTAATAAAATCGTTTGTGCCGTAACCGCCAGTCAGGCAGCTGTTGATTTTGCTATTGCTGAACAAGCTAATATGCTCATAGTACATCATGGTATGTTTTGGAAAAGTGAGCCAAGTTGTATTACAGGCTGGAAAAAACAGCGTATTCAGGCCCTACTGAAGCATGAAATTAATTTGCTAGGCTACCATTTACCGTTAGACGCACATCAGTGTTGGGGCAATAATGTGCAACTGGCTACAAAACTTGGTTGGGAAATAGAGGGATGTTGTGGTGAGCAGAATCTGCTGCAATATGGCAGATTATCGCAGCCACAAACGGCAACTGAACTGGCACGGCATATCGCGCAAACTTTGCAACGCGAACCATTATTATTGTGTCAGCATAAACAACAGCAAATACAGCGATTAGCATGGTGTAGTGGTGGAGGACAAAGTTTTTTTCAACAGGCAATTGATATGGGTGTCGATGCTTTTATTACTGGTGAAGTTTCAGAACCGCAATATCATCTGGCGCAGGAAACGGGTGTCGTATTTATGGCTGCCGGACACCATGCCACTGAACGTTACGGCATTCAGGCACTAGCAGCACAGATTAGTACAGAGTTTAATTTACCCCATTTTTTCTTTGATGAAGCCAATCCAGTATGAAGTATGCAAATAATGTATATTAAAGCAAGAAATCATCATTAAATCTATAAATAACATTAACTTAAGCTATTTTTCTGGAAAAAATATAACCATTTGTCTATAATGAAGAATATTTTCTAAATTCACGGCACCACTAACATACAGAAAGAATGAAAGAATAATTATGATGATTTTATATGCGGGCATTACTTGTCCGTTTAGTCAACGTTGTAGCTTCGTCCTATATGAAAAAGGGATGGACTTTGAAATTAAAGATGTAGATGTTTATAATAAACCTGAAGATTTGGCGGTTATGAATCCTTATAATCAGGTTCCTGTATTGGTTGAGCGTGATTTAATTTTATACGAATCCAATATTATTAACGAATATATTGACGAACGTTTTCCGCATCCACAATTAATGCCAGCAGATCCTGTTAAGCGTGGTCATGGTCGTCTGGTATTATATCGTTTGGAAAAAGAATTGTTTAGTCATGTGTCTGTACTGGAAAACCCAGCTTCCAGCAATAAAGAGATGAACCGTGCACGGGAAGCGATTACTCAAGGTTTAACCATTCTGGCACCTTCATTCAGCAAAAATAAATACATCATTGGTGATGATTTTTCAATGATTGATGTTGCGCTGGCTCCATTGCTGTGGCGACTAGATTATTATGACATCAAATTACCAAAATCTGCGGCGCCTATTTTAAAATATGCAGAACGTATTTTTCAGCGTGAAGCATTTATCAATGCATTGACGCCTGCCGAAAAAGCAATGCGTCGTTAACTTTTAATACAGGCAGATAAGTATGAGCAAGCTTGATACCAAACCCTATATTTTACGTGCTTTATACGATTGGGCTTTAGACAGCGGATACACACCACATATTGTGGCCTGGGTTAATGAGAACACTCAGGTACCTTTACAGTATGTGCGTGATAATGAAATCGTTTTGAATATTGGTGCTACAGCGGCTCATAATCTGACTATAGATGATAAATGGGTTCATTTTGCTGCGCGTTTTAATGGTATTTCTCACGATATTTGGATTCCTGTCGGTCATGTTAGTAGTATTTTTGCCCGAGAAACGGGCGAGGGAATGGGATTTGATGTTGAACCCTTAATTGAGGATGATGGTGCAAATCAATCCAATACCACTACTCAGCATGATATCGCTGATGCTAAACCTTCAATATCAGAGGACAAAACTGGTGGGGGCAAAAAAGGACTTAAAATCGTGAAATAAGCGTAAGCTATTCTGAACAATTTATGTCTTCAAACACGTATGATGGTGTAAACTTAAAGAAAAAGGACTGAAATCAATATTTCAGTCCTTTTTCTTGCTAGATATTTGTTTTACTGAGATAGATAATTTTATTTGGATAAATATATATTTTTTAAAGATGATTACATCTTTGGTAAGTAAAGAAATCACCAGTCATCAATACATGAATTAGATGATTTGGATTGATTAAGTTGATATTAATTGACCTGATTTCGCTTACCAGAATTATAACTTTTTAGTAGTAAGCACTATAGCTACAATGATGGTATGGTTCAATTTTAATAAATATTTTTATCCAATAACCATTTATCTGTGCAATTATTTAATTATGCGTGGATAATCACTGTTGGTAGAGAGACGGCGCTTATTGATATACAGATACGTCAGCATCACCGTACAGCCGATTAAACACCAAAGCATGTCTTTCTGCGTATCCCACATATCGCCCTGAGTGCCCAGAAAGGCAGTAGCACCCTGATGGATGATTTCAGCTATTAGCCATTCAAATAATTCATATAAAGCACTGATAGCCATACAAACACAACCGGTTAAAAATACCAGCCAGCCGCGGCCTTGAATAACTTTTAATCCGTAAAGCAACTCGCTGATAATGATCGCCGGTGAAAAACCTTGAAAGAAATGTCCCAGCTTATCGAAATTATTGCGTGACCAGCCCATAAGTTGTTGCAAATAATGAAAAACTGGTTCTTCTGCATAAGTATAATGGCCACCAATAAATAAAATTAGCATATGCATCAAAATAACCCAGTAAGCCAGCTCACTAAAGCGAAAGCGACGATAGGTATAAATTAAGATAAACATACCCAGTAATGCGGGAAATACTTCCAGCCACCACGTAGGATAATCATGTGGTTGATATGCAGACCATAATAATGTAATGACAAATATAATTAGCTGAACTGTTTGTATTACCATTTTTTTCAATAATCTGATGATTTATCAATGAAATAGTATTCTATTGATAATCTGCTATATTTACCAAATAGTCAAACAAACCAGCAATTTATGTAGGAAAATAACCTTTTTATTACGGTAAGTGTGTACTTATATTTAATTGTTTTTAAAATTAATCATTAAATTAACAGCAAAAATAATTATATTTGCTATGGAGTAACTTAAATCTAGCCTGACTGGAACAACCGTTTACAGTATATATATTAGAGAAAAATAACTGTTTGATAAATAATATAAATAAAATCTATCGGTTTCATAAAATCATTTGATTATATTTATTAAATGATTTTATGTATGATAGCTTTCATAAATTCTCCTGCCTATATTATTAAATAAGGAAATATATTATGGTTGCGAATGTAAATACTGAAATCAAACCTTTTAAAACCACCGCTTTTCGTAATGGCGAATTTGTGGAAGTTAGTGACGCTGATGTAAAAGGGAAATGGTCAATTTTCTTTTTCTACCCAGCAGATTTTACCTTTGTGTGCCCGACAGAGTTAGGTGATTTAGCTGATTACTATGACGAGCTACAAAAAATGGGCGTTGAAGTATACTCCGTATCAACTGATACACATTTTACTCATAAAGCTTGGCATGATGCTTCTGATACCATTCGTAAAATCAAATATTTCATGTTAGGTGATCGTAACGCAACTTTGGCCAATAATTTTGGCGTTTTGCGTGAAGGGGAAGGTTCTGCTGACCGTGCAACCTTTTTGGTAGATCCACAGGGTATTATTCAGTGTGTGGAAGTGACAGCGGAAGGCATCGGTCGCGAAGCAGCTGATCTGGTACGTAAAGTTAAAGCTGCTCAATATGTAGCTACTCATCCAGGTGAAGTTTGCCCAGCTAAATGGAAAGAGGGCGAAAAAACCCTAGCTCCATCATTAGAATTAGTTGGTAAAATTTAAGCACACATAAATACACACATCAATATCATAATTATAGCCAAAAGCTCCTATTCAACCCAGATACCAGCTGAGGTATTTGGGTTTTTTTCAAAGTATTGAGTGCAGGCTATCAAAAATATATTTTCAATAGTTTTTTTCAATTAATGGAGTTATATCATGTTAGATGACACATTAAAAGGCCAATTAACAGCCTATCTGGATTATGTGGTAAACCCAGTTGAAATCATCGCTACTTTGGATACAAGCGAAGCAGCACAGGAGATGCTGGCACTTTTACAGGAAGTAGCTGCTCTTAGTTCTAAAATTACTTTGCGTACTGACGGCGATTATGCTCGTAAGCCTTCTTTTGAAATTACTAATCAGGGCATTCATTCTGGTTTGAGATTCGCTGGTAATCCTCTTGGGCATGAGTTTAGTTCTCTGGTACTGGCATTATTACAGGTGGGAGGGCATCCATCAAAAGAAGCACAGGATCTACAGGATCAGATTAAACAGTTGCAGGGCACTATGCATTTTGAGACATTTTATTCTATTACCTGTCATAACTGCCCAGAAGTCATACAGTCTTTAAATCTGATGACCATTCTAAACCCCAATATAACCCATACTGCGATTGATGGTGCACTATTTCAGCAGGAAGTTGAAGACAGACAAATTATGGGTGTACCGACAGTTTTACTGAATGGTCAGCCATTTGGTCAAGGACGTATGCAGTTGGGAGAAATAATTGCCAAACTAGATACCAATGTGGCTGCTGAAACTGCCAAAAAATTAAGCGCCAAAGAGCCATTTGATGTCTTGATAGTTGGAGGCGGGCCAGCTGGATCGGCGGCTGCTATTTATGCGGCCAGAAAGGGTATTCGTACTGGCATCATAGCTGAACGTTTTGGTGGTCAGGTATTAGATACTCTAGATATCGAAAATTATATTTCTGTTTTAAAAACAGATGGTTTACGTTTTGCACAGGATCTGGAAAAACATGTCAGTCACTACAATGTCGATATCATGAATTTGCAGAAAGTGCAAAAATTAGTTCCGGCATCAGCAACAGGCGGATTAATTGAAGTTCACACTGAAAGTGGAGCTGTTCTAAAATCACGTACAGTAATATTGTCAACCGGGGCACGTTGGCGCTCTATGAATGTACCCGGCGAAGAAGAGTATCGCACTAAAGGCGTAACATATTGCCCGCATTGTGATGGACCATTGTTTAAAAATAAAAAAGTAGCTGTTATTGGTGGCGGAAATTCTGGTGTTGAGGCAGCTATCGATTTAGCAGGTGTAGTCAATCATGTTACATTACTTGAATTTTCCGACCATATGCGCGCTGATGAGGTTTTACAGCAAAAATTGCATTCATTACCTAACGTTGATGTGATCTTAAATGCACAGACCACCGAAGTAGTTGGAGCAAATGGTAAGGTAAACGGATTGAATTATCTGGATCGATTGAATAATACCAATCAGCATTTAGATTTAGAGGGTATTTTTGTTCAAATAGGTCTATTGCCTAATACGGGTTTTTTACAGGGTGTTGTTAAACTAACTGAGCCGATGCGGGAAATTGAAATAGACGCCTATGGTAAAACCAATGTTCCCGGTATATTCGCTGCCGGAGACTGTACTAATGTACCTTATAAACAAATTATTATTGCAGCCGGTGAGGGCGCAAAAGCTGCTTTAAGTGCTTTTGATTATCTGATTCGTACTAGTTGTCAATAAATAAATTTAGCTATACAACGACCACTCAGCAATCTTGTGCTGAGTGGTTTTATTTTGTTTGAAAATTATCGGTATATAACCAGTCAGTTAATAAATTTTCTTAATAAATTAGTCGGACTTTAATTTAAATATAACTATTAGATATTTAAAGACGAAATCGATGCTGCAAAATTTATATTAACGGTATTGGTGTATGATTTGGATATCAACAGTGACTTAGCTGACAACACTTTTCAAGTATTTAGTGTCAGTTTATGTATAAATTATTTTCTAACAATAATTCTGTTTGAAATTTTTAAGTTAATTTTTCATTTAGTGAAAACACCGTTTTAAGCTTGCTTCATTTACAGAAAAACATTATCACTAACTTTCATCAGAATGGTAGCTATAATTTTTTATAATTATATTATTGAGCATTATTATGTTTTTTTCGTTTTTTAAGCACAAAGAGAAGTGAATATTTTGCAACTCTTATAATATTAAAACTAAGTAATTATAATGTAATAATTATTTATTTAAATTTAAAAAAAACATATGAAATATAAATTTTATGTAAATATAATCTATTATATTGTTATAAGTTACTATATTTTATATGTATATTTTATTTTAATTTGTAATTTGTTAGCATATAGTCAAAAATTAAACATAATTTAATAAAATTCATTTATATACTCTATTTAACTAATAAATTTAATTAATGTCTCTTAACAATTAATCATATATAATTATATTGTTAAGTATAGTGTAAATTTTATATATTTAATTCAGTATTTTTTAATTTTTTGTTATATAGTGTTAATTTATTATTTTTAATACAATTGCATATATTGGAGTGAAATGTCAGCTCATCTACAAGAGTCAATCAAAGTAATAGCGCCAAGTATATTTCCGCATGCTACTTGGAATGATGCTGAGGTACTAGGTGCTATGGTTTGGTTGTGGAATAAAAATTCTGATTATCAAAAGTCTGCATTGGATTGTGTATTAAGAGTTTTATTACCCATCATAAAATCCAGAAATTTTATTTTAGTAATAAATAAAAACAAACCAATAGGTTATATGAATTGGGCATATTTTGATAATGCTGAAGAAAAATCATATTTAAATCAAACTAATGATTATTTATCTTTTGTGCAATGTTTTCAGGCAGATCAGACAAAAAAATTATGGATATTAACTTTTTTTTGTCCATTCGGTTTAGAAAATGCTTTATTAATGAAAACTATATGTAAAAAAGTATTGAAAAATTATTTATGTTATTACGGATATCATAAATCAAAAACTGCAACTGTTGTAAGAAAAATCCAATGTTAATAAAATTATCGTAAGTATTTAATTTATATGAGTAAATTATAATGAACTAATTTTAAACTCATAAATAATAGTTATAAGATCAAAATGAATTTCACCACTGACTAAGAGGAAATAGTCATGAATAAAATATACCAAACAAAATTTAATAAATTTACCGGTACTACAGTAGTTTGTTCTGAGTTAGTTAAACGTGCATGTAAAGCTACGGTTACTATTTCAGTTTTAGCCGCATCAAGCACTGCTTTTGCATTGAATTGTACAGCTAATACTGATGGGTCATATTTACCAGGTGTCACCGATCCAAGTTGTAATAATATTAATTCAGCTACAGTCAATCAGTCTGGTAATACCGAATTTTATATCCTCACCAGAAGTAAACTGCATGAATCACTAACGGTTGGTGATACAATTTTAACAGCCAATGTTAATGGCAATTACACTGGTTTGGGCAATCAATATGCTTCTGGTACTCATGGGGCCAATATCAATGCCGGTAATTTAAATTTTACTATTAAAGGTAATGGTGATATTCAAGGGATATTAACTTCCCAGAATGTCGATATAAATGCTAAAAACGTAACTTTAAATATTACAGACGAATACACCAAAGGGAAAAATTCAAGTGGGGGTGTTGCTTCTTATGGCATATTAGCTGGTTCAGCGGTCAGTGCAGGTGAGGGTGCGACATATAATGGTAAATATTCAACAGTTACAGTTGATAAATTAACAATTAATCAGACTACTAAGGGCGGTAAAGTTAACCCAGTATTAAATACTGGTATCCGGGCGATTCAGGGGGCTTACAATAATTCTGGTGATGGTTCAGCTGGTAAAGTAGTTGTGAATGATGAATTAGATATAACACTAACCGGTAACCGTTCAGTCGGTATTTATGTTTCAGGCAATCACACCAATCATGGCGCTGCCGAAGATGTGGGTGCTAATGGACAACTGACACCAATTGTTGTGCTAAACGGAAAAAACAACAAAATTACGCTTAACAAAGGCAGTGACTCTTCTCTCACTCAGTGGGATAGTACTGCAATTAAGTTAGGTAAAACACGTGATACTGGTGAAGGTGCCGGTATTCTTGAATCACACGGTGGATTAAACATTGATACTACTAATGCTTTGAATGGTGGTGGTATTAAAATGGTACGCAATTCTCTGTTAAAAGCTGATTACGAAGATAGCGCCACTACCATCACTACCAATGGCTACGCGCTGGAAATCGGTACTCACGATGATGCCACCAGTAGTGGCAAATATGAGCAGGCCGCTTCGCATGGCGTTCGCGCAAGTTTTAAAGATGCTGTATTTTCTACAACTGGTACGAGTGCTGATCCCACCATCAGGGGTTCGGTTGGTCGTAAAGATTTAATTTTTGTTGATCAGGGACAGGTAGATACGATTTTATCTTTTTCCGGAGATAATACAAACCTGACTGCCAATGATAATGGCTATATTGTTAACGTTAGTGGTAATTATACTGCACCAAATTATGTTTTTTATTCCAATACTTATGACGATCAGGGTGTTGAGCAAGGACATGATGCTTTTGAAGCTTCTTCAGTCACATTCAATGCTACAGGCAAAGGCAGCATGACCGGACTGGTATCTAAAGGTGCTGTTAAAACTGAAGAAGGAGAAAAGTTAGATGAAAGTGTTAAACCAGTCTTGAATGTCAATCTGGATGGAGGTTTTACATGGAATTTAAAGAAAAATGGTTCAGAAAATACCGCAAAATTTGATAAACTGCATTTAACAAACGGAGCAGTAGTTAATGCAGCCTATGATGATGCAGGTAATAATAATTTTATTTTAGATGGTAATGTTGTAAACGACGGTGGTATTATCAATTTGGATAATCACTCTCACGCTCAGTACACTGACAGTTTAACGATAAGCGGAAATTATTCAGCTTCTGGTGACGCAATAGTGAAGATGAATACCCTTTGGAATGCTCCGGGTGATCTTAATGGTTCTAATTCTGAGTCTGATGTGTTAAGAATTATTGGTTCTGCTTCAGGTGTAACTCGCGTTATTCCTGTTAATGCAGATGGAACAGAAAAAATTATCGATGGTAATGTTAAACAAGTAACTTCTGTTATTAATACTGTTCCGGTAGTTTACGTTGGCACACATAGCGAAGAAAATGCCTTTATAGGTGAGGCTGAAACTTCTGGTGCTACTACAGTACAGTTGGGTAAACGTACAGCGCAAAATGGTGATCAGTACTATTGGACTATGGAGGCAGAGGAACCAGTTGACCCACTAAATCCCGATAAATTAAAGCCTGGAAAGAAACCTATTTATTCTAATGCAGTAGCCGGTTATGTTGCTATTCCTCATATCAATCAGGAACAAGGTTTTGTTAGTATTGGTACCTTGCATGAACGTCGTGGTGAATATCTAAATACCGATACTGATAATTGTTCAACATGTGAAGCTAAGCCAGGTAGATTTGCTAATAATCGTACATGGGGCAGAGTATTCGGTAAACATGTAAAACAAGATGGTAAAGATCGGCTGAATTTAGACACTGATATTGCTGGTATTCAGATTGGTCATGATTTCCTCAATAGATTTAATGATGATGGTAGTCATAATCATACCGGTGCATATATTGCTTATAGTAGGGCAAGCACAGATTTTTCTGATGAATATCGGGCAGTAAATGGTCTGATTGCTGATGACAAATATACCGGTAAAGGCAAGTCTAATGCGATTAGCTTAGGCGTTACTAATACTTTCTATTTGCCCAATGACAGCTATGTGGATTTAGTAGGGCAGGTATCTTATCTGCGCAATAAATATGAAGCACGAAATGGAAATAACCCAGATAGCCAAGATGGATGGGGATTAGCGCTTTCAGCAGAAGCAGGGAAAGCATTTGAGTTAAGTAAGACTGTTTCCGGCAGCTGGAAAATTGAACCTCAGGCACAACTGATTTATCAATATGTTAATCTGGATAGTTTCAATGATAAATATCGTCATGTTGATCAGAATGGTCAAAATTCATTGCGTGGCAGAGTAGGTGTTCGCTTCGGTTATGATAACTTCAATGCTGCTAACTCTAAACCAGCAATTTTCTATGCTGTCGGTAATGTATGGCATGACTTTATTAATCCCAGCAGTGTTGACGTAGGTAAGGATAGTCTTCGTGAAAAATACGCCAAAACATGGGGTGAAGTCGGTCTAGGTCTCAAAGTTGCCATGCAAAAAAATAGTTTTATTTACGGTGACGTCCGCTATGAGCACGATTTTGGCAGTACCAAACGGGAAGGTTATCGTGGCAGCTTATCCTTTGAGCATAGATGGTGATAACGACTGATATTACGGTCCTGATATCAGCTTAGGAAAGTATCTATTGATGGAACTAAATCTATGGTCAGAAAATTCAACTGACCATAGATTTTTTTGATTCAGTATAAATAAAAAATTTTATAGATAAATAAGTTTATTTTTCAGTAGTAATTTTTTTTACCTAACAAGCATATTATGCTAACAAATTGTTTTTAAATTAAATATTATTTTATATGTTACGTTATATGAACAATAATTAAAAAGTAAAGATAAAATTCAGATTTATTAGAGATTCAGTTTATTCAGAATACTTTTTATAGATCAAAATATGGTAAACAATGAAATTTTTATCCAATAGATTAGTTTGAAATAATAAATCAACTTCATAAACAGTAATTGATGACTAAATAAAACTTAATATAAATCTGAATAAATATATCAATCGGAAATATAGGTAAATAAAATTATTAACTTTTAATACGATTCTCTTAAAAAAGTTACTTTAAGTGATTTTATAAAAATTGTATTCATATTTGCAGCTTGTTATATAAGAAAACAATAAATTTGATCATTATCTATTGCGATCGCAATTTATCAATTGGTATTTTTGTGTTTAAGCTATTTAAAAAAAACAAAACTATTTATTAGATTATTAATTCTGATCTGATTCAGTTCAAATTTTTAATTATCTCAATCTGGCACGATAAAATGCCTAGACTTTATTGATTAATATAGTTGGTAAATCTTTAATATTAGCTGAATATTTTTGGATTCAAGGATTGTATGAATTGTTTTACAGTCTCTGTTTGCTTGTTTCGTTTATTATAGATGTGGTTATTTTTCTGTATACAAAACCTTAATTTTCATTTTTTTTGAGAATAGGGTAATAAAACAATTAAATGCGTATAGTAAAAATAATACAACAATAATTAAATTGGCGACTACCCTGCATTAAATAGTGAAGAGCAAATCTTAAACAAAAGGTTGGATTGATGGTAATTGATGGCTTAGAGCTAGTAGATAATGAATCAATAATTTCTAGCGGAAAGATACGATTATTTTAAACAAGATTAATATCAATCTTTTAGGTAGGTGGTGCCCGGAGCCGGAATCGAACCGGCACGGCCGTTTTAAAAGCCGACGGATTTTAAGTCCGTTGTGTCTACCTATTTCACCACCCGGGCATTACTTAATGTTTCAGGATGTTAAGCCTAAAACTGGAGGCGGGGGCACGGATTTAAACCGGCCTACGCAGCTTTGCACACTGCGGCATAGTCACTCTGCCACCCCGCCATAAAACTCATACAACCATATCTGGAGGCGGGAGTCGGAATCGAACCGGCGTCCACGGATTTGCAGTCCGCTGCATGACCACTCTGCCATCCCGCCATTCGTACTTTTCAGTCGGGTAGAGTAACTAATGACTCTGGAGCGGGAAACGAGTCTCGAACTCGCGACCTCAACCTTGGCAAGGTTGCGCTCTACCAACTGAGCTATTCCCGCATTAAAACTTTTAGTAACACGTGATCATGTATTATGGAGCGGGAAACGAGTCTCGAACTCGCGACCTCAACCTTGGCAAGGTTGCGCTCTACCAACTGAGCTATTCCCGCATTAAAACTTTTAGTAACACGTGATCATGTATTATGGAGCGGGAAACGAGTCTCGAACTCGCGACCTCAACCTTGGCAAGGTTGCGCTCTACCAACTGAGCTATTCCCGCAATCATCATCCGTACCGAATGAAGAGCATCATTATAGCGTTGAAAAATTTTGTGTCAAGGCTACATTGTGTTTACCGGTGCTATTTTTTTCTTTCATTTTGATTTTATGATTTAAATTCTTTCATAGCAGTCTTCAAGTAATATAACATTGACCAGATAGTTAGTATGCAGGCAATTAACATCAGGATATTGCCTAACTGCCCTAATAAATTGGGTTTAGCTACTGTAGAAGAAGTAAGCAATAACAGGAAGATGGCCGCCATTTGGGCTGCTGTTTTTAATTTACCGATTTGAGCGACTGCAACATTATTACGTTTGCCCTGTTGTGCCATCCATTCACGCAAGGCTGAAATAGTAATTTCGCGTCCGATAATAATCATGGCAAAAATGGCATAGGTTCTGCCTGTAGCTACCAGTAATATGAGAGCCACAGCTACCATCAGTTTATCAGCGACGGGGTCTAAGAACGCACCAAAATTCGATGTTTGTCCCCATCGTCTGGCCAGATATCCATCAAACCAGTCTGTAATGGCTGCTGCAGCAAACAATATGGCGGCTAACCAATTTATCATCTGCTGGTTACTGATCCAACTGAATGGTAAATAAAATAAAAGAGTAAAAATAGGAATAAGAAGGATACGCAACCATGTGAGCAATATCGGAAAATTCCAAGGCATGACGCACTGTTCCTGAAGTCTAAGGATTAAATTTGGGTATATGATACCTGTTTGTCAGAATTTAGGGATTTTTTTTGTTCTTGATAGCTTAAAGAGAATAATTTTTACACTAGTTTGGAACGTTGTAATCTGTATGATGATAAATATTCACTCTTACTCTATATAAAACATAGATAAAAGATAGTGGGGAAGCTAATTTTTCGAGTAATTTTATGGTTAGATTTTTATAGCTTATAAATTTTTTCTATTGTTTAATTTTATAATATCTGAGTGTAGTATACCCTAAGCTTTTATATAGCATTAGATGGTATAAATGTATATTGTCCTAATTCTGTAGCTTTTAAGTGTCTAGGCTAGAGTTTGTTTGTAGCAGGATTCTTCAGTTTTGTGATGATTTGAATAAGACTAAAATTTTTAACGTAAAATTAATTCTGTACTAAATGCATAAAAACTAAATGCAAATATAAAAATTAACAAAATTATAGTATTCAATGTTTTTTCAATGGAAGTTTGGTATTCAATAATTAAGTTAATTTGCTGAGCTTGATGAAATGCAACATTAGTTTTGATTTAAATTGAAAGAAAGGCTTTTCTTTTTTGCACAGTGTAGTTTTCAATTGAAAATTTGTTTTAAAGTGTCGCAAAAAAAAGCGACACTTTAAAACGAAGCTGCGTGGCTAAATTTAAAAGATTGTATGGTTATTTTACCCAATCTTTATAAGCCCCATAACCAGCGGCGTCCATTTCTTCATAGGGAATAAATTTCAGGCTGGCGCCATTAATACAATAGCGCATACCGCCACGATCCTGAGGCCCATCATTAAAAACATGTCCTAAATGGGAATCAGCTTGCTGACTGCGTATTTCCGTTCGTACTCTTCCAAGACTTTCATCGTTGTGTTCAGTGACAACATCGGCTTTAATAGGTTGGCTAAATGCTGGCCAACCACATCCGGAATTAAATTTATCACTGGAACTAAACAATGGTTCGCCGCTGACTATATCGACATAAATGCCGGGAGCAAATAATTCATCGTACTCGTGGGTAAATGGTTTTTCCGTAGCTGAATTTTGCGTAATTTCAAAAGTCTGTTCACTTAATTGCTGACGCAATTGTGCTTGGTCAGGTTTATGAAAACTGGCAGGATCATATTTTTTTTCTGTCTGGGGCAGCGACGGCAGTTCAGGTAATGGTTCCGTAACTTTACTAATATCAATATGGCAATACCCGCCCGGGTTTTTCTCAAGGTAGTTTTGATGATATTCTTCAGCCGGAAAATATTGCTCTAATGGTAAGTTCTCCACCACTATCGGTTTTTGGTATCTTCCTTGTTCTGCTTTAATTGTAGCCTGAATGATGTCACGATCCGCTGGATCTGTATAATAAATTCCGCTACGATATTGTGTTCCGACATCATGAGCCTGACGATTGAGGGTAGTTGGATCAATAACACGAAAGAAATGACGCAGAATATCCGTTAGGGAAATTACATCAGCATCATATTCGACTTTAAGTGTTTCAGCATGACCTGTATTCTGCTGGCAAACTTGTTCATAACTGGGGTTTTCAGTATGACCATTAGCGTAGCCTGTTTCAGTACTCAGGACACCATTGATTCTTTTAAAATAACCTTCCATACCCCAAAAGCATCCGCCTGCAAGGTAAATTATCTTTTTATTCATGATGTTATTACTTTCCTTTCTGAGGTATGTTACTGTATGCTATCACTTGCATCTGTTAATAGAAAGACATTATTTTACTTAATTATGTATTGATGATATAAAATATGTACAGTTTTTTTTAAATGTGTTTTATTAGGATAATTAAAGTTATTTATGAGTATTATTACTTATTTGCGTCCGGCTAGACCGGAAGATTGTGAAAATATTTATAATGCTCACCGCTATGCCGTGCAATATACCTGTGCTCGCAAATATGATGAAAAGGTTTTGCGTGTATGGTTGTCTTTACTAAATATTGAAAGTTATTTGCAAACAATGGCTGATCCTGACAAAGCACTGTGGATCGTGGATTATAAAGGGCATATTCAAGGTTTTTTCCAATTGGATCTGCAGGAAGCTCAGTTAGATGCTTTGTATGTACATCCATTTGTGCATAATCAGGGACTAGGAACGGCGTTGCTGCAACGAGCAGAATATTTGGCAAATAAAGCTAGCCTAGGATTATTGAAATTGTATGCCTCATTAAATTCGATTAAATTCTATGAAATAAATGGCTATGATTCACTGGGTGAATGTGAATTACCTCTTAATGCTGAAGTAACTGTTAATTGTCTATTAATGCGTAAATATTTAATTGATTAAATGATTTATTACGCAAATCATAGACTGATCTGATCGTTATATAGAAGTACAAGTTAATCTTTGAAGTAATTAGTAGTTTATACAAATTTTGACTTAGGCATTAGTTAGAAACCAAGCAGAAATTTATTCAATCGTTTAAACCTGTTACGATATTTATTTGGCAAAATAGATTTTATTCTTCAATAATAGAATTAGTCGCCACTGCCTAATTTTTAATCGTGTATATTTTTTGTAATAATTGCAACTGGTTAACATAGTTATCCCCAATATTTACCGCTAGTGCTCAACATGAATCGTGTTTAAAAAATGTGTTTGCTTAATTATTGAGCTGGTAATAATTCTCTAGATAAAACAGTAGACTAAAGTTATTATCCACATATTTTACCCAATAAATTATCACTGTTATTGTGGACATATCGTTGTTAAGTTGTCGTTTTAAACTAATGTATAAGTCAGATAAGCTTGCCAGTTCAAGTATCGCCTGACACAATAGCTATTAATAGAATTTAGTCACATTATATTTATATGAAATGTCCGTTTTGCCAGCATGTTAATACTCAGGTTATCGATACGCGTCTAAGCGAAGGGAGTAACAGCATTCGTCGTCGTCGTCGCTGTTTGGCTTGTGACAGTCGTTTTAGTACTCTTGAGGCGGTAGAGATGAGAATGCCATTGATCATCAAGCGTACTGGAGAAAAAGTTTTATTTGATCCTGCTAAACTATTTACCAGTATCAGCCGGGCGTTACATAAACGACCTGTGGATCAGGATAAAATTGCTAATGTAGTTTCAGAAATAGAAACTAAGCTTTATCATATGGGGGTAAAAGAAGTACCCAGTCATATGATTGGCGATATGATTTTGGCGTCATTAGTTGAACTTGATGAAGTAGCGTATGTACGTTTTGCTTCTGTGTATAAAAGTTTTCATGATGTATCCGAATTTACTCAGGTTATCGCAGGATTAAAAAAATAAGGTAATTAAATTAAATGCAAAAATTGAATCAGATTAGTCCTGACGGCTGCACCTACAGATAATTCTTGTTATACTTTGCTAATATTTTGTTTTGTCCTGAAAGCTTAAAAATATCATGTTGAAATCACGTTTATGGTTATTAATTGCGATTGCGATATCTGCGTTAACTGCCTGTAAAAAAAATGAAACCTCAGTAACACTAGATGCAAGTGATGCAAGTAGTGTTAATACTGTCATTGCAGCCAGTGCAGACACTCCGACAAGTGGTACTCAAACTTTGAGTAGTCGTGATGACAAACTTTCTATTGTTGTGGACGGTAATTTTAATGACGAAATGGATGATGCTGAAAAATGGGTAAGCAAAGATAATCTTGATACTTTAATATTATTACAACATGACGATTCAAGTAATATAACACTGATAGCGAATGATCTGGGACCAATAAAACTTAAAGCCGAAGAGTATTTCAAAAATTTGGCTGCTAATCTCAAAAATAATGCTCAGATCAGTAACGTTAATGTTGGTATCGCTACTGATAATCGCATGAACTACCGTTTCAGTCACGAAGAAAATGGCGTTTTATTAAATGAAAGCTGTGTTGCAATGATTGGTAATAATATTTTGTATTCAGTTTGTGCCAACAGTGATACGGCTAAAGATGATGCTTTAGCGGCCACTCTGAAAACCATCAATTTGCAAATTAACTAATTGCAATTAAAAAAGTGCACAGAAATTGGGTGTGGAAATTATACCCAGAATGTATTTATTTGGTTATTTAAGCCAAATACATAATTCTGTAACTCAAAATAATACAAACTATATTCTATAAATATTTTTTTTGATCTAATGTCATTGAAATCCTTGCATAAGCAAAACGTGTAGTCGATATTAATCAGATGATTAATAAAATTTTGATATTTTATTAACAAGTGAATAATTCTCAATAATGGTCTAGTCTGATTTAGGTTTGGCCAGAAGGCTTTAAGAAAAATAAAGTTAAGAGTATGGTTATGATTGATTTAAAAGCTGGATAGTCTATTGATATCAAAGGTACTTTGAGAGATTTAAAAATGAGCGCTGCTATGCTTGATGAAAAATTCATGCAGATTGCACTTGATCTTGCTTGGATGGGACGATTTTCTACTAGCCCTAATCCTCGTGTTGGCTGTGTGATTACTCAGGGTGAGCAAATTGTTGGGCAGGGATTTCATGTTTGTACCGGCGACGCGCATGCAGAAGTGCATGCATTACGGCAAGCCGGACGCTTTGCTCATGGCGCCACTGCCTATGTTACGCTGGAACCCTGTAGTCATACCGGCAGAACTGGTCCATGTGCTCAAGCATTGATAGATGCTGGCATTTCCAGAGTAGTGATGGCTATGTCTGACCCAAGCCCGCAGGTTCAGGGAAAAGGCAGGGCAATGCTGGAAGAGGCGGGTATTGAGGTATGCTCAGGCCTGTATGCACAACAGGCCAGAGAAATTAATTTAGGATTTCTCTCCAGAATTGAACGTCATCGTCCCTATATCCGATTAAAAGTTGCTGCTACACTGGATGGTAAAACTGCATTGAGTAATGGAGCCAGCAAATGGATCACTGGGGCAGCAGCGCGCAATGAGGTGCAGACCTTACGGGCAGAAAGTTGTGCAGTGTTAACTGGAATTAATACTGTAATGGCAGATAATCCGCAATTGAATGTACGGCGTTTCCCAACAATACGACAGCCATTGCGCATTATCTTGGACAGCCAGTTACAATTAACAGCAGATTACCAAGTGATTGGTGACGCTAATAGTCCTACCTTAATCATTACTACTGTTGCGGATGAGGAAAAAAAAGCTGTTTTTGCTTCTTTTCCTCATGTATCTGTATTAACTATCCCTGCTCATCAAGATGGTAGGATTGATATAGACCAACTTTGGCCTATTCTTGCTGAACGGCAGATAGGCATAATTTTAGTTGAAGCTGGATCAATCTTGAACTCAACCTTATTAAAAGCAGGTGTAGTTGACGAAATTATTTATTACCAGGCACCCAAATTTTTGGGTCAGACAGCACGAAGTGCTTTTGTACTGCCTGAAAACACAGCGGCTTTAAAAGAAAATGAATGGCAAACAATTGATTTAGCACAAGTAGGCACAGACTGTCGCTGGCAATTACGTCATCAACAAAGTGCTATTTGGGCAAAAGGATAGCACTGACTTTTGGAAATTATTGCTGAAACCTAAAACAGTGAGTGTTAGTTGAATTTAGTATGGTGAGTACAATAATGTTATTGTCAATTACTCAAGTTAATTTCACTGAATATAAAAATTTTTCAATATTATGATTTCAAGACTGGGATATGCGAATTTTATTAACAGGTTCTGAAGGGCAACTGGGAACCTGTCTTAAAGAAAGATTGCCGGTAGAATGGGAATTATTGGCATGTGATTCTCAGACATTGAATATCATCGAAGCACAAAACGTACTGAAAATAGTAAAAATTTTTGCACCGGATTTGGTGATTAATACAGCAGCTTACACTCGGGTTGATGCTGCTGAAACCGAAATTAAGCAGGCATTTGCAGTGAATGCAACTGGTACCTTAAATCTGGCCATAGCGGCCAGAACAATTGGTGCGCGTTTAATCCACATTTCAACTGAACAAGTGTTTGATGGTCGGCAAAGAGTTCCTCTAAATGAAAATATGGCTCCCAATCCACTGAATGTTTATGGCCAAAGTAAATTAGCAGGTGAGCTACTGGCTTTAAATGCCCATACATATACAACTATAGTGCGTACATCATGGGTATATAGTGAGCACAGACATAATTTCGTAAAAATAATGCTAAAAAAAGGTTTAGAAACACAGAATATTCGTGTGGTGGATGACCAGATTGGTTGTCCGACTTATGCAGGAGATTTAGCACAAATTATTATTCAGTTGGCGAAAATGAAACAATATCAGCGTGGTTTATTACATTTTGCCGGTAATCAACAAATGAGCTGGGCAATGTTTGCGCAGCAGATCTTTGCTTTAGCTGCCCAGCAAGATAAACGCTATCGTAAGGTTAAGGTGGAACCAATTTGCAGTGCAGATTATCAGTCCGCAGCTAAACGACCCGAATATGGTGTTTTGGATAGCAGCACTATAAACAAACTGGTTGAAGAACGTGTTGTGTATACGCCTCTGGCGGAAGTTATTTCGCGCTTATTGGCTTAATAGTGAAAATAAACAGACTCCAGTCGCGGAGTCTGTTTTGATAACTCATGCTATGGCTCTATTTGCGCATATCATGGTGTTCGATGGTATAGCCGGCTTTGCGATAAGTACGGAAACGTTGGCGAGCTAATGCCAGATCATCCACATCAGCACTGACTAACTCCAATATTTGCTGCGGTGGCTGAGGTGCATTACACCAATAGATGTCAGCCAGATTAATAACCACAATATCTGCATTAATTGATGGTAGTTTTGTTCCGCAAGCGAGCAGTACTTTATGTGAAATTGATGGTAAAGGCTGATCGGATAGGCAAATTTCATGCGGTACAAAACTACTTGCTTCAAAAGACCATAAAGTTTGATCAAACTGATGCAAATGCTCTTCATCCATCAGCCAAACTAATACATTTTGGCCACTCTTGTATACTTTTTGCGTCAGGCGACAGGCAAATCCAGTCAGATCATTCAGATGGGTATAAAAAGTGGTTGTTGCCATGATCAGACTAACTTTCAGAACGCTCAATTAGATATTGCAGTAATAAAGGTACTGGGCGACCAGTAGCTCCTTTATTATTACCCGATTTCCAGGCTGTGCCGGCAATATCCAAATGTGCCCAAGGATAATTTTCGGTGAAATAAGATAAAAAAGCAGCAGCGGTAATGGTTCCTGCTGGTCGTCCGCCAATGTTTTGCAAATCTGCAAAATTGGATTTTAATTGCTCGTTATATTCTTCAAACAAAGGTAACTGCCATGTTTTATCATTAATATTTTGCGCCGCTTTCATCAATTGATCGATCAAATTCTGATTATTACCAAGAACCCCTTGGGCTACATGACCCAAAGCAATAATGCACGCTCCTGTTAACGTAGCCACATCTATAACCGCAGCAGGCTGAAAACGTTCAGCATAGCTAAGAGCATCGCATAAAATCAAACGGCCTTCTGCATCAGTATTCAAAACTTCAATACTTAAACCATTCATTGATTTGATAATATCGCCGGGTTTTAAAGCATTACCTGCTGGCATATTCTCGCAAGTTGGCACTATCACCACTAAATTTATCGGAAGCTTGAGTTTTACCGCAGCCGCAAAAGTACCGATTACCGATGCTGCTCCACACATGTCATATTTCATCTCATCCATCCCTGCACCGGGTTTGAGAGAAATGCCACCAGAATCAAAAGTGATTCCTTTACCTACTAAAACAATTGGTTTTTCATTGGTTACTGCTGCACCCTGATAACTCAGTTCAATGAGCTGAGCATCTGTAGTACTGCCTTGTGCAACAGCTAAAAACGCGTTCATGCCCAGTTGCTTAATTTCCTCTTTACTCATAATTTTGGCACTGACACCAAGTTCTGTAGCAATTTTTTTTGCTGTAGTAGCCAGATACGTAGGTGTACAGATATTGGCCGGTGAATTGCCAAGATCTTTGCATAAATTCATGCCATACAGCATTGCTTCAGCCTTATGCTGACTTTCACTGATGGCATGAGAACTATAATAATTTACCCTAACCAGTGATTGCGTTGTGGATATTTTCTTGTAAGAATCAAATTGGTAAATAGCTTCCCCTACCGCTACAGTAAAGGCCAGTACCCATTTATTTACTGAGGATTCATCCAGTAGGCTTAAATCAATATTTACTTCAACTTGTTCTTTTGCCCATTTAGCAGCTGTTTGGGCCAGCTTCTGTATGGCTACATAATCGTCTTCACTGATTTTAGCAATTGCCATGGATTGAATTTGTTCTGTTTGCAGAAAGTCAGCTGCAATAAAATCTTTTTCTTTGTCAGTAAGTTGCTTGTAAAGCGTATTAGCCGGTATGCTTTGCGGAGCACTTTGATCAGTGCAAATAATTAATAAAGAGGCTCCGTGTTGTGGCTGCAATTGTTCTGCTTTTATGCTAAATTCCATCTTTTATTCTTTCATTACTTGATAAAGGCGTACCATCTGTTTGATTATATCCAAATACTGGATACAGTATTTCATAATTGTAACTCATGCTGCCAAAAAAACGGTTAGCAACTAAACTGTAAAATATTTATGATCTATCGACGCCAATTTATTAAAGAATTATCATGGACCGCAGTAGGGATTTTTTTGATCTTACTGGTAGTTCTAGTGACGACGCAGACTATTAACTTACTGGGCAGGGCAGCCTCAGGAAGGGTAGCTATAGATGCGGTAACCACTTTGATAGGTTTCTGGACAATTGGTCTCACTCCTGTTTTACTTATTCTTACTGCCTATATCAGCATACTTTCCGTACTAACGCGTTACTGGCGCGACAGTGAAATGGTAATCTGGCTATCATGCGGTTTGTCATTGCGTAACTGGATCGTACCTCTATTAAAATTTGCTGTTCCGTTTGCAGCGTTGGTGGCCGTAGTGTCTATGCTCATTCAACCGTGGGCAGAATGGCGAAGTCGAGAGTTTGCCGAATTATTAAAACAAAAGCAGGAAATGTCGTTAATAGAATCTGGTGTTTTTCGCGAAATAGGTAAAAGTCATCCACGAATTTATTTTATTGAATCATTTAATGCCGAAACTGGTCAGGGCAAAAATTTATTTGTACGTGAAAAAGAAAAAAATGGCAAAGACAGTACTGTATTTGCCAAACGAGGCAAATTTACCCAAGATGGGGAAAAACGCATTTTGATACTAGAAGATGGTTATCGATACAGTGGTACACCTGGTAAAGCAGATTACGCACGGGCTGCCTTTGCTAAAATGACATTAGTGATCAGTGTTAATACAACGGTAATTGATCCGAAACAGAATCGGCATACCATTTCCACTTCTGCATTAATTGCGAGTGATAAACCAGCTTATAAAGCGGAATTAATGTGGCGTTTGTCCTTGCCAATAAGTGTCATCATATTGTCATTAATGGCATTACCTCTGTCTTATTTTAACCCTCGTACTGGACATACTTATAATATCTTAATTGCTATTGCTTTATTTCTGATTTATCAAAATGGTTTAACCTTTTTGCGTGATTTGATAGAGGACGGACACATTCCCATGTGGCTTGGTCTCATTCCAATGCATTTCTTTATGTTTTTATTGTTTTTACTATTATTACGCTGGCGAGACCGTCCTGCGGCACCATTGCGTACAATTTTTGTCTCACAGCTGGGAGGGCGTTTCTGATGCGATTGCTTAGTCGTTACCTGTTTAGCCAGCTGACAATTTGTACCCTCTATGCCTTATTGGCCTTAATCAGTCTGTATAGTTTTTTCGATATTATGGGTGAAATCAGCCATGTTGGTGACGGAAGCTATACAGCAATAAAAATGTTGTACTATGTTGCTATGCTAATTCCATCGCATACTTATGAACTCATGCCATTAGCAATATTAGTCGGTGCACTCATATGCCTTAGCCAGATGGCATCACATAGCGAATTAACTGTCATCAGAACCAGTGGTATCAGCTTAATGCGCATCATTAGTATGTTGTTGCAATTTGGATTTACCTTTGCCTTTTTGACTGCCGTACTCGGAGAAATTATCGTACCCAGAACAGGTCCATATGCTGAACAATACCAGCTACATGCTCGTCAAAATACTATTAGTTCCGGTGATAGCGGAATTTGGTTGAAACAGGGACAAGATATTATTAATATTGCTGAAATGTTACCTGATGGAACACTAAAAGACATTAACATATACCAGCATGATCAAAATTTTCATCTGTCATTAGCATTACATGCTGACAAAGTTATTGTCCAAAATGCGCTGCAGAACAATAAATCACAATGGCAATTACAGGGAGTTGAGCAAACTCTGTTAGAGCAAAATAAAGCTATAGCTTCACGCATAAATAAAATTGACTGGAAAATTTTAATTAATCAGCAATTGCTTAATGTATTACTGGTAGCACCAGAACAAATGTCTATTGATGCACTGTCTACCTATATAAAACATCTTAAAAATAACCATCAACAGACTACGCGTTATCAACTGGCATGGTGGCGTAAAATTGCTTATCCTTTGGCTTGCATGGTTATGGCATTAGTGGCTCTTGCTTTTACTCCCCAACAAAACCGTCGCGGAAATATGGGCTTAAAACTGTTTTATGGAATTAGCTTGGGATTATTGTTCCACTTTTCCGGACGATTATTCGGCTTCACCAGTCAGTTATATGCAGTTCCGACATCAATTGCAGCTTTCCTACCTACTGTACTCTTTTTAGGTCTTGCCATTTATCTGATCCGACGACAAGAAAAACGTTAATCTTAACTTATAAGAAAATGAATTACGGTAGATTAAATGTTATTTGGATTTACTAAACAATGACCAGAGATTAGAAAAAGAACGATAATATTAATAATGATAAAATTTTATTTTAGCTCTGCTCTTAGCTCTTAGAACTTAAAATATAGTAAAAAATTTCTTACATAGTTGATCAATTAATAATACTAACCTCCAGCATTACGCCCATAAAATCATTTTTCGTATAACCTGAAAATGTGCAAAATATTTTAGCTATTGAATAAACTTCATAAATTATGAAAATTTTATTTAAAGAAATCACAAAATTTAGCAAACTACCCTAAATAATATATTAATTAAATTTAATCGCCAGCCAGTATTATTAACACTATTATTCTTCTTAAATGAGCTAGCAGTAAAATTTGAGAGTTTGTTAAATCTAACTCATGAGTTATAGTCCACTTTTTCATTCATTTTTTTATAATAATAAGGTGAATATAATATATCACCACAATTATTCAAAATATAAACTTCATTGTTAACCTTTAAATAATAATTCCCTACCCCCCAGGAATTTAAATCAATACTTTGAGGTGGTAGTGAATAATTGTATTTACCCTCATATTTACTTTCTAATTCAATACCTAATGAATTAATTTCATTATATTTTCTTCTAAGTATTAACCATTCGGTCTTATTTAATATTATAGCTTGCTCACTACTATATAATGAACCATAATATCCATATACGTTTTTTGATATTAGAAAAAATTTCTTGGAATCAAATTCTTCATTAATAAAATCTATATCTGAAGTAAAAATATATTCTCGCAAAGAATTTTTATCAGCTAAATTAAATAAGTTTTTCCTACTACTAATTTTAATACTTTCATCTGTCAAACTAAAAGGTTTTTGATTTTTTAAATCAACAGAATATATTATCACTTTGCAGGCATTATTTTTTTTGCAGTGATATCTAGCACCTCTAGGATCACCTTGTCCAACAATTGCTTTATTATTCCAGTAAAATTGATTTTCAAAAATCATGCGTCCAGCTAAACTTTTTAATGCTTTTTGTTTAAGTTCTTCTTTTGAATAAAATTTTTTATCACGCCAGCAATATCCAATTCTGTTTTTAGTAGCATATTCATCGAACGTAATATTAAT
>JAIL01000249.1 GCA_000725195.1 Snodgrassella alvi SCGC AB-598-O02
CTAGTGCGATTTAACTTACGGTTACCATTACGATGACGCATGTCATTATCCTTTAATCATCAAACTTGTGGCTTTTCAAGGCTGGCTGGTGGCCAGGCTTCCAATTTAGAACCCAACGTTAAACCTTTGGAAGCCAAAACTTCCTTAATTTCATTCAGAGATTTTCTACCCAAATTTGGTGTTTTTAATAATTCAGTCTCTGTACGTTGAATCAAATCGCCAATATAGTAAATATCTTCAGCTTTCAAGCAGTTTGCCGAACGAACGGTTAACTCTAAATCATCAACCGGACGAAGTAAAATTGGATCAATCGGCGGTTCTTTCTCTTCAACTACGGCTACCGGAGTACCCTGCAAGTCTGCAAAAATTGACATTTGGTCAATTAAAATACAGGCAGCATTACGTACTGCTTCTTCCGGATCAATAGCGCCATTAGTTTCAATATCCAGAACTAAACGATCCAAATCAGTTCGTTGCTCTACACGAGCAGGTTCTACTTCAAAGCTGACACGACTGATCGGCGAAAAGCTCGCATCTAATTGAATAGCGCCAATACGCTTGTGGTCGTCTTTGTTACGACGTCCAGACACAGATTCATAACCCCGACCCTGTTCAACTTTTATTTCCATGCTGATACTACCACCTTCAGATAGGTGACAAATAACATGATCAGGATTAATAACTTCAACATCGTGTGGTAACTCAATATCTGCCGCTGTTACAACCCCAGCACCAGATTTTTTCAGATTTAATGTTACCTCTGTGCGGCCATGCACTTTAAATACCACACCCTTCAGATTCAGCAGAATATCAACAACATCCTCCTGAACAGCATCCAGCGTGGAGTATTCATGCAATACGCCTTCAATCGCTACTTCTGTCGACGCATAACCATTCATTGATGACAGTAAGATACGACGCAAAGCATTACCCAAGGTATGGCCGAAACCACGCTCAAACGGCTCCATAGACACTTTGGCACGTGTGGCAGACAAGGTGTCCACGTCAATTTGACGCGGCTTCAAGAATTCGGATGTGTTTTGCATTTAACTGTCCTCACTTAACAGGCTTTATTTAGAGTAAAACTCTACTACCAGCTGTTCATTAATATCGCCACTTAATTCAGTGCGATCAGGCATGTTTTTGAAAACACCTTCCAGCTTGCCTTCTTCAACAGATACCCAACTTGGTAAACCAATTTGACTGGCCAAACTGAAAGCTTCCTGAATACGTACTTGTTTTTTAGCTTTTTCACGAACAGCAACAACATCACCAGCTTTCACTTGGAAAGAAGGAATATTAACAACCTGACCATTGACGGTGATCGCTTTATGGGATACCAACTGACGTGCTTCAGCTCGGGTAGAACCAAAGCCCATACGGTAAACCACATTATCTAAACGAGATTCTAATAACTGAAGCAGTAATTCACCAGTCGAACCTTTGCGACGGGCTGCTTCAGCAAAATAACGGCGGAATTGACGTTCCAGTACGCCATAAATTCGGCGAATTTTTTGTTTTTCACGCAACTGCAGTCCATAGCCAGACAGACGTGGTTTTTTTGCACCATGCTGACCAGGAGGAGAATCTAACTTACATTTAGAATCTAGAGAGCGTCGTGCGCTCTTCAGAAACAAATCAGTACCCTCACGACGGGCTAATTTACATTTCGGGCCGGTATAACGTGCCATACTCGAATACTCCTGTTAAATACGACGTTTTTTAGGTGGCCGACAACCGTTGTGTGGCAACGGAGTAACGTCTGTAATGCTGGTAATTTTAAAACCAAGAGCGTTGAGCGCACGTACAGAAGATTCGCGACCAGGCCCAGGCCCTTTAATGCGAACTTCTAGATTTTTAACGCCATACTCTTGGGCAACTTTACCAGCTGCTTCAGCCGCAACCTGAGCGGCAAATGGTGTGCTCTTACGTGAACCCTTAAAACCAGCACCGCCAGAGGTAGCCCAAGATAATGCATTGCCCTGACGATCAGTGATTGTAATGATGGTATTATTGAAAGATGCATGTACATGCACAATACCTTCACTTACAGATTTCCGTACTTTCTTGCGCACACGAGCTGTGTTTGCTTTAGCCATTATTATTCCTTATCAATTATTTCTTACCTGCAATTGCCTTACGTGGGCCTTTACGGGTACGCGCATTAGTGCGAGTACGTTGTCCACGACAAGGTAAACCACGGCGATGACGCAGGCCACGATAGCAACCCATGTCCATCAAACGCTTGATATTCATGGTTACTTCACGACGCAGATCACCTTCTACATGATATTTAGCAATCTGTTCACGCAAAGCATCAAGTTGAGTCTCATCTAAATCTTTTACTTTAGTGCTCGGTACAACACCGGCAGCTTCGCAAACTAATTTAGCGCGAGACGAACCAATACCATAAATAGCCTGAAGGCCAATTACGATATGGGCATTGTTAGGGATATTTACCCCTGCAATACGAGCCATATTTTTTCCTTAGGGCAAAAAGTCGGTCAGTATAACATAAAGACTAAATGTTATCCAATTAGCCTTGACGTTGTTTATGACGAGGGTCGGTACAGATCACTCGTACAACACGATTGCGACGAATGATTTTACAATTTCGGCAAATTTTCTTTACCGATGGCTGAACGCGCATATTATTTCCTTTCTACTCTTAGCGGGCGCGGAAAACGATGCGTGCACGAGTCAAATCGTACGGAGTCAATTCCACAGTCACTTTATCTCCGGGGGAGATACGTATGTAATGCATACGCATTTTCCCAGAGATATGACCTAAAACGACATGATCGTTTTCAAGTTTAACTTTAAAAGTTGCGTTGGGCAGGGTTTCAAGAATTTCACCCTGCATTTGTATAGTATCTTCTTTAGCCATAACACTTAACGACGTGATGATAACGATTTCATCGCAGAACGCTTCATGAGGTGTTCATACTGACTACTCATAACATAAGAAGCAATTTGCGTTTTAAAATCCATGGTCACCACCACCAGAATAAGCAGTGAGGTGCCACCTAGGTAGAAAGGTACATTCATCGCAGAAGTTAGCACTTCTGGAATCAAGCACACGATAGCAATGTATATAGCGCCCCAAAAAGTCAGGCGCAACACTACTTTTTCCAAATAACGACTGGTTTGTTCACCTGGACGAATACCTGGAACAAAAGCACCACTTTTCTTCAGATTTTCTGCCATTTCTCTTGGACTGAATACCAACGCAGTATAAAAATAGCAAAAGAAGATAATAGTAGCTGCAAATAGCAAAATATAAATAGGTTGACCATGCTGCAATAAAGTAGCCAATTTCTGCAACCATCCATCCTGATTAGCTGAACCAAACCAGCTTAACAAGGTTGATGGAAACAAAATAATACTGGATGCAAAAATAGGTGGTATTACCCCAGCCATATTCAGTTTAAATGGCATATGTGAATTTTGCGCCTGCATAATGCGGTTACCAACCTGGCGCTTAGCATACTGTACTGGTACTTTACGCTGTGCACTCTCAATATAAACAACAGCATATATGAGCGCCAAAGCACCAACAATCAGAGCAACAGCCATCAGGTAACTAATGGATCCCTGACTAGTTAGCGTCAGCAAGCGACCCACACCTGCAGGTAAACTAGATGCGATACCAGCTGTAATAATCAGTGAAATACCATTACCAATACCACGTTCAGTAATTTGTTCACCTAACCACATTAAAAACATAGTGCCTGTTACCAGACTAACCATTGTGGATAGGTAAAATTCATATTGATTTACTACAACCACATTTTGTTGGTAAACAAAAGCAGCCGCACCAAAGCTTTGCAATGTTGCGAGCAAAACGGTACCGTAGCGAGTATATTTGGTTATAGTACGTCGCCCTGCTTCTCCCTCTTTTTTCAAAGCTTTTAAAGAAGGAATAATTTCTGAGGCCAATTGCACAATAATAGATGCCGAAATATAGGGCATCACACCAATTGCAAATATACTAAACCGCTGTAAAGAACCGCCGGAGAACATATTAAGCATATTTAATATGCCTCCGCCGGCACTTTCATACAGTTTGGTCAAAGCAGCACCATCCACACCGGGCACGGGTATATGAGAACCGATGCGGAATACAACCAACGCACCAAGTAAAAATAACAGACGATTTTTTAAATCACCGAACTTTGAAAGTCCTGTTGCGGATTGCGGATTAGCCACTTGGTTCCTTGCCTTATTCTGCTACTTTACCACCGGCAGCTTCAATGGCTTTTTGCGCACCTTTAGTGGCTTTGATTCCATTTAAAGTTACCGCCTTATCAATACTACCAGATGCAATGATTTTAACATTTAGCGCAGTAGCTGGTACCAGACCTGCTTGTTTCAATACTAAAACATCAATTTCGCTTACTGCAACTTTTGCCAAATCATCTAGACGTACTTCGGCATTAAAACCAGCAGTTAACGATTTAAAGCCACGTTTTGGCAGACGACGCTGCAAAGGCATCTGACCACCCTCAAAACCGACTTTATGATAACCACCTTTACGGCTTTTTTGTCCCTTGTGACCTCGACCACAAGTTTTGCCTAAACCACTGCCGATACCACGTCCCACACGGCGAGCCGCATGTTTGGCACCTTCAGCAGGTTGTATGGTATTCAACAGCATCTTAATTCTCCACTTTCAAAAGGTAGCTGATTTTATTGATCATGCCACGATTTTCCGGGGTATCAAGCACTTCAACGGTATGTTCGCGACGACGCAAACCCAACCCACGAGCACAGGCACGATGAGCTGCAATTGTACCGATCAGGCTTTTTGCCAAAGTCACACGAATGGTTTTTTGCTCACTCATGATCTGCTCCTAAAATTTCTTCTACGGTCAGGCCACGTTTAGCAGCAATTTCAGCCGGTGTATACAGTTTAGACAAACCATCCAGTGTTGCACGTACGATATTGTACGGATTAGTTGAGCCATGAACTTTAGCTGAAATATTATGAATACCCATTGCATCAAATACTAAACGCATTGGACCACCAGCTTTTACACCATTACCATCTTTAGCAGGTTGCATAAATACGCGAGTGGCACCATGACGACCAATCACTTCATGGTGAATGGTACTTCCGTTCAAAGGTACTTTAATCATATTACGACGAGCTTGATCCATTGCTTTTTGTACAGCAACTGGCACTTCTTTAGATTTGCCTTTGCCCATCCCGATGCGACCATCACCATCACCAACAACGGTTAGAGCCGAAAAAGCCATGATGCGGCCACCTTTGACCACTTTAGTTACACGGTTTACGGCCACCATTTTTTCGATCAGGCCGTCACCGCGTTCTTCAGTTTCGTGTTTTGCCATATTTCTGGTCTCCAGTTTATTAGAAGCTCAAGCCGTTTTCACGAGCTGCCTCAGCTAAGGCTTTTACGCGACCATGGTATTGAAAACCTGAACGGTCAAATGCCACAGATTCAATACCGGCAGCTTTGGCTTTTTCAGCTATACGTTTACCAACTATAGCAGCAGCTTCTACATTGCTACCATATTTGATGCTGGAACGCACATCTGCTTCCAGAGTAGAAGCTTGAGCCAGAACTTTATCGCCTTCAGCGCTAATAACCTGTGCATAAATGTGATTATTGGTGCGATAAACGCACAATCTCACTTTGTTCAGGGCTGCAATTTTGGCACGGGTTTTACGTGCACGACGCAGTCTTGCTACATTTTTATCCATCAGTGAGCCTCAATTATTTTTTCTTGGTTTCTTTAATAACGACACGCTCATCAGCATAACGTACACCTTTACCTTTATAAGGTTCCGGCGGACGGAAGCTTCGAATTTCAGCCGCTACCTGCCCTACCACTTGCTTATCCGCCCCTGCAATAATAACTTCTGTAGCTGAGGGTGTGGTGGCAGTAATGCCTTCTGGCAATTCGTAGTTAATTGGATGAGAGTAGCCCAAAGACAGATTCAATACTTTACCTTGAGCCTGAGCGCGATAACCCACACCAATCAGTTGCAGTTTTTTCTCAAAACCATTGCTAACACCTACAACCATATTGTGCAGGAGAGCACGGACAGTACCTGATAGCGCATTTGCTTTATTACTGTTATCGTTTGCGGTAACTACTAATTGACCATTGTCTAAAGCTACATTTACTTCAGCGTGCTGGTGCAAAGATAATTCACCATTTTTACCTTTTACGGTAATAGCCTCTGGAGAAAACTTAACGTCAACACCAGCCGGAACAACTACCGGATGTTTTGCAATTCGAGACATGTTTTCCCCTTAAGCAACTACGCACAATAACTCACCGCCAATACCATTGGCACGGGCTTTGCGGTCAGTCATTACGCCTTTAGAAGTGCTCACAATCACAACGCCCAAACCATTCATTACTGAAGGAATATCGTTGGAACCCTTATATACCCGCAAACCTGGGCGTGATACGCGCTGTATGCGCTCAATCACAGGCTGGCCGGCATAGTATTTCAATTGTATTTCCAATGTTGCTTTTGTTTCGGAAGTTACAACAAAATCTTCCACATAACCTTCTTCTTTTAAAACTTTGGCAATAGCCACTTTTAGTTTAGAAGAAGGCATAATTACAGAAGCTTTATTCGCACGCTGTGCATTGCGAATACGTGTCAACATATCGGAAATAGGATCATGCATACTCATATTTTTTACTCCTATTACCAGCTGGCTTTGATGACACCCGGAATTTCGCCACGCATAGCGATCTCACGGATTTTGGTACGGGCCAAGCCGAATTTACGGAAATTACCACGTGGACGACCAGTCAAAGCGCAGCGACGACGTTGACGAACCGGTGCAGCATTACGCGGAATTGCCTGCAATTTCAGACGAGCCTGAAATTGCTCTTCATCTGTCGCGTTAGCGTCATTGATGATAGCAAAAATGGCTTCGCGTTTTGCAGCATATTTTTTTGCTAAAGCTTCACGCTTTAGCTCACGATTAATAAGTGCTTTTTTAGCCATAATTAACCCTTAAACGGAAATTTGAACAGAGACAGCAATGCTTTGGCTTCTGCATCAGTTTTAGCAGTTGTGGTGATCGTGATATTCAGACCACGCAAAGCATCAATTTTGTCGTATTCGATTTCCGGGAAAATAATTTGTTCACGCACACCCATGTTATAGTTACCACGGCCATCGAATGATTTACCATTCACGCCACGAAAGTCACGCACACGAGGCAAAGCAATTGAAATCAGGCGATCCAGAAATTCGTACATACGTTCACGACGCAATGTAACTTTGCAGCCGATCGGGTAATTATCACGAATTTTAAAGCCTGCAATTGACTTACGTGCTACGGTTACCACCGGTTTCTGACCTGCTATTTTTTCCAGATCACCAACAGCATGTTCCATCACTTTCTTATCGGCAACCGCTTCGCCAACACCCATATTCAGGGTAATTTTTTCAATACGCGGTACTTCCATGATGGATTTATAGCCGAACTGTTTAGTCAATTCTGGAACAACGGTGGTGTTATAAAAGTCTTTTAAACGAGCCATTGATTACTCCTTAAGCTCCCACGGGGGCACCGGTAGATTTAAATACACGAGTACGAACCACTTTACCGTCTATTGTTTCTACTTTGATACCTACGCGGTCTGCTTTTTGGGTTTCCGGATTGAAAATTGCCACATTGGAAATTGCCAATGGCGCATCTTTGGTAATTACACCACCTTCAATCCCACGCATTGGGTTTGGTTTCTGATGCCGTTTAACACGGTTCACACCGTCAACGATGACTTTGTCACCCAAAACGCGTACGACTTTACCCTGTTTGCCCTTATCTTTACCTGCAATGATGACCACTTGATCACCAGTTTTAATCTTTTTCATTGCAACCTCACTTACAGTACTTCAGGAGCCAATGAAACGATTTTCATGAATCGCTCAGTACGTAGCTCACGGGTTACCGGGCCAAAAATACGGGTACCGATTGGTTCCAGCTTGGTATTCAGCAGCACAGCTGCATTATTATCAAACTTAATCAGCGCTCCGTCTTTACGACGCACGCCTTTAGCTGTACGAACTACAACAGCATTGTATACATCGCCCTTTTTAACGCGACCACGAGGAGCTGCGTCTTTTACGGCCACTTTAATAATGTCGCCCACAGATGCGTAGCGACGCTTAGATCCACCTAATACTTTGATACACATAACGCGACGTGCACCAGAGTTGTCAGCCACATCTAAGATGGTCTGCATTTGAATCATGTTATTACCTTTTAAAATCCAACTTAATTTACCTTTTTCAATCAGCCTGAGTATTACATAAGGCTGCTTGAAACCATTAATGGTTCTAGTAAACCAGTCTTGGGTCCCGAAGGGAGAGCTCCGGCGAACGCCAGAAACTTTCAAGATCTGAAAGTTAAGGAACGAAGTTTACAGACAATATGGAATTGTCGCAAGACTTCGTTCCCTAATTGAAGCGCATTGTTGTATTAATTATACATTACGCGCTTTTTCAATCAGCTCTGTTACAACCCAGCTTTTGGTTTTAGACAACGGGCGACCTTCGGAAATGACAACGATGTCACCAATTCCGTATTGGTTTTGCTCATCATGAGCATGGATTTTAGTTGAGCGACGAATCACTTTGCCATATAGCGGGTGTTTCACCTTACGCTCAACCAATACGGTTACGGTTTTATCCATTTTGTCGCTCACAACTTTGCCTTGCAAAGTACGTACGTTTTTAGCTTCAGTCATCACTCACCATCCTTCTGGCGCAAAATGGTTTTCACACGAGCAATATTACGACGCACTTTTTTCAGCTCACTGTTTTTACCCAGCTGGCCGGTGGCATGCTGCATACGCAAACCAAACTGCGCTTTCAACAGGCCAACCAGTTCTTCGTTCAACTGCTCAACAGATTTGTCTTTCAATTCACTGGTTTTCATTATTGACCTACCTGTCGTTTAACAAACACGGTCGGAATTGGCAATTTAGCTGCTGCCAATTCAAATGCCTGACGAGCCAATGCTTCATCAACACCGTCCATTTCATATAGCATTTTGCCTGGCTGAATCTCAGCAATGTAATATTCCACATTACCTTTACCGCCACCCATACGAACCTGTATTGGTTTTTCAGTGACTGGTTTATCTGGAAATACACGAATCCAGATACGACCACCACGTTTAATATGACGAGTCATCGCACGTCGTGCAGCTTCAATCTGACGTGCAGTCAGACGACCACGACCCACAGCTTTCAGACCAAAATCACCGAAGCTTACTTTGTTACCACGAGTAGCAATCCCGGTATTACGGCCTTTTTGCTGCTTGCGGTATTTCATTCTAGTTGGCTGCAGCATTTCGACCACCTGCCTTTCTGCTGTGTTTCTTATCCTGTTCCGGCTTAGCCTGAATTTCACCTGGTGTCAGTTCACCTTTGTAAACCCACACTTTGATACCGATGATGCCGTATGTTGTTTTGGCTTCGCTGGTAGCGTAGTCAACATTGGCACGCAGTGTATGCAAAGGAACACGTCCTTCACGATACCATTCGGTACGCGCAATTTCGATACCATTCAGACGACCAGAAGACATAATTTTTATGCCTTTAGCACCCACACGCATAGCATTTTGCATTGCGCGCTTCATGGCACGACGGAACATGACACGTTTTTCTAACTGGCCAGCAATGTTGTCAGCAATAATTTGCGCATCAATTTCTGGCTTACGAATTTCTTCGATATTGACATGAACTGGTACACCCATGATTTTTTGCAAATCACGTTTCAGTACTTCAATGTCTTCACCTTTTTTACCAATAACAATACCCGGACGGGCACTGTAAATGGTAATGCGCGCAGATTTTGCCGGACGCTCAATGACAACGCGACCTACAGACGCATTGGCCAAACGCTTACGCAAGAAGTTACGTACATCAATATCTTCTTTCAGCACCCGGGAAAAGTCTCCGCTTTTGGCAAACCATTTGGAAGACCAATCTTTATTCACTGCCAGGCGAAAGCCTGTAGGGTTAATTTTTTGTCCCATCGCTTTTCCTTAGTTGCCCACTATCACGTTGATGTGACAAGTTTGTTTTTCAATGCGATTACCGCGACCTTTAGCGCGTGCCTGAAATCGTTTCAGACTTGGGCCTTTATCAACATAGATGGTAACCACTTTCAGCTCATCAATATCAGCACCTTCGTTATGCTCGGCATTAGCCACTGCAGATTCCAGTACTTTTTTGATTAACTCAGCACCTTTTTTCGGACTAAAAGTCAGAATATTCAACGCTTGGGCAATATTTTTACCGCGCACTAAATCTGCAACCAGACGGGCTTTTTGCGCAGAAATACGGGCATTTTTATGTTTTGCACTAACTCTCATGTTTTATCCCTTATTTTTTAGCCTTCTTATCAGCCAAATGGCCTTTGAAGGTACGGGTCAATGAGAACTCACCCAATTTATGACCTACCATGTTGTCGCTGATAAATACAGGCACATGTGTGCGGCCATTATGTACAGCGATGGTCAGACCGATAAAATCAGGCAGAATAGTGGAACGACGTGACCAGGTTTTAATCGGGCGTTTGTCGTTATTAGCACGAGCCGCATCGACTTTTTTCAGTAAATGCAGGTCGACATATGGGCCTTTTTTTAATGAACGAGCCATATCAGTTAACCTTTATTTGAGTAACGGCGGCGAACAATCATATTGTTCGTGCGTTTATTACGACGAGTACGATAACCTTTAGTCGGTGTTCCCCATGGACTAACTGGTTCACGAGCCTCACCAGTACGACCTTCACCACCACCATGTGGGTGATCAACCGGATTCATTACCACACCGCGTACGGTCGGACGGATACCACGCCAGCGCTTAGCACCGGCTTTACCCAATTTTTGCAGGCTTTGTTCTTCATTACCTACTTCACCGATTGTGGCACGACAATCTACGTGAATTTTTCGTACTTCACCAGAACGTAAACGCAATTGAGCATACACACCTTCTTTAGCCAATAATACGGCAGAAGCACCAGCAGAACGCGCAATTTGCGCCCCTTTTCCTGGTTTCATTTCGATGCAATGCAAGGTTGTACCTACCGGAATATTACGAATCGGTAAATTATTACCTGCTTTGATAGCAGCCTCTGAACCAGATACCAGCACAGCACCTACTTGCACATTGCGCGGAGCGATAATGTAACGACGCTCACCATCGGTAAAGCATAATAAAGCAATGTGTGCAGTACGATTTGGATCATATTCAATGCGTTCAACTTTGGCAGCAATACCATCTTTATCGTTACGTTTAAAGTCAATTACGCGATAGTGATGTTTATGACCACCACCTTTATGACGGGTAGTAATACGACCACCGTGATTACGTCCAGCTGTTGAAGATTGTTTTTCTAAAAGTGGTGCATAAGGTGCACCTTTATGCAAACCTTCTGTTACCACGCGTACCATGCCGCGACGGCCAGCAGAAGTCGGCTTCATTTTAACTATAGCCATAATGCTTATTCCTTATCTGCAGAAGCAGCAGCTGATTCGATATCCAGCTCTTGGCCAGCCGCCAGGCTAACATAAGCTTTTTTCACATCGCTGCGCTTACCGATGGTACGGCCAAAACGTTTACTTTTGCCTTTAATGATGGTGGTGGCTACAGAATCCACTTTTACATTAAATAATAATTCCACAGCAGCTTTGATTTCCTGCTTGGTGGCATTTGGCAATACTTTAAACGTCATCTGGTTGCGTTTTTCGGCCAGCATGTTGCTTTTTTCAGAAACAACAGGAGCCAAGAGCACTTGCATTAAACGTTGTTGATTCATACCCATTGCTCCTCAAGTTGTGCAACTGCTGCTTTGGTAAGCACTACTTTTTTGAAGCGCAACAGATTATATGGATCAGTTTGCTGTGCTTCCAGAACCAATACATTTGGCAGGTTGCGGCTGGAAAGATAAACATTTTCATCCAGCTGCTTGGTAATGAATAATACTTGTTCCATACCCAGATTTTTTACCTGTTCAGCAAATGCTTTGGTTTTCGGTGTAGCAGCAGATAATTCATCAATTACAAACAGACGTTCGTCTCGAACCAGCTGAGAAAGGATAGCCGCCATACCTGCACGGTACATTTTACGATTTACTTTTTGAGTAAAGTTTTCATCTGGCTTATTCGGAAACGCACGACCACCACTACGCCACAGTGGAGAAGAAGTCATACCAGAACGAGCACGACCGGTACCTTTCTGACGCCATGGTTTTTTGGTGGAATGTTTTACTTCTGCACGAGTCAATTGCGCACGGTTACCAGAACGGGCATTAGCCAAGAAAGCTGTAACCAGTTGGTGAACCAAATCTTCATTGTATTCACGTGCAAACAATGCGTCAGAAGCAGCAACTGCACCTGCAACCTGACCTTGAGCATCAATTAGTTTCAGTTCCATTACGCACCTACTTTCACGCTCGGACGCACGACAACGTCGCTATTAACCGCACCCGGCACTGCACCTTTTACCAGTAATAACTGACGTTCAGTATCCACGCGTATGATTTCTAAATTCTGTACAGTAGATTTAACGTTACCGTACTGACCAGCCATACGCTTACCGGGAAATACGCGACCCGGATCCTGTGACATACCGGTTGAACCAGGCACACGATGGGAACGGGAGTTACCGTGAGAAGCACGTTGCGAACTAAAGTTATGACGTTTGATGGTGCCAGAAAAGCCTTTACCTTTGCTGGTACCAGTAACATCAATCAACTGACCTGCTGCAAAAATGCCAACATTAATTTCAGCACCGGCAGACAATTCAGCCAATTTTTCTTCAGAAACGGCAAATTCAACTAAGCCACGACCAGCTTCAACGCCAGCCTTAGCAAAATGACCTGCCTGAGCCTTACTTACACGATTGGCTTTTTTCTGACCAAAAGTTACTTGAACGGCAGTGTAGCCGTCTGTAGCTTCGGATTTGAGTTGAGTGACGCGATTGGCTGACATATCCAGTACTGTTACCGGAACTGACGCGCCGTTCTCATCGAACACGCGAGTCATGCCAAGCTTGCGCCCAACCAGACCTAAAGTCATAGTTATTTCCTTTTATAAAGGGACCAATTACGATTGATTGGCCTCGCACAATAAAGAATCTTGCCGACATAAAATCGGCAAGTTTGCGATGATATCATGCTTATTCTGCCAAAATCAAATATTTATCCAGATAAGACTTAGATTTTTAGATACAATCTACTTTAGAGAAGATGAAAAGCAATTATTTGCACTTTAATTTAAAGAAATTTCTAGATATCTACGTCATAAGTTTCAAATCTTGAACTTCACATAATCTCTTAACTTATTAACTTAATTCATTGGTAATATTTTGTAAAAATAGTAATCTTTCAGGCTCAATTTTATGCTCATTTACAGCCTGTTTCAGCGCACAACCTGGCTCCTGACGATGACTACAATTATGAAAACGACATTTACCAATATAGGAGCGCATATCAGGGAAATAACTGAGTAAATTAGCTATTTGTAGATGATGTAAACCAAATGCCTGCAAACCAGGTGAATCAATTAATTGACTATTTTTATCCAAATCATAAAGTTGAGCGTGGGTGGTGGTATGCCGACCTGAATCTAAAGCGGTGGAAATCTCACCTACTCGCGCCTGAACGTTACCTAACAGAGCATTAGTTAAGGTTGATTTACCCATGCCTGACTGCCCTAATAATATGGCACATTCGCCCTGTAAACGATTGCGTAGTTTTTTTACGTCTCTTAGTGCGCTGATGTTGATCAGTTCGTAACCCAAACCTTGGTAAAAAGATATTTTTTGCAGCCATATGTCATTTTCGGGCAAATCTGCTTTATTTAATACGATTAAAGGTTGGATTTGTGCTGCTTCAGCCGCCAGTAAGGCACGTTGTAATAACATTTCGCTAGGTGTTGGTACAGCTGCCAATACAATTAACATTAAAGTGACATTAGCAGCAATCAGTTTACTGCGAGTGGAATCTTGCCGGTAAAGTAAGCTGCTGCGTGGCAGATAATCTTCAATAACAACTTGCTGTAGATTTATATGATTGATATGTACTTGATCCCCGCAGGCAAAATCAATTCTTTTTTTTCTGGTTGTCGCTTCATAAGTTTTTCCGTCTGGCGTACGAACAATATAACGACGACCAAAACTGGCTGTGATTTGGGCAGTTAATAATTCGCTATTGGATACGTTCACCATATTATTGCGCTTTTAAAGTAGCTTGTAATGCCGCAATTCGCTCTCTGGCTCCCGGATGAGAATCATAAAAACGAGAATACCAGATATCACTGACCAAACTGGCAGCATTAGTGCGATATAATTTGGTAAGAGCATGAATTAATTCATTTGCATTAGCGTATTTAGCAGCAAAACGATCTGCTTCAAATTCATTTTTACGTGACATTATGCTACCTAGTGGTGCAAAGGGAAATGTAAAAACGGGCAGTATCAGCATAAATAACAATAAAGCCATAGCATGGCTAGCTTCATGAACGCCTAAACCTAGATAGAATGCAGCCTGTGGCATTAACCAGCCTAAAACAGCCAAAATGAATAAACTCAGGATGAAGGTTACAATCATTTGCTTTAGCACATGCTTATGGGCAAAGTGACCGAGTTCATGTGCCAATACTGCTTCCACTTCATCATACTGCATGTCGTTTAATAAAGTATCAAAAAAGACAATCCGTTTGTGCTTTCCTAATCCCGTAAAGTAAGCATTACCATGTCCACTACGTTTAGAACCATCCATTACAAAGATGCCATCACTGTGAAATCCGGTACGTTGTAATAATTTTTCGATACGAGTACGTAATTGTGCATCAGATAAAGGAACAAATTTATTAAATAGTGGCGCAATCCATTTGGGAAAAGCCCACATCATAAAAAGTGAAAAACTCACCCATACCAGCCACACAGCCAACCACCATAGACCACCAAATGTTGGATGAGTAGTTAATATCTGCATGATCAATAAAATAATATATAACAGTGGCAAACCAACAATCATCGCTAACACACACCCTTTGAGTTGATCACTAAAAAAGGTAGTCAGTGTCATTTTATTGAAACCAAAACGAGCCTCCAGCCTGAAACTGCGATACCAAGCTAAAGGCCAGCTTAAAATCATGTTTACCAACGCAAATAATCCAATTAAAACGATTCCACGCCCGATAGCATTATTGATCCATAACTGACTTATGCGCGCCAATAAATCAAGTCCACCACCCAGTGTAAAAACTAACAGCAGTAGTGATTGAAACAAGATTTCATATCGCGCCAAGCGTTGTTTAGCCAAGGTATAATCAGCAGCTTTTTGATGCTCAGGCAGAGAAATACTGTGAACGAATGCTGTTGGTACAGAATCGCGATGGGACAATACAGCCTGACTTTGGCGTATAGACAAGTACAATTGCCCGCAAGTACTAATAATAAAAAAAACAATAAATAATAGGTAAATGGTATAAGAAGAAAGCTGCATCAACATAAGTTTAAATAATAGTTTAAATAAATTTCTGTATTTAAGTATAGCGGTTATTGATTAATAAATCAGCAACTCTGGCCGATCGGCTATGAATTTAAACTAAAAAATTGGTCATGCATTGATGAATAAATGCGATGATAATCATTTTAATAATATTTTAAATTATGGGTACATCACCTTAAATGCATATTTTCAAATCAGTTAAGGATAAAATTAACTCCTACAAATCCGATATTTATTAATTGCAGCAAAAATTAAATATATGCCATTTGTATAAATAAAATATTTTATATCAGAAAATTTCACCATTTAAATCTATCAGGCAATACAGAAAAAAGTTAAAATAATTTATTATTGTTAAAATTAAAGTTTGTCATGCAAAACGCTCAAAATCTGGCTTGGCTGGACATGGAAATGACTGGGTTAAATCCTGAACATGATCGCATTATTGAAGTTGCCATGATTATCACCGACTCTGATCTAAATGTCTTAGCGCAATCAGAAGTGTTTGTCATCCATCAGCCTGATAATATTATTGATCATATGGATGCATGGAATACTGCTACACATAATCGTACCGGACTTGTTGCTAGAGTCAAAGCCTCAACCCTCACTGAAGCACAGGCGGAAGAAAAATTACTGGATTTTATCAGCGCATGGATTCCAGAAAAATCCTCACCAATGTGTGGCAATTCAATTCATCAGGATCGTCGTTTTATGGTGCGCTATATGCCACGGTTAGAAGCCTATTTCCACTATCGTAATCTGGATGTATCAACTCTAAAAGAGTTAGCGAAACGCTGGAATCCCGCCATAGCAAAAGGGGTAACTAAAAAAGGGGCACATCAGGCGCTGGATGATATTAAGGAAAGCATTGAGGAAATGGCGTATTACCGTGAGCATTTTTTAAAAATGCCAGTCTGATTTCGTATATTATTTTTTGGTCTGCCAATGTCCTCATTCGTCAAAATGAACCCTTCCTGCTCTATTAATCAAACTGCCATCTGGGCACAGCTACATCAGCATCAACGTAGCACACGATTCCTCCATATGCGTGAATTGTTTGAACAGGATCCAGATCGCTTTGAAAAAATGCATGAACAACTGAATGGGTTAATGCTTGATTACAGTAAAAATCGTATTACCGAAGACACCTTAAACTTATTGATTGAATTAGCCACTATAGCTGATGTACGTGGCTGGACTGATAAAATGCGCCGCGGTGAAAAAATCAATATCAGTGAAAATCGAGCTGTTTTGCACACTGCGCTTAGATTACCTGCTGAGGTGGCAGTTTATGTGGACAATCACAATGTGGTACCGGATATCCATGCAGAGCTGGAGCGCGCATTTACATTTGCGGAATCTGTTCGCAATGGTGAGTATACTGGCGTAACAGGAGAAACTATTACCGACATTGTCAATATTGGCATTGGTGGTTCCCATCTGGGACCGGAAATGGTGACTTTAGCTTTACGTCCATTTCAGCAGCCAAATCTCAATGTACATTATGTAGCAAATGTCGATGGCGCCAATTTAATGGAGGTCTTAAATACCATCAAACCATCCCGCAGTCTATTTATCATTGCCAGTAAATCGTTTACCACCCCTGAAACTTTGTTAAACGCACAAACAGCCCGTAGATGGTTTTTACAGCAAGGAATGACTGAAAAAGATATCGCACGTCATTTTATTGCAATATCCAGTGCCGTCAGTAAAGCACAAGATTTCGGTATCGACGCTCAAAATATTTTTGCCATGTTCGATTGGGTAGGCGGACGTTTTTCTGTCTGGTCTACCATTGGTTTATCTGTAATGTGTGCGATTGGCAAAAAGAATTTTCAAGATTTCCTCGCGGGTGGACGAGCGATGGATGAACATTTTTTTACTGCACCGTTACGTCATAACATACCCGTTTTACTAAGTTTAATCGGTTTGTGGTACCACACTTTTTATAACACAACCAGCCATGCCATTATTCCGTATGACCATGGATTACGCCGCTTAGCCGCGCATTTGCAGCAATTAGATATGGAAAGTAATGGAAAACAAGTTGGCCGATACGGCGAACATCTGGACTTCGATACTGGTCCGGTTATCTGGGGCGAAGAAGGTGTAAACTGTCAGCATGCTTTTTTCCAGTTATTACATCAGGGTCCACGGCTGATATCATCTGATTTTATTGTCCCTATTAATAGTTTTTATCATGTCAGTACCCAACATAAAATGCTGGTAGCCAATGCTTTCGCTCAAACCGAAGCATTGATGCACGGAAAAACACTGGCAGAAGCTTATGCTGAATTAATGCATTTAGATAATAAAAGCCGTGATATGCTGGCACCACAAAAGGTATTTCCTGGCAATCAACCTTCTAATACTTTATTACTAGATGAAATAAATCCTTTTAATCTGGGTATGCTTCTGGCAATGTATGAACATAAAGTATTTGTACAGGGTATTATCTGGGGGATAAACTCTTTTGATCAATGGGGTGTTGAATATGGCAAAGTTCTGGCTAAAAAAATCCAACCTGAACTAGGTACTACCGGACCATTACAGCATGATGCATCCACCAATGGTCTTATTGCTTATTTTAGAAAACATCATCATGACACAAACACTAATTGACATAACAAGCAAACTGAATAATTTAGGTCACACCGTTACCTGTGCTGAATCCTGCACAGGGGGTTTAGTAGCAGCAGAACTGACTAAATTACCCGGTAGCTCAAAATGGTTTAATATGGGTTATGTTACCTATAGTAATCAAGCTAAAAAGCAATTACTCAAAGTCAATGACACAACTTTAAATCATTATGGTGCGGTCAGTGAGGAATGTGTGCGAGAAATGGCACTAGGTGCACTCATTGCCGCTAAGGCCGATTATGCCTTAGCCGTGTCTGGCATTGCCGGCCCCAGTGGTGGCAGTGCTGAAAATCCAGTAGGATCAGTATGGTTTGGTTTGGCGACCAAACAACGTATCTGGGCTAAACACCATATTTTTTCAGGCAGCCGCGATGAGATTCGCACAAAAGCTGTGGAATTTGCTTTGCTACTTTTATACAAATATCTGTACCGCTAACGCAGCAATTGCTGAATACGTTTATAAGCCAAATACTCAGATCTGAATTAATTAATCATATACAGCTCAATCCAGAACTGATCATCTGGATTGAGTTTATTATATTCAATATAAGCCCATTTTATTCAATATGCTCTCCATGAATACTGATATCCATTCCTTCATGTTCTGCGTCACGGTCAATACGTAAGCCACCACAAATGATCGCTACAATCTTAAGAATGACATAAGTTATTACACTGCTATAAACAATAGTAATAGCAGCATCCTTAATTTGTGCCAATAACTGGCTGCCAATGGTTGCCTCACCACCAAAAATAATATTACTGAATAGCAATCCAGTCAGAACAGAGCCGACAATACCACCAAAACCATGGATCCCGAATGCATCCAGTGAATCGTCATATCCAAATTTTCGCTTCAGAAATACTGATGCACAATACGTGCCAATCGTTGTTAATATCCCTATCAGCAGAGCAGCCTGAGGCCCTACAAAACCAGCAGCTGGCGTAATTCCTACTAAACCGGAAATAGCACCTGATGCCAGACCGAGTGCTGAAGGTTTATGACCAGCAACCTTTTCACACAGCATCCAAACTAATGCACCTGCGGCTGCAGCAATTTGCGTCACTGCCATGGCCATACCCGCAGAAGCATCAGCAGCACCAGCCGAACCAGCATTAAATCCAAACCAACCTATCCATAACATGGCTGCACCAGTTAACGTCAACACCATATTATGCGGTGCCATTACATCCTTACCGTAACCAACACGTTTACCAATCACCAACGAAGCCACTAATCCGGCTATCCCCGCATTGATATGCACCACAGTACCACCAGCAAAATCCATTACGGGCGTTTGAGATTGGGACATGAAACCACCACCCCAGACCCAATGACAAATAGGTGCATAAACAAGAACTACCCAAAGACCAGAGAACAACAATAAAGCTGAAAATTTCAGGCGTTCAGCAAAAGCACCGGTCACAATGGCTGTCGATATAATGGCAAACGTCATTTGAAAAAACATAAATACCGATTCAGGAATTGTCCCCTCACCTTGCACAATTGTAGTCATCTCCCTTACTTGATCCAGTCCCATACCATACAAGAAGAAGCGATCAAAGCCACCAATAAATGCATTACCTGGGGTAAAAGCCAATGAATAACCAATCACCATCCAAAGAATACTTACCAATGCAGCAATAGTAAAACTGTGCATCATAGTACCTAAAACATTTTTTTTGCGTACCATTCCGCCATAAAATAATGCTAACCCAGGAATGGTCATGAATAATACCAATACAGCAGAAGTCATCACCCAGGCCGTATTACCATCATTAATTTGTGTAAGTGGCCGCCACCAACTATCCAAATCTGCAGCCATAACCGGCCCGGGCATCATCATAACCATAGCCCAATAAGAGATATATTTCTTCATTTTTCTTCCTATTAAAAACTATATCGATCGCTACACGGCATCAATGCCTGACTCGCCAGTACGAATGCGAATAACTTCTTCAACATTCATAACAAAAATTTTGCCATCACCAACCTTACCTGTTTTAGCGGCATTTTTAATGGCTTCTATCGCTCGTTCAACTAATTCCTCTGGCAAAACAACTTCAATCTTAATCTTGGGTAAAAAATCCACCTCATATTCTGCTCCCCGATAAATTTCAGTATGTCCCTTCTGTCGTCCAAAACCTTTTACTTCACTGACCGTCATACCCTGCACGCCCACATCAGCTAGCGCTTCTCGTACTGCATCCAATCTGAATGGTTTAATCATCGCAGTAATTTTCTTCATTCCATGTTTCCCCAGTTACTTTATCGTTAAGTGATCTATAATAAATTATTGAAAAACAATTTTTTGCACGCCTAAAATGCATCACTACACATCTTTGAGCATGAATAAACCTTATATTTTTTTTTAACTATTGCAAACATTCATCAGAAATTTTGGAGTAACAAAATACTATTCATACCTTCTAGAGATACATTTATTAATCTTAGTTTGAATATACGCAAAAACTGAAAAATCAATATTTGTGGAGATATTACATTGCTTTAATAAAGTAAACTGATTTCAATAAAAAGGCATCTTTACATAACCAATTCTGATACTGACACAATGTCGATTTAGATTATTTACCTAGGTTTTTTACTTACCCTGATTAAATACAAACTGTCAGCAAACTAGGTATCGCTGAGAAATAAGAGACAAAACAGTTAGAATGATAATGTAGTATAATATTGACATAATTTTAAATAGATTCTGACAAAATAGCATTATCAAGAGGCAATTATGCAGACATGCAATCTTTATGAAATACTAATTCAAGGCATAACGCAAAAAAATAATAGACACTTTCGCCCAAGTGATTGGGCGGAGCGATTATGTGGTATTTTGTCTTCATTTGATCAGGGACATCGTCTTTCTTATCATAAATGGGTACGTCCAATCTCAATTGATAATATTCGCTATGTCGCAATTGACAAAAAACTACAACAGATCAGTCCTGTTGCATTTAACTTTTTAATGAATTTTGCCCGTGACAACGACTTACGTATTCTAGATTGCCAAGCATTATTAGAAGAACAGGAGCAATCTCACACCCAATTAAAAAATTTAATCAAACAGAAAAATGCTTTACCGCAACCGACTTAACAGCAACAAACAATTTTATGACACAATCACAGGAGCTGACACCTGAAGAAAGTAATGCAGTATTTTCTGCATTACAACACCTGCATACAAATATTAGTAGTATTTGAAAATTTTAAGAATGAATATAACTTTTACAAGCGGAAAGACACTTATAAGACATATTTGTACGAGACGGCTAATCAGAGCAACAATTTTAAAAGAATATAATGATATATAAATTTTTCATAAAATTTATGCTTTGTAACCATACCATTGTAAATATCCTAAAGTTAGTACATAAACCAAGTAGAAAATCGTGGTAATTGCTTCATCTTTCTATATTCAATTGGTGTCATATTATTTAATGATTCATTCAGTCTTTCTGTGCTATACCATTCTTCCGTTATTTTTCTTACTTGTTTCAGATTTCTTTTACAAATACAAATCTAACACCTTTGTTCGATATGTCAGATTAAATCGTTCTATAGCCGTTTTGATAAGGAATGCTAGGTCTAATATAATCTATACTTTTTCCAAATGATTTTTCCTAGTTTGTGAATCTGTTGGCGGTAAATTCTGCACCTTTATCAACTCATATTTTTAATGGATAACCGTGATATTGAGCTAATTTGTCTAAATAACAAGTAATTCTACCTGTTGATAAACTGACCGCTATGTCGGTGCCTAATACCTCACGATTAAAATCATCAATAACATAAAGGTTCTAAATCGACGATGGTTTTCATAACTGTCTCTCATAAAATCGATTGATTAACATTCTGCCAGATGACTTGGTACTGATAATGGCTGAGGATAACGTTGGGATAACCGTCTAATCCGTTTAGAGCGAATATTGAGTTTTAACTGACAATAAACTCGTTTATGATTCCACTTATATCCCAGTTTTCTGATTCGATGAAAACATTTAAGAAATCCCTAACGTAAATGCTTGTCTGTTATTGACTCGAGTAACGAAATAATCATAGAGTTATCTGTCGATTTAGGTTGGTAGTAGTAAGCACAGCGACTTAAATTCACAATATTTCAACTCCTTTTAATTGTTACACAGTATTATGACTGAAGTGTTTGTACTCGACTCTTACGAACTGACGTCGACAACTATAGCTTTTTTATTATTTCTTGCTGAAGCTGAGAAATTAAACTTAATTCGGCATACATTTGTTAAGTTTACGATTTTAGCTTCCAGCTTTTTTTTAACCGCTTAATATCCGAAGATTGCATACCACCATATTTATCCCACCATTTTTATAAAAAGTAGACACTGTCATAGTATATTTACGGCAAAGCACTTTGATAGGGATATCAACTTCAGTTTCTTTTAAAATAGATACAATTTAGTGCTCTGATAATTTTTTCATATTGAAATTCTCCTTAAAAATACCATAAAGAATTTTCTTCTTTCTTGCTATATTATTTTAGTGGATAGTTACAATAATATTCGATATGTCGCAATTAACAGAAAACTAGAACAGATCAGCTCCTTTACATTTAACTTTTCAATTAGTTTTTAGTTTTCCTAAAAAGGATATGAAGATTATTAATAATTAATTTTTATCAATTAGATTCTTCCCTACTATTGATGATATTATTAAAGTTTAAATCTTTAATTAAAATTCAATTTGCTGAAATGTAAAATAATAAATTTATATTAAGTATGTTAAATAGTTAATTTTAATAAATATAGCGAAAATGTATTAAAAAATATATAATCATCTAAATAAATATCAAATTTTAGACATTGAAAAATTCCAAACACACAAAGAGTTAATAGTTAATATACTAAACTTTATAATATTTTATATTAAATTAATCTTAAAATTACTAAATTAATTTATAAATTATACTATTATTAACATTCATAAAATTTATTTTATATCAAATCTTTACAAAGTTTAATTATTAGAATAATTATTCTAGTATATGTAAGTTGTGAAATTCACAGTACTAAAATTCGCATAATTTAAATTATTGTACAAAAGTGATCTTAATAGCATCGCAACCTGAATCCTTAACTTTTTTAATAATAAGTTTAGACGGAATATTTTTGAATTTTGAAACATCTATAGTTGTTTCTTGTGTCTTAGTTAAATAAAATTGTAATCTTTCATTGGAATTATTTAAAATTTCAATATTTATACGGTCTTCAATATTACAACTCCGATTTATTGGAGTAAATTTAAGTTTATTAGTATCGATTAATGTCCAATTCACAATTGTTGGTTCATTCTCTCCAGGATGGGCTATGATAGTACCATCATTTTGTAAATCAAATACTCCCCAAAGATCACCTCTAGAAATAGCAGCATTTAAATAGGAGAGTATCAATTTATTATCACTATAATTCTTTTTCCACATTGGATAGTACTGATAAAAATTCGTTAAAAGATCATCTACTTCATCAACTCTAAAAGCCCTATCTTTTTTATAAATCCATGCACTAGTATTATTTTTAAGTAAATATTTTCTACTAATTTTAGAGTATGCTTTACCAATTCCTTTTTTGCTTAAAATATCAGAAGCTGGTATAAAAATCACTTTTTGTCCAGATGAATTAACATGTAATTGAATAGGGTCTGTTACAACTACATATTCACTCATAATTGAACCAACTCTAAATCCATCACGCAGATCAATTTGTGATTCATAAGTTAAATTTTTATTTAGTTCTTTGTTAGATAAATTATCTAATAGGTCACTATTTAATGTGGAGCTTGAACTAAAAACTGTAATTTTTTTATTATTTTTAGTTAAATATTCTATATCCTTTACTAACTCAATATATTCTGAATAATTATCAGTTTTAAGTGGTGTATGTAACTTAGGTAAGAAGTTATAGCTACTATCTTCATCTATTTTAAATATATTAAATAAACTACTTAAATGAGATATAGTTAAAAATGCAGATAAACCGATAATAGTATATAAATTATATTTTATTTTACATACTTTTTCTAATATGAAATATATTCCTTGAGAAAATAAAAATAATATCCAAAAAGTAAATGGCATTATATGCTGCTGGCCTACACTTTGTGTATGGGTAAATAAACTAAAACTTAGAATTAAATTACTCCAAGAAAAAATAGTTATTACTTTAGATTTATTGTTCCCATTTCGTAAAATTATTATAGAAAATATAAGTGCTAGTAGACAAAATAAAATACCTGAATATAATAAGGTAATCTTTATAGAATAACCTATATTGAAACGATACGCTGAATAAATATAACTATAGTTAGTGCTAAAAATTCTTAATAATAAATGTTTTTGAAATAAGCAAACAAATATTATACTTGTTAAACCCGATAGAAAAAAATTAGCAGCAGTATATTTTAGTAAGTTTATATTTAATTTTTTATTATTATAAAAAATATTCAAAAAAGGTAAAGTCACATATAATGATACAATGGTATATGCATACCATCTACGGAGCAAAAAAGCTAACCATAAGCATAGGCCAATTTTAATACTATTTTTGAGATCAATCTTTTGGGTTAAATCAATACTTATCACGTAATATATTGATAATATTATAAAAAATAAACCACATAAATCAGGAAATCCTCTCAAAGAAGAAACCCAAAAAGGTACAAACGTTATAACTAATATATAATCCAAAATTTGTGAACCAACAACTTTATTGGTATTAGAAATTTTTTTTTGCAATAAAGCAAATATTAAAGCAATTGGAAATAAATAGATTAAATTAATTGCTAAAATGTAGGCTAATCTAGAAGAAATCGGCAAAAATTTAAATATAGTTAATATTAAAATTGGACTTGGATTATAATCATCATAATCAATACTATGTATAATATCTTTTACAGCCATATATGGGGATTGAATTATCTTATTCGATAAATCCTCCCACATAATCCAATAACCTCTATAATCCCAATAATAAATATTATGTTCTTGAGAAACATAAATTGAAGTTATAACTATTATGTATATTAAAGATATGACAAAAAATAAAGTCCTACTTTTTCGCATTAACATTCCTCTTCAATAAAATATTTCGGTCTTTTTTTTGATTCTAAGTACATTTTTCCAATATATTCACCGATTACACCGATTGATATTAATTGAATTCCACCTAGAAAAAAAATAGAAATCATTATTGAAGCCCAACCCTCAATTACATGCCCTTCAAATTTTTGGATTAATGCATATAGACTAATTAGTATAGCTGATAAACATGTAATAAACCCTAAAACTGAAATTATCCTTAATGGCATAATTGAAAAAGAAGTTATACCTTCAACAGCTAAAGATAACATTTTTTTGATTGGGTATTTAGATTGACCTGCTACTCTTTTTTTTCGAGAATAAAATACTTTTGAAGAACGATATCCCAATAAAGGAATTATACCTCGAATATAAATATTACTTTCATTATATTTAAGTAGGCTCTTGTTTGCTCTGTTGCTTAATAAACGAAAATCAGCATGATTTTCAACTTGGTATACTCCCATTATAGACATAAATTTATAATAACTATTTGCGGTGATCCTTTTAAATCTACTATCACTTGATCTATCACTTCTGACGCCATAAACGATATCATTACCAATGTAATATTCTTCAATCATTTTATAGATAGCATTAATATCATCTTGCAAATCAGCATCGATACTGATACTAATATCTGTATTAATAAAAGAAAGGCCTGCTAATAAAGCTATTTGATGTCCCTGATTTTTTGATAATTTAATCCCTTTAACTTTATCTCCCTTTTCAACTGCTTTTTTTATTAAACTCCAAGTTAAATCTGAACTACCATCATCAACAAAAAGAATATAACTGTTTTTGTTTATTTTATATTGTGAAATTAAATCTATAAGAATTTTGGACAAACTTTCTAAACAAATCGGGAATATCTCTTCTTCATTGTAACAAGGTACTACAATAGCAAGTGAAGGCAAAATACCATTACACATAAAACCCTTTCAATTATTTTAATGCCCAGTTTTTATTTAATAAATAGCCAGTTATTGTATAAAATATACAACCAATAAATTGCGCTAAATAAATATTAGAAGATATATTTTTTAATATATAATTGATACAAAACAAATTTATCAAAAAACTAATTATACATACAATTATGAATTTCAATAATTTTGAAAAAGAAATTTTTGATTGAAATGTATATTTACTATTCAAAAAAAAACTTAATATTATCCCAAATATATAACCTATAGTATTTGCATAATAAATATTATTTCCCAAATAAGTTAACAAAAATATCAATGCCAGCGTAAAAATAGTATTTAATATACCAATAATTATATATTTAAAAAAATTACCAGACATAGTATTAGTTTAATTTCTATAAAAATAATTCATCTAGTTTTAAAAAATTAATTTAGAAATAACAGCCTGGAGAAATTTCTATTTATAATTTTTTTTAATATTAATACCATAAATATAAAGATATTTATGGTATTAATCTAATAGTTTTCTCTTAATCTGAATCAATCAAATAGCCACGCAATTTCTGCATTGCCTTCGCTTCTATCTGACGAATACGTTCGGCTGATACACCATACTCACCAGCTAAATCATGCAAAGTCAGACCACCATCATCTGCCAGCCAACGACTTTCAACAATATGACGACTGCGATCATCCAATTTACTTAATGCTTCCTGTAAACCTTCAGTCTGTAAAGCATAATGTGCCTGCTTGGACAAAACCTGAGTAGGTTCAGAATCTGTATCAGTTAACCAGTCAATAGGCGCAAAATTATCATCATCATCATTTTCGGCCAGTAAAGACATATCCTTACCGGTCATACGTTGCTCCATTTCCATTACTTCGGAAAGCTTAACGCCTAAATCGTCCGCAATTGACTGTGCTTCCTTATCACTTAGCGCAGACATAGATTTACGCATACTGCGTAAATTAAAAAATAATTTTCTTTGTGGTTTGGTTGTCGCAACACGTACCAGACGCCAGTTACGCAAAATGAACTCGTGGATTTCTGCCTTAATCCAATGCACTGCAAATGAAAATAATCGTACACCCCGACTAGGCTGAAAACGTTTCACTGCTTTCATTAAACCTATATTACCTTCCTGAATCAAATCAGCCTGATTCAGACCATATCCGTCATAACCACGCGCAATAGATACCACAACACGTAAATGCGATAAAATCAGTTTTTTTGCTGCCTCAAGATCCCCTTCGATCTGACGAATAGCCAAATTTTGCTCTTCATCTGGAGAAAGCATCGGAATATTATTTACAGTATGAATGTATTGCTCCAAACTGCCGTGTCCAGTCGGCACGGGTAATGCAAAAGCTTTATTCATGCCTATCCTTTCTGTGTGTCCTTAGCTATCCAATTTGCCACTAGGGAATTTTTACAATCAGCCAAAGCAAATCAATAACTAAGCTATTAATTCATTATTGTAATCTTATCAATAATGTACTTCAATAATTATTTTTAATCCGTATTGATTTGGTAAAATTAAGTATATATACATAATTTATTAAAAATATATGACAGTTATACCATAAATTACACCTGTCTAACACGCAAACGACCATAACTCCAACAAGCTATGACTATCAATAAACTTATCATTGCCAGTGGCCAACTACTACCTAGAGACATATAAGGCGTATTACCCTGATATCCCTGTATGTTTCCTTCTAATACGGCAGCAATATCCGGTTTAAGTTGAGCAACAATCTGACCTTTAGGATTAATAATTGCTGTCATACCAGTATTAGTTGCACGCACCATAAAACGTCCTGTTTCCAAAGCACGGGCCTGTGATTGCTGTAAATGCTGTTGCATAGCATGTGAATGCCCATACCAGGCCATATTACTAATATTGGCCAGTAAACTGGATTGTTTCGCTGATGCAATGAGCTCATCACCAAACCCATCCTCATAACATATATTAAAACTAACGCGTTGATTCGCCAGTTGTAATGGTGGCTGGGCTGCTCCTCCAACTGAAAAACCAGCTAAGGGGATATCCATTAGCCGATACATCCAGCCTAAAAGACTCGGCAAGGGAATATATTCACCAAAAGGTACTAAATGATTTTTGGCATAGAAAGGTAATTCATTACCATTTATTTCTGACGTTAAATTTAATACCACATTCTGATATCCCTGTCCATCAGATGTGAATTGAGGTATACCAACTGCTAGAGCCGAACCCTGACGTTTGGCCGTTAAGGCAAATAACTCTAATTGCTCTTCTGGTAATACTTGTCGCATTATCGGAATGGCTGTTTCCGGCAAAATAACAATATTGGCTCGAGTCGACGCTATCTGATCCAGATAACGTTGTAAAGTTGGTTGCAACGAACTTTGATGCCACTTTATCGACTGAGCAATGTTACCCTGCCCTAAAGCGACACTGGCTTGCGTACCGTCTGGCTTAGTAAAATCATATTGCTTTAACAGAGTACCTACTATCCACAAAACCATTATTGCTATTGCATACCATATTTTTGCATGTTTTTTTTGGGCTAAACATAGCATCGCTAACCAACAGCCAGTGGCAACTGTAACGAATGTAACTAGGAAAATACCGCCTACCGGCGCAAAACCAGCTAATGGAGAATTGGCTATTTGGCTATAACCCATTGCACCCCAGCCAAAACCGGTTAATGCGCGTTCGCGCACAAATTCAGTCAGAGTCCATAATAAAGGTAACACTACACTATAACGAATTGAATCCGTAAGTCTGAATTTACCCAGTAACCAAAAAGCCAGTGTTGGATAAACTGCCAGATAGGCCGGTAGTAATAAAGTCAAAGGCCAGGCAAAATACTGAGGCAACCCTGCTATATCATGTAAGGCGATATCAATCCAGTATAATAACGAAGTATATGCTGTTAACGCCCATAAATAAACAGATCGTAGCCGCCATTCTGGCCGAATAGCCTGATAAATCAATAATTCAGCCAGTAATAGTGGTGCTAGCCAATATTGATAATACGGTGCAAAAATAAATGGCAGCATTACGGCAGATAACAATAATGATGGCCAATAAACCCATGCCTGACGCAATATTGTCATAAAAGGATAATGTATAGCATCATTTATTCGATCGGACACACAATCTCCAAAGCCAGTTATGTGGCTGTATTCAGGCTTAATCTGAGCTTAAATAAATATTAAATTTACTAATCTCAAATCAATTTATATAGTAATGAATTTTTAAACAACAATGGTTAGTTAACATGATTATATTTCAATTAGGTATTTGAAATATATTGACTAAATTAGTAAAGTTATTATGCAACCTTACTAATATTTAAACAGCAAATTTCAGATTAATACATATATAACAAATCGACTTAATTAATTTGCTTATTTATTGTTACCATTAAGGTTTGCAGTCGACGAGCATCTGCACGAGCTACGGTAAAATTTAATTTACCAATGGTAATTTTTTCTCCTCGCACCGGCATATGCCCTAGCTCCTGAATAACTAAGCCGCCAATGGTATCAACGTCTTCATCGGAATAATTTGTGCCAAAAAATTCATTAACGGTTTCGATTTCTGTTACCGCATTGACGCGAAAACGTTCTGCAGAAACGGCAAAAATATTATCAGCGCTATCGTCCTCATCAAATTCATCTTCAATGTCACCAATTATCGGTTCAATGACATCTTCAAATGTAACTAGTCCAGATATACCCCCATACTCATCGACGACGATCGCCATATGATTACGTTTTTCCCGAAAGTCTTTTAATAATATATTTAATGATTTACTTTCAGGAACAAATACCGCAGGACGTAAGATCTGTTCCAACTGAAACTGTTCTGCCCGCCCCCAATATTTTAGTAAATCCTTAGCGTGCAATATTCCCAGAATTTGATCTTTATCTTCGCCAATTACTGGAAAACGAGAATGAGCTGTATCAACAATATAGGCAATAATTTTTTCCGGAGTGTCATCTATTTTGATAACATCCATTTGACTACGGGTAATCATGACATCACGTACTTCAAGATCTGAAAAATCCAAAATATTTTTCAAATACTGTAAAGTATCAGCATCAAATACCTGACGCTCATAAGCTTCACGCAGAATTTGTAGTACATCATCTTCTGTATCAGGCGACTCACCAGCGATACGGTTGACTAAACGCTCAAAAAAACCTGGCTTCGACGAACTATCGTCCATATTTAATATTCATCCTGTGTATAGGGATTTGCATATCCTAACTGATGCATGATGCGAATTTCAAGTTCTTCCATGATTTCTGCTTCTTCATCATTCATGTGATCATATCCCATCAGATGTAAAACACCATGTATAGTCAAGTGAGCATAATGAGCTAATAGAGATTTATTTTGCTCAGCAGCTTCTCTTTCAATAACTTGAGGACAAAAAATCAAATCACCATTAAGTTCATTTTTTTCAGAGATAAATACCGATTCCCCCTCATTCAGGGCAAAACTCAATACATTAGTAGCATAATTCTTTTGTCGGTAATTGAAATTTAACTCACGTGCAGCTTCTTCATCATACAAAATTACCGCTATATTAGCGTAATAATATTCATTTTTACATGTTTGCCAAATCCATTGTCGCCATTGTTTGGTATCAGGCACAGTATTTGTATGGCTATGGTTACTGATACTAAGATCAAAAACAGTATATAAATGTTTTAAAAATAATTTTTTTTTAGCAATCTTCATTGAAAGAATGTTTGAAAGTGATAAACATGTATTATTATGCATAATACTAAACACTTAAACTTTAATACAGACAATTTTATTATTCACATCATATATTACACAATGAATACATTATATTAACTTATGCGAAAACGTTTCATAGGAATATATTTCTTCTCTTATTGTCGTTGATATATTTCAACAAGACACCATTGAAATTGAACAAAAATCAGTATAGCAATCGAAATTATAATAATAATATCCAAATAAAATTATTAAAATACAATTAATTAACAACAAAAAAGATTTTTCATATTCTAAGTAACCATCTGTTCAAATCATAACAAATTTGCTAAAAAACTTTGTTTTAATGATATAAATTAATTTTTATAACTTTCAATTCACCGTAAAGTTCAGCATCACAAATTTAATTATAAAGACCAATTTGAATAATATAAGCAATTATTGATGAAGTAAACCCTGCATATTTAATAATATGCAGGGTTTATTTTAAATCTATATTAATGCAATATATCAACAATACTACGTGCAGCTCTTCTGGCATCAAGTAAAATCAGACCTAATGTAGCACTTTCGTTGGCGGTTACAGCTAAAACATTAGTCTCGCCAGCTTGTATCAGTAAAACATAACCATGTTTACCTTTAACCATAACTTGTTCCAGATCATCACATTGTAATTCACGAGAAGTGCGGTTACCTAAAGCCAGCAAAGCAGCAGCCATAGCGCCGACTCGATCTGGATCAACACCTTTCGGTAACAAGGTTGCAACCGGCAAACCATCGGTAGAAATTACAGCAGACGCAGTAATATCAGCCGAAGAGTCATTCAAATCACTTAATACCGAAACCAGTAATTTTTCTTGCATCTTGATATCTTCCTAACGATGTTATTCTTTTGTTGATTGAACGTCTTCAGCATCCAACAAATAGAGTCCGCGTACCAGAGTGACAAAAGCTTCACTATTGAGTAGTGGTTGACCAGCAGTTACCAAAATATTTTTGTTTTTGCCGATATAAAGGGGGAAAAAGGTCAACTCACTTTGGCCAGCAGGATCACAAATACCAACAGCAGTATTATAAATATTGAGATTATTTTTAATCAGAAGATTATTTTTTTCTGATAATCTTATCGCTTCACTGGCTAGATTAGCCACTTCTTCAGCAGTTTCATGATTAAAACCAACATTGGCAAAATAAAAACCATTCTGATCTACCAGTAAAGCTCTGTGGCTATCAGATAATTGTCCAAGTATATCTTCAAAAACATCAGAAGTAACTTCAACTATCTGTGAGCTGGGTATGGCTTCTCCGTAAAGAAATTCCAGACGTTGTAATCGGTACAATAGACTTAAAGCAGTATGCGTGTCATCAGTTTCTGCCCATTCTCTCAAACGTTCTTCAGTTAATTTGGCTTTAACATCTGCCCGCAAGATATTAGCCAGTAATTTACGACTGGCACTGGGACTATTACTGGAAACAGCATAGAATGCCCCGGCAGGCATAACTTTGGGGTATAAATCATTATGTAACTGTAATGTAGAATCCATCTTATCTTATCCTTCCAACCCCGGATCAATGGAGTACAACATTGCAGTAACCAATTGTTTTACATCGTCCTCATTACGAGCATCGATTTCAAATACTGGGACATTCATATTATGTTGCGCCAAATATTGTTGGTATACTTCGACACCTGGCTGTGAATTTAAATCCATTTTAGTCACCCCTACTACTACAGGAGCATCATCAAGTAAATCATGAAAAGAAGTAATAAAAAATTTCAAATCCTTCAGTGGATTCGGTCGAGTATTATCGAGAAGCAGAATCAATCCCATACTACCTCTACTTAAAATACTCCACATAAAATCAAAACGTTCCTGACCTGGCGTACCATATAAATGTACCTTGGTATTGCTATCCAGTCTGATTACACCATAGTCCATTGCAACTGTGGTATAACCTTTTCGATCCTGTGTCATATCTGATGCATTAGCATCAGTTTGTATCGGTGGATCATCCGATAACGCAGCGATAGCAGTTGTTTTCCCAACCCCTACCGGGCCGGTAAATATAATTTTATTTTCAACCATGATTGCTCCTGCTTAGGTATTTTTGCTACGCAAGCGGCCCATCAAACGTGCCAGTAAACCCTTCGGCTCGCGTACAATGTTTTCAGTATCCTCTGCCGTTTCATCATTCTCAACTGTAGACGAAGCTGAAGGTGAGACTTCTTTGGTCAGAATTATTTCTTGCTCTTGTTGTATTGCTGAATGAGTCAGCGGTTGTTCAATTTCGAGTGCACCTATTGAATAGGTAGCAGCAATATAATTTACAACATCATCTAATGATACTGGTAACAATTTATAAAGCATATTTAGAGCTACAGGGCTCCGAGCCAGAAAAGCAGATAAACGGATAGCTTCAGGTAAGTAAGCTAAACGGGTTAAATTTGGCCATGCCTTTAATCTAACAATGGTATTTGCTGAAATTGGGTCAATCAGACGATTTCGAGAAGTCCAAATAGATAGCTGCCAGATAAAAGATTGTAGCTTCAGTTTAGCTTTGGCATGTAGCTGAGCTGATGTAGTAGATGGTACGACACGAGTTTGCCACTCGACATTATCAAGCCGGCATAACTTTTGTAATGCGTCACTTTCAACTACCAATAAAACTTTAGCAATCTCGGGAAATACGATTAATATAGGCTTACCCTCATGCAAGATAGCTGTATCATCTTTTTGTTGTGACAGAGTTCGTACCAAGCCCAATAAAGTATGCTTAAGATAAAATCGTTCGATAGTGACTGAATGGCCAGAATTATTTGATTCTTTTTGCGCATCATTACTGTCTGGTTTATTCGATTCTGTTACTCCAGACTGATCATCAGCTTTCTCGTCAGCCAGCCAGATACCATTACCTTGTTTTAAATTACGCAGATTTTGAAATAAAGTTTCAAATTTAATAGGTTTACGTAAAAACGGAGCCGTTATTGAGGGAGCTTGATGAGCAAAAAATATCACAACCGCATTTGGATAGGTATCTTTTGTTTTTTGCCACATAGCATTCCCATCTTCTGCATCCCCATCCACCAGCACCAATTCAGGCTGAATATCTTCTTCAGGTTGTATCAAGTGGTAATTCACGCTATTGTACATCTTAAAGGCCATGCGCAACATGGCTGCATGACGATCATCCACATTGACGAGCAAAACATGGGCAGTTTTTACTTTGGGTATTGAATTGTTCATCATTAACTATGTACACCACCATGGTTTATACGTTTCAGTAATTGACTCATTGCCAATACAACTTCTTCAGGAGGAGTGTGAATTTGGGAGCGGATTATCTGTAACATTTTTTCTAATCGATTCCATTCTTCAGCACGCTCGTATAAGTCAAATAATGTAATATAGAGTTGTGACTCCTGAGGGTAAAGTAATATTGATTTTTCAAGCAATTCCATTGCTTCATCAAACTGACCATAAGTTAGTAAGGATTTCACATCATGCAATACACGATCTCCCGGTGTTTCTTCCGCCTCATTATTTGCATTGGTATTTTCAACCAGCGGTAAACGCTTGGCTTTAAGTGCACTGCTACTCATAGGCAAATAGCCATGGGTAATCCCGATATCTCTAAGTACTGTCTCGCCAGGTTTGGTTTCAAGCTGCTCAAACATTGGGTGTTGTCCTAAGCTATACCCCCAACCAAGCATACGCTCTTTTACTTTATTACCATACTTGCCCAAAGTATAATAAAGATTCCATAAATGCTGGGCAAATATATTAATACTGTTGTGGCGATAATCCAAAGCCAATGCGTCGATGATCAATCCGGCAGGCTTTTTCGATGTCTGAATGGCCTTATTCAGACATCTGATCGCGGCATCATAAGGCAGTTGTTCTTTTAATAAAGCGTAGCTGTTTACTGGTTTGGAAAAGCTTAGTAATACTTCTTGCTCATCCTCACGAATTCTAAAATTACCTATATAGCCTTGTACCAGTGGTTCAAGTGCCAGATCATCGACATAATGATCGTCTGCTGCCACCTCCTCAGGAGTTTGCGTTTCTGATTTAAGGTCATGATCAACCCCAGCTTCTTTATCGGTATCTTTAACATCCCAATGTAATAAGTCTTCTGCTAAAACACGTAAACCCAGATGATTTTCATCTAAAGCCAAGCCCTGACGTATCAGATTTTCCAGAGTCTCCCGATCAAGATGAGCACGATATTGATCAATAACCTCACTAACCATGTCTGGATTTTTAGCCTGTAGCCCCAGACTGATTAGCTCTGTTACCAGTGTACTGATCATAGCACCGCTTTGTTTGCCAGCGTTTTGCTCCAGATAAGTGGACAGAGATTCTGCAGCTTTTTGGAAATATCCAAACTGCTTATAAACTTTATATTCGGTCAGATGATCTACTGTTGCAACAGAAACAGTTGTATTATCAGTATTTGAGGTATTCCACTCCCAATCCTGTTTGGGAGTGGCTTTTTGCTGTTCGGTTTTATCACCAGCTCGGACTATTGCACTTTTCTCAGCAGAAGAATTTGTTTTTTTACGTGCAGTTGTACTACTCTTCTTAGCCTTAGTTTTACTACTCGCTTTTGACGAAGAATTTTTTTTCCGAGATTGAGGGCGCCCACCTGCTTTTTGTCGTTTTTTTATGACAAACAATAAAACTACTAGAGCTATTAAAACGGGCAAAACCAAAATTGGATCCATAATTTACGCCCTTTTAATTACTTTATTGGCATATAAGCGCATTATTAAATGCATAATTTTCATTTACAGTAATATTTTACTTACAATTATTAACAGAGTATATATTTTACATGAGCTTGCGCTTATTAGCTAGAATTTATTTTACCTGAGGTAACATACCATTAGGTAGCAATTGCCATACATAGCCCGGAAATTTCATTTTTCCAGCTAACGCTCCGGCCTCATCCCCGTATCCCCAGAAATAATCTACTCTTACAGCACCATTGATAGCACTACCTGTGTCTTGTGCCATTATCAGACGATTTAAACCGTAGCCAGTGGTCGGGTGCGTGGTCGCTAAAAATAATGGCGCGCCCAAGCTGACAAAATGATTATCGACTGCAGCAGAATAACCACTGGTGAGTGGCACCCCTAGCGCCCCAATTGGCCCGCTGCTGGGTTCTACTGAGCTGCTAAAAAACACGTAACTTGGATTTTGACCCAACACTTCAGCCAGTTGCTGCGGATGTTGTTGTAGCCAAGCTTTAATCCCCTGCATGGAGGTCTGTGCTAATGGCAAATAACCCTTACTGGCCATATACTTTCCTATAGACACGTAAGGATAGTCGTTTTTATTGGCAAATCCCAATCGCAACACATGACCATCAGGCGTTTTTAATTGCCCGGATCCCTGTATATGTAAGAAGAAAAGTTCGACCGGATCATTAGCATAACCCAACACAGGTGCTTTGTTATTAAGTGCTCCGGCATTAATCTGGGCACGTGTGTAATATGGAACAAACTGATTACCCGCAATTCTTCCTTTCAAGGCTTTGCTTTTTTCATTAATGGGAAAGGAAGCCAGATTGGCGATATAGGTACCATCTTCGGCTATCGCACCACTATTTTTTCCCGTAAGCCGAATACGCACATTTCCCTGCCGCATTACTGTAGATAACGGTACAACAATAAAATCTGAGGGGAGACCATATATGGGAAAACGTGCCTGAGCAGTCTGTTTGGTATCGCCCAGCAACATTGGCTCATAGTATCCGGTTACGGTACCGGCCAGTTGACCATTTTGGCTAACTTGCCATGGGGTAAAGTATTGCTCAAAGAATTTTTTGGCCTGATGTTTATTTGTGCTGATATGTTGTGCCTGCCGACAGACTACCTGCCAAGTGGGCTGGGCTTGCAATTTGATACAGCTGATTTTAAATGCTTCTAGGCTATGCTCGAAAGACTGCTGCGACCATTGCGGCAACCCATCATAAGATACTACTCGATAGCTGACCCCAGCTTTTTGAGGAGTAAAGACATAATTAACTGGGTGCGCTTGTCCAGTTGGTAAAACAATGGTATCGGGAGTCGGTGTTTTTTTATGTAATAAATTACATGCAGCCAACAACAGAGCACTACATAAAAGCAGGTAATAACGTATCTGGTAATGATTCATGAGTAACATATTCAGGTTGAAATATGGATAACATCAATAAAAAATGTGTGCATTGATATTATGACAGGCTTAAGTTACAAAGAACAGGGAAAAGGGCTATCGCTAACCATTTAAAATAGTAATAACTTTAAATAATATTGCGTTATCGTATTAACACAATACCATCAGTTTTTTTGCTTTAAGGAAGATAGCTTTCAGATTAAACCTTAGACGAGTAAATTAACGATGTTTTTGCCATAGATAGTAATTGGATGCTATTTATGGTTACCTATAGTTAATCAATTTAAACATGTATTTTTATAATAGTAAAATATAGGGTTAATACATTTGTTGAGTTATTTTCAGTATTACGTATCAATACAGATTTTTTTATATTCGGTATTAAGATTTATTAAAACAAGATATCCACACTGCGAAAAAATTTTGTTTTAAAAAAAATTACATTACATATTGATGTACATCAAAAAAACCGCATACGCTTATTCAGTTGTTACAATTTGTGATAAAAATTTGTTGGAATTTAATCTGTCTATTTATTATGTTGTCTTATAAAAAACAGATGAGCGCCACTCTTCATTGAAATACATACATTTGCAATATAATAGATCAAATCCGAGCACGCTCGCCAATTCAGTAAACAATTTATTTTGAAAAAATATTTATTTTTTTCCTTTAGGTGGTGATTTAGGTTTTTCTTTGACGTTTTTACTAACTATTTTCTTACTCTCTTCCGCTTTTGTTAATGGTATTTGCGTCTGAATCACCGTATTGTCTGGAATTGGTTTAACTTCTTTTTCTTCAGTAGTAACAATAACCTCGATAGATTCTAATTTATCAACCTTAACTGTTTCAGGACTAGCTGTTTCAGTCTTAATTGCTTCTGGCTCTTGTTTTTGGATTTTGGTATCTTGTGAATTCACAATGAGATCAATTCCTTCTGCCACTCGTGCAATCACTTTGGTAGCATAAACTTTACCTACTTTAGTGGCAGCAATACTGGCAGCGGCAATAGCAGCATTAACAGCGCCCACTTCACCTAAAATTTTCACTACAACCATGCCACCACCTTTTGTTAACTCATAGCCAATTAAGGTGACATTAGCTGATTTCACTGCTGTATCTGCGGCAGCAATAGCTGCACTTAAGCCAACAGTTTCAATTAACCCGATGCTTTGTTTTATCATAATCAGACCTAATTAAATATAAGGAGTGGTGGTTGATTTTAAGGTACTCGGATCAAGTGTCGATAATAAGTTCAGACCCATTTCTCGTGCTGCTATCACCGCCTGACGAACTGCTCCTGAATCACCTGAGAATGTGAATATCACCTCATTACTGTAACTGGTTCCACTCGCTGGGCTTGAATAGCCTATTCCTTCTACTACCGCCGATTTCGCCGCCACATCTGCTATCACGACTCCTATCGCTGCCGGACAACCTACTGTCATCCCGAATGATTTACCTATTGGCGCACCAAAGGCTTT
>JAIL01000250.1 GCA_000725195.1 Snodgrassella alvi SCGC AB-598-O02
TTTAGCTAGTAAACAGGTTGATATATAGATTTATCGTCAATTACAATCCGCTTTTATTTTGCCGTGACAGATTAATGCCGGCAGACCGTTCGCTGTTATATTTTGGATATTGAAGCAAATGAAGAAGAAATGGATAAAAAGGACAATTTGGCTGTTATTGGCAGTGGTGCTGATAGCAGTACTTTGGGCAATATTTCGCCCTAAAGAAGAAGTGAATTATATTACGGATGAAGTACAGCGCAGTAATTTGAATCAGATTGTGAATGCTACCGGTGAAATTTCTGCTGCGCAATTGGTTGATGTCGGCGCACAGGCTTCAGGTCAGATTAAAAAATTATATGTGAAACTGGGACAGCAAGTTAAGAAAGGCGATCTGATTGCCAGTATTGATTCGACAACACAATTGAATACGCTTAATACAAATAAAGCCAGACTGGACACTTATCGTGCTCAGTTGGTATCTGCGCAGGTGGCCTTAAGAGTAAAACAAAGGGCTTTTGATCGTGAACGGGCATTATTGGTACAGGATGCAACTTCGAAGGCCGACTGGGAAAATGCGCAAGACGCTCTGGCTGCCGCCAAAGCGAATGTAGCTGAACTTAGATCACAAATTCGCCAAACTCAGATTGCCATTAATACTTCAGAAGCAGATCTGGGCTATACCCGAATTACTGCACCTATGGATGGAACGGTTGTATCTATACCTGTCGAAGAAGGGCAAACGGTGAATGCCAGCCAGAATACACCGACTATTGTACAGCTGGCAGATTTAAGCAAAATGTTGAATAAGATGCAGATTGCAGAAGGGGATATGAGCAAGGTTAAGGCAGGCATGTCACTGACATTTACAACACTGGCTGATAATACAAAAAAACGACATGCGAAACTAGATGTGGTTGACCCCGGTCTGACTACGATGTCTCAAGGTAGTTACAATACCAGTACCGATACTACAGACACAGCTATTTACTATTACGCCCGTGCTCTGGTGCCAAATGATGACGGCGCATTGCATATTGGTATGACGACGCAGAATAATATCCTGGTCAAGTCAGTTAAGGGAGTTTTAACTGTTTCGAATCAGGCCATTAAACATCGTCAAGGTAAGAAGATAGTGATGGTGCTGGATAATAATCAGCAGGTTCACCCTGTGCAGGTTGAGACAGGTATTACCGATGGTATGCGTACTGAGATTGTGAAAGGATTGAAAGAAGGCGATAAGGTGGTGGTGTCTTCTATGAACAATGCTGAAGCAAAAAAAAGACAATCTAAAAATGCCAAAATGCCCGGACCGAGAATGTAAACCATGAGTCTATTGGAAATTAAGGGTGTTAATCGCTGGTTTGGGCATGGTGAAAGCCGTGTACATGTGCTTAAAGATATTAATCTGAGCATTGAAAAAGGCGATTTTGTGGCTATTATTGGTCAGTCTGGATCTGGTAAGTCGACACTGATGAATATTATTGGTTGTTTGGACGTACCATCTAGTGGCTCATATAAGATTGATAGTGTGGAAACCGCTGCGATGAGTGGCGATCAGCAGGCTGCGCTACGTCGTAAGAGTTTTGGTTTTATTTTTCAGCGCTATAATCTGTTAGGATCGTTAACTGCACGCGAAAATGTGGCTTTGCCGGCAGTCTATGCCGGTATGGATTTATCTGAACGGCAACAACGAGCTCAGGAATTATTAGACCAGCTGGGTTTATCGGGTAAGGAAAATAATAAACCCAGTGAATTATCCGGTGGACAACAGCAACGTGTCAGTATTGCTCGCGCCTTAATGAATGGCGGGGAAATTATACTGGCCGATGAGCCGACTGGTGCGTTGGATACTGCCAGTGGCAAAAATGTAATGGAGATTTTGCACGGCTTACATGAGGCTGGACACACTATTGTTATGGTCACTCATGATCCCGGGATTGCTGCCAATGCAAATCGGGTAATTGAAATCCGTGACGGACGGATTATTGCTGATCACAGTAAGTCTTTGGATATTGCGCCCAGCAATATAACCAGTATTGAGGAAAAAAATTCTTGGCTTTTTTATAAAGATCAGTTGTTTGAATCTTTTAAGATGTCTGTTCAGGCAATTAAAGCACATAAGATGCGTTCTTTTCTGACTATGCTGGGCATTATTATCGGGATTGCTTCGGTCATTTCGGTAGTGGCTTTAGGGCGAGGTTCACAAGAAAAAATTCTGAAAGATATTAATGCTATCGGGACGAATACGATTTCTGTTTATCCCGGTAAAGGCTATGGCGATCGGCGATCAAGCAGAATTAAAACGTTGACTGTTGCTGATGCAAATTCTCTGAAAGAGCAGCCCTATGTCGATAGTGTTACTCCCGGTGTGGGTATGAAAGGAACACTGACTTTTGCAAATCAGTCACTTTCTGCTCAGTTGAATGGAGTGGGTGATCAATATTTTGACGTACGTGGTATCAAACTGGCTTATGGTCGTTTGTTCGATGAAGATGATGTCACACAAAATAGTCAGATTGTAGTCATTGATGACAATACCAAAAATAAGCTATTTTCTGATGGTACTAATCCGATTGGTCAGGTTATTTTATTCAATAAAAGGCCTTTACAGGTGATTGGTGTCGCCCAGCCTAATAATACTGGTTTCGGTGATACAGACAGTTTGCAGATGTATACGCCGTATACGACTTTGATGAACCGTATTTCAGGTACAAAATACATTACTTCGGTAACAGTTAAGATTAAGGATAATGTCAATTCGCAGACAGCAGAAAAAGGTATTATTGAGTTGTTGAAAGCTCGTCATGGTACTGAAGATTTCTTCACTCGTAATAGCGACACTATTAAGCAGACGATCGAAAGTACAACAGGGACAATGACGTTGTTAATTTCCTGTATTGCATTGATTTCTCTGGTGGTTGGCGGTATTGGGGTAATGAATATTATGCTGGTATCGGTAACAGAACGGGTTAAAGAGATTGGTATTCGTATGGCTATTGGTGCCAGACAACATAATATTCTGGAACAGTTTTTGATAGAAGCTGTCTTGATCTGTCTGATCGGCGGTCTGGTAGGGGTATTATTTTCCTTTGGCATTAGTGTGCTGTTTAATTTATTTGCAAAGGATTTTGCAATGTCCTTTTCGACGATTTCTATAATTATGGCGGTCTTGTGTTCCACTATAATTGGTGTAGTGTTTGGGTTTATGCCGGCCAAACGAGCTTCGCAGTTAAATCCGATTGATGCTTTATCGCGTGATTAAATAATGTAATATTGGAAAATGTTGGAATTAAGACATTGGATTTTTAATGTTTGTCAGCAAAGTTAATATAAACAGTCTGAGATAATATTAAGTATTGATCATGAAAATTTTAACCGCAGCAAGACGTTATACTAGTTTATCCTTGATGGTGACGGGGCTATTATGTGCGTGTACAACGTCAACACTATACCCGAATCATAGTTTACAAAAAGCAGGTATGTTGAGCAGTACCGACATTGCTGCCATGTATCATGTTGATACAAACTGGTGGGAAAATTATCAGGATCCGCTACTCAATGAACTGGTCGAAACAGCACTAAGTAACAATATTGATTTGCGTCAGGCTGCACTGACAGCTGAAAAAGCTCGTTATAATGCGCGACTTGCTGAAGTGGCATTATTTCCAACTGCTAGTGGTTCACTTGGAGCCAGCAGTTCTAAGGATCTGAAACAGGGTGGTGCTTCCAGTCGTAATTTCAATGGGCAAATTGGGCTGAGTTATGAGGTTGACCTGTGGCAAAAATTACGTGCCACTACCGATGCATCAATCTGGAAATATCATGCCAGTGAACAGGATTTACAAAGTAGTCGTTTATCTCTGATCAATAGTGTTGTTGATGGCTATTTCCATTTAGCTTATGTTGATGGTGCGATTGAGCTGACTCAGCAAAGTATCACTAAATATCAGAAAATTGCCCACATTGCTCAGGCTCAGTATCAGTCTGGTAAGGTGAGCAGTATTAATGCCATGAATGCTAAACACTCGTTGTTGAGTGCTGAAAATACGCTCACTTCTCTACAGCAAAATCGGGTTGAAATTTTGCAAAATTTGCATAATTTATTGAATCAGCGTCCTAATGAGGTAGGTAATATTCGGCCAACTGCATTGGGAAAAATACATTTTAATTCTGTTAATCTGGATGTACCTCTATCTGTATTGGCGAATCGTCCAGACCTGCGGGCAGCAGAGTATAGACTGCAATCTGCCTATGCCAGTCAGCAGGCTACCCGACGCAGCTGGTACCCAAGTATCAGTCTGAATACTGCTGTTAATTCTCGTTCCAGTGATTCGGCATACGCATTACGATTTCCGGTTGGTACGGCTTCTGTCAGTATCAATTTGCCATTTCTGGATTGGCAGACACTGCATTGGCAGAATAAGCAGGCTAAAGCAGAATTTGACAGCGCGATATTAAGTTTTGAACAGTCGCTGACTACAGCGCTGAATGAGGTGGATCGCTATTACCGCCAATATAATTTAAGTAAGAATAATTTAGCGAATACGCAGAAGAAATATCAGTTTGATCAGAAAAACAGTCGGTATTATCAGGCACGTTATCAATACGGCGCTAATCCGTTAAGCGATTGGCTGGATGCATTGAATAAAGAATACTCATCTGCTCAGAATGTATTAAATAATCGCTACGTGGTATTGCAGAATGAGAATTTAATTTATCAGGCTATGGCGGGACGCTATCAAGCTAAACAATGACAGATTGATTCTGTTTAATAATATCAGGTCTTATATATAAACAGTAATAATTTAGAAATTATTACTGTTTATTTTTGTGAGCGAAGAATAAAAAAACGCCCCTAAAAAGGGGCGTAAAAGGAACACAAACCACTACCAATAAAACTTTGAGGAAAAATCAATATTCGAAACTATAAGAAGAATGCAATGATATGAAGCTCTGAATATGTTTATGATCTGATTGAATTTCTCATCTCTCTGATCATGTAAGCTATAGTAATCAAAATTAATTCTTATTGCAAATGATATTTATTATTATTTGTATCAAAATTAACAGATTTTTATTATCATGCTGATTTTAATAAAAATTTAATTTTGCTCAATTTGCTTAAAGCTGATTTATTAAACGAATATGAATGTATAATAATGTTGGCTTATTTTCTAAACTATATGGTTATATGAAAATGTGTACTCTTTTGTCTGTAAACAATCTTTATTAATGAATGGATAATTTAATTCCAATTTATCTGCCCATGTCTGATAGCTGGTATGCTTAGCATGTCTTTTTTAGTATGATTAAGCTTTTGGTTCGGCGGTTATCCGCTACAAAGTGCCATATATGCGTCAAATAATTTTAGATACTGAAACTACTGGGCTTTCTACCCAGAATGGTGACCGCTTAATTGAATTTGCTGGTGTGGAAATGATAGATAGGCGTTTGACTGGGAATAATCTGCATTTATTTATAGATCCTGAACGCGATATTCCTGAGGAAGCAATTGCCATTCATGGTATTACTCCTGAAATACTCCAAGAGAAAAACGCACCTGTATTTTCTGTAGTGGCACAACAAATTGCTGAATATATCCGTGATTCAGAATTGGTTATTCATAATGCAGGCTTTGATATCGGTTTTCTGAATATGGAGTTTAATCGTTTGGGTATGCCAAATGTAGAGAGTATTACCAAAAATCAAATTGATACTTTACAAATGGCAAGAGAAAGGTATCCCGGACAAAAAAATTCTCTGGATGCTTTATGTACGCGTTTGGAAGTAGATCGCAGCAAACGCGTTTTACATGGTGCCCTGATAGACTGTGAATTATTGGCTGAGGTGTATCTGGCTATGACTCGCAGTCAGTTTAGTTTGGTTGATGAATTGACTTCACCACTTATGCAAAGCCAGACGCAGACGATAGCGACCAAATATCAGATTGATCATGAGCAACTGCGGGTAATTGCAGCAGATGAGAATGAACTAGCAGAACATGAAGCTTATCTCCTGTCTTTAGATAAGATCGTGGACGGTGATTGTCTGTGGCGTAAATGGGATAAATCAGTATGAGTCGTAATATTGCATTGGTGCCTGCGGCAGGTGTCGGGCAAAGATTTGGTGCACCATGCCCGAAACAGTATGTTGATTTAGCCGGACAGACAGTTTTACAACATACGATAAACCGTTTATTGTCGATACCCGAAATTGATTTATTATTGATAGTGGTTTCACCGGAAGATGCTTATATCGATGATGTATATCCGTTAGCTAAAACTCCGGAACGGGTGCATATTTTGCGCTGTGGCGGTGCTAGCCGGGCATTGACAGTTAAAAATGGTATCGCTGCTGCTCGAAATCAGTTTGCTGTGCAGGAAGATGATTGGATATTGGTGCATGATGCTGCACGTTGTTGCGTGAAACCTGAATCTGTACAATCGTTGATCGTGGCAGTACAAGATGATGCTGTTGGTGGTTTATTGGCTTTGCCAGTCAGCGATACGTTAAAACGTGCTAATGCGCAAGGACGAGTGAGTCAAACTGTTGACCGAGCCAAAATGTGGCAGGCTCAAACACCTCAAATGTTTCGTTGCGGTATGCTGTATAGGGCACTTGAGGCTGCGGATTTAACACAGGTGACAGATGAAGCTTCTGCTGTTGAAGGGCAAGGTTTTGCACCATTGCTGGTAACAGGCAATGTGCAAAATCTGAAAATAACCACTCCACAAGATCTTGCTCTGGCAAGATTTTTTCTATTTGAGGAACAAGCGATATGACGGCAATGCGTATCGGTCAGGGATATGATGTTCATCAGTTGGTCAGTGGGCGACCGTTAATACTAGGAGGTGTCAATATACCTTATAACAAAGGGCTACAGGGTCATTCTGATGCTGATGCTTTGCTGCATGCAATTACTGATGCATTATTAGGTGCTGTGGCTTTTGGAGATATTGGAAAATTGTATCCTGACACTGATGGCATTAATAAAGATGCTGATAGCAGAATATTACTGCGTGGAGCTTATCAGCTCGTGCAGAATAGCGGCTGGCAGATAGTTAATGTGGACAGTACGATTATTGCGCAACAGCCTAAACTTCGACCGTATATTGATCAGATGCGTTACAATATAGCCAGTGATTTAAATGTGCCAATTGATATGGTAAATGTCAAGGGTAAGACTAATGAAAAGCTAGGTTACCTAGGCAGGGAAGAAGCAATTGAAGCTCAGGCAATTGTGTTGTTGATGGCTATTTAGTCATCAACAGGCTAAAACGATAGTTTGTATTATTGAGTGTGTTTAATGCCCTATGGTTTAACAAAAGAGAGAGAAAACAATATGGCCTCACAGGATGAATTAAAGTCTTTGGCAGCTCGAAAAGCATTAGAGTATGTGCAGGAAAATGAATATCTAGGTATTGGTACTGGTTCTACTGTACGTTTTTTTATTGAGGCTTTGGCGGAAAGTGGCATTAAAATTAAAGGTGCCGTATCCACTTCTTCACAAACCAGTGAGTTAATGAAAAAATTTGGTATACCTGAAGTTATGCTAAATGAAGTCAATGGTTTGCCAGTGTATATTGATGGTGCTGATGAAGTTAATCATTTATTGCAAATGATTAAAGGTGGCGGTGGTGCTTTGCTGAATGAGAAAATTGTTGCCAGTGCAGCTGATCAATTTATATGTATTGCTGATGAAAGTAAATTTGTTAGTCGTCTGGGTCATGTTCCATTACCTGTGGAAGTGACACCAAATGCTCGCTCTCTGGTGGCGCGCAGGTTGCTAAAGTTGGGTGGTGAACCCAATCTGCGTTTAGGTTTTACTACGGATCATGGTAATCTGATTTTAGATGTGACTAATTTAAATCTGAATGAGCCGATGAAAATGGAAAATACCATTAATAATTTGCCCGGTGTCGTGGACAACGGGTTATTCACTAGTCGTCCAGCAGATTTACTTATTCTAGCGTGTCAGGATGGTGTGAAGGTATTAACACCACATAGTTAATTTTGTTGCGGGTTGCAGAAATAATGTAAAGGCGGTATTTCCGCCTTTTGTTTTTGGCTGTTCACTTCAAAGATGAAAATATTTATTGATCTATTTAATTATCATGATATTCAGTCATTAACTCCGCAAAACAATTTTATTCCATGTTGTTATTGTTCTAGTATTGTTAATAGTTTTATGTAACTTCAATATTTTATTTTTGTTGAAATACACGCATTGCTATTCTTCAGTAACATATTTAGTTTTGTTAATCTGTATATTAAAATTACAAGATTTTGGAAATTATTAGCTGATTAATTTTCCCATTCGTACCTGTTTCCTGAAACAGCCTAAGAATGCAATAAGGATTAACCATAATTTAATTAACATATCTTATAATATTATTAAATATAAACTAATTTAATTAATAATTATTGTGTTAAATTTAAATTCATTAATATTTGCTGTTGTTGTAAACCAAACTAAGCTTGAGATCATTTATCCAGCTATTGTTTGGTCGGAAGAAGTATGAAAATTCAAAAAAGTTTGTATAAGTGGCGTAATGCCATAATGTGGGTGACTTTTTTTCTCACGGTTTTAAAAATTTGGTTTTCCCCCCATCTGATGGCTCCTATTGAACAATGGGTGCATAAAGCAGATACCATCGTCCGCAATGTTAATAACTTACTGACTGGTAAACCACCTGTACGTGGCAGTAAAAAATGGGCTGAGGCAAGTAAAGGTACTTATCACGGTACTGTACAGCAAGTCCATGATGGTGATACTGTGCATATATTTGATACGAATGGACATATTCATAAAGTACGGCTGGCTAATATTGATGCACCTGAATTAAAACAAGCGTTTGGTGTGGCCAGTCGCGATGCTTTAAAGAAACGCATTGAGCAACAACAAGTGGATGTTAATGTTGTGACTATTGATCAGTATCGGCGGGAAGTAGGGCAGATAATATTGAATAATGTCGACGTTAATTTATGGATGGTAGCACAAGGATATGCCTGGCACTATGATTCTATCGCAAAAAAACAGCAAAACAAATTAGATTTTAGTCGCTACCAGCAAGCACAGATTCAGGCGCAACAAAACCGGTTAGGATTGTGGCACAAAGCCCGTGCCGTTGCCCCATGGCAATTTCGTCAGCAACAAAAGATTCGTTAATGGTTTAAGTTATGAATGCTCAAAAACGTATTGAGATTTTTACCCGTCTGCAAGCAGCCTGTCCGCAGCCAACAACTGAACTGATTTATCACACCCCTTTTGAGCTACTTATTGCGGTGATGTTATCCGCTCAAGCTACTGATGTTTCGGTTAATAAATGTACTGTTCATCTTTTTAAATTGGCACCAAATGCTCAAGCAATGCTGGATTTAGGGTTAGAGAAGTTGATGAGTTGTATCCGCACGATTGGGTTGTACCGCACCAAAGCCAAACATGTATTGGAAACCTGCCAAATTCTGGTGCAGCAGTATGAAGGTATGGTGCCACAAACTCGTGAAGGGCTGGAAAAATTACCGGGTGTGGGGCGAAAAACTGCTAATGTAGTATTGAATACGGCTTTTGGTCAGCCGACTATTGCCGTTGATACGCATATTTTTCGGGTGTGTAATCGCACCGGTCTTGCCCGCGGGAAAGATGTTCGTGCTGTAGAAGATAAACTGGTGAAGCTAGTGCCTAAACAATTTTTACTGAATGCTCATCATTGGCTTATTCTGCATGGACGGTATGTGTGTAAGGCTCGAAAGCCTTTGTGTGAGCAGTGCATTATCAATGATTTATGTGAGTATCCGGCTAAGACAACTTTAACAGTCTGATTGCTATATTTTAATAACTGTTTTCGTTACAATGTGTTTTAAAACCACTTGTGTAATCAACCATTCAGGATAGGGAATTTGATGCGGATAAATCGCAGTTGTATGTTGACGGCACTTTTGGCAGTGATTTTGATGACTGCTGGTTGCGACAAAGTACAGCAATGGTCTGGAAAGAATCAAAAGGAACAAGTTTTTGTGAAAGAAATACCAGCTGATGACAAAAGAAATACTCATCAGGTGGATATGCTATTGCCCGATTTTACTAAGCTAGTGGAACAGCAAGGACCTGCTGTGGTGAACATTCAAGCAACGCGCAAGAATATCAATATTGATGATGAGTTTGCTGGTGAAAATGGGTCAGGATCTATACCTGAAAATGATCCATTCTACCAGTATTTTAGACGCTTACTGCCAAATGTCCCACAAACACCGCAGGCCAATGATGATGAATATAATTTTGGTTCCGGCTTTATTATTAGTCAGGATGGTTATATTCTGACTAATGCTCATGTCGTCAATGGTATGAATACCATCAAGGTTTTACTGAACGACAAACATGAATTTCAAGCTAAACTGATTGGTGCTGATTCTCAGTCAGATGTGGCCTTGCTGAAAATAAATGCCAGTGACTTGCCTCAAGTGCAACTGGGTAATCCTAAAGATTTGAAAGTTGGTGAGTGGGTTGCGGCCATCGGAGCGCCTTTTGGTTTTGATAATAGTGTGACGGCAGGCATTGTATCTGCTAAAGGGCGAAGTTTACCGAATGAGAATTACACCCCATTTATTCAGACCGATGTCGCTATCAATCCGGGTAATTCCGGTGGTCCATTATTCAATTTGAAAGGACAGGTTATCGGCATGAATTCGCAGATTTATAGCCGTAGTGGCGGCTTTATGGGGATATCATTTGCCATTCCGATTGATGTGGCTATGAATGTTGCCGATCAGCTAAAAAAAGCCGGTAAAGTGCAGCGTGGACGGCTGGGCGTAGTTATTCAGGAAATGAATTATAATCTGGCTAAATCTTTTGGTTTGAGTGCTGCCAGCGGTGCCCTTATTACTCAGGTGATTCCAAACGGAGCTGCCGATAAAGCTGGATTGCAAATAGGTGATATTGTTTTAAGTGTTAATGGTGAAACCGTTACTAATTCTAGTGATTTACCGGTTATGGTAGGTCTGTTACCCCCGGGAAAACAAGTAATATTAGGTATCTGGAGGAAAGGTAAAAAACAGGAAGCCAAGGTTGTACTGGATAATATGGTGAGTAATTCTTTAGCAGCATCTACAAATAATAATCCAGTTTTACCCACTGAAATTGAACGGTCAGCTAATCGAAATATTGGTATTAATCTGCGTGAAACCCCCAAAGGGCTGATTGTTGAAGATATTGGTGGTTGGGCTGTGCAGTCTGATATTCAACGTGGCGATGTCATACTGGCTGTCGGTCAGATATTGGTATATGATCAGGCTCAGTTTGATAAAGCAGTCGCTGAAAATGGTAAGCATGTACCCTTATTAATTAAACGCGGCAACAATACTTTATTTGTAGCACTGAATTTACCATAAAACGCTGTTAGTGTGTTATCGGATAATTTCTTGTTTTATATATTGCTGACCTGTTAATAACAGGTCAGTTTGTTTTAGAATGCAGCAAATATTTAACCAATTTATGCTATGCTGACATTTTTTATTCATCATCTGCGATTGGTGCAGATAATTAGATTTGAAATTGATTGGATTGAGTAAACTATGTCTTCTGTTGTACAGCCTGAAAAACTGCCACGCGGACCCATCATGGCAGACGTTGCTGCCTTTTCTCTGACACAAACTGAGCGCCAGCGACTACTTCATCCGGCAATTGGCGGAGTAATTTTGTTTCGGCGTAATTACCAGTCACGTGCCCAATTAATCCAGCTGGTAACAGAAATTAAAGCATTACGTTCGCCGGAATTGATTGTTGCTGTTGACCATGAGGGTGGGCGAGTTCAGCGTTTTATTTCAGAGTTTACTCCTTTGCCAGCTATGCGCAAACTTGGGTGTTGCTGGGACCGGCACGGTGCGATTGTAGCTGAAAAAATGGCACAAACTATTGGCTGGGTACTTGCTACTGAATTGCGTGCCTGTGGCATTGATTTGTCGTTTACGCCAATACTGGATCTGGATTGGGGAGAATGTGCAGTCATTGGTAATCGGAGTTTTCATGCACAGCCAGCTGTAGTCAGCGCTTTGGCTATTGCTTTGCAAAACGGTCTTAAGATGGGCGGTATGGCAAGTTGTGGTAAACATTTTCCCGGGCATGGTGCTGCTAGTGGCGATAGCCATGTGATGATGCCGAAAGATAAACGTAGCTGGATACAGTTATGGGAAGATGATATTCTGCCTTTCAATGATTTGATTCATCAAGGTATGGCCGCGGTGATGCCAGCTCATGTCGTTTACCCACAAGTTGATCCAGACGAACCGGCTGGTTTCTCATCTATCTGGTTGAAACAAATTTTACGTGACAAGTTGCAATTTTCTGGTGTGATCTTTTCTGATGATTTAACCATGGAAGGAGCCAGCATGGCAGGAGATATCCGTGCTCGGACTGAAAATGCGTTTAGCGCTGGATGTGATATCGCATTGATTTGTAATAAACCGGATTGGGTTGACCGTGTTCTAGAAGATTTTATCTGGCCTGAAAACCAGTATTTGGCGCAGCGTTGGGAAATGATAGCTGGACAGGGAGAGGTAGCAGAATTTAGAGCAATGCTGCAAAAACCAGAATTTCAATCAGCCCAGAAACTGGTCGCAAATTTGGCTTCTGCAGAAGATGATTTGCAGGGTGTACCGGTTGGTGAGGCATATTAATCAATTTTACTTATCTATATACTGGTTCAAAAGTAAGCCATAGTTAATTTGTGGCTTAATTTAGCTGCTAAACTCTCAGATTTTTGGGCTATTTTCACGTCAGATTGCGCAAAATTACATGGTAAAGCATGTTATGATGCGCACCATTTTGTTCTTGATCATTGTTTTTTGTTCTTATCTATCATGACTAACCAGATTACCCGTCGTAAACGAACTCTAAATGGAGTGCTGCTACTTGATAAAGATTCGGGCATGAGTAGTAATAGTGCTTTGCAACGTGCCCGTTTTCTTTATGGAGCAGCCAAAGCAGGGCATACTGGTGTGCTAGATCCATTGGCTACTGGTTTATTACCAGTATGTTTTGGTGAGGCCACTAAATTTGCGCAATATTTGCTGGATGCGGATAAAGCTTACACGGCAACTTTGCGACTGGGTGAAGCCACCACGACTGGAGACGCCGAGGGAGAAAAAATTGCCAGCGGTACTACTGATATAACCTTGAGACAGGTTAATGAAGCGATAGCATTTTTTAGCGGTCAAATCACACAGACTCCGCCCATGTACTCAGCCATTAAACATAATGGAAAACCTTTGTATGAGTATGCCCGGGCTGGTATCACTATCGAACGAAAAACACGGCAGGTTACCATTTATCAGATTGAGGTTATAGAGTTCCAATCACCCAACCTGATACTACAGGTACGGTGCAGTAAAGGAACCTATATTCGCACTCTAGCAGAAGATCTTGCTAAATATATGGGTACTGTTGCCCATTTGACCGCTTTACGTCGTACTGCCACTGCTGGATTTCAGATTGAACAAACTCAATCACTGGCGGTAATAAGCTCAGTTGATGAACAGAGCAGAGATGAGTGGTTATTGCCTTGTGACGTGTTGGTGCAGCATTTCCCGGCGTTGACGTTGTCTGATCAGGATATTTTGCAATTACAGCATGGTATAAACGTGCAAACCAACGAAAAATATGGCACAATACACCCCTTACGTATTTATGCCACTGATGGACGTTTTATTGGATTAGTACAATATCAGCCTGTAACAAACAGCTTGAAAGTACTGCGCCTGATGAGTACCGCATCAGCAAAATAAATACGTATTTGGAGTTGGTATTTGTCAGCCATATTATGGTGAGCTTGGCTAACTTGTCTGCCGCAAGGTATAATTTGAATGAGAAAATAATATGTTATCTGTTGAACAAAAAGCGCAAATCGTTAAAGATTTTCAACGTACTGAAGCTGATACTGGTTCTTCTGAAGTACAAATCGCATTATTGACTTTCCGTATTAATGACTTGACTGGTCACTTCAAAGCCAATCCAAAAGATCACCACAGCCGTCGTGGTCTATTGAAAATGGTTAGTGCACGTCGTCGTCTGTTGGCTTATATTCGTCGTACTAAACCGGAAACTTATCGCGAATTGATCAGCCGTCTAGGCTTGCGTAAATAATTTTCCTAGGAAAATCAGAAATATCGCCTGTATCATTTTAACAGGCGATATTTTTTATTTATATTGATTTGGCAGTAACTTTAATAGCTAATTATCAACGATTTAGTGGCTTAAATTTATGCAAAATCTTTGTTTAATCCCCCTAACAAATTATTGACAGATTTTTTGGTTGACTTCGATATTAGCCAGGCATTGATTATGGCTAACATTATCCGGTTGCAATGCAGAATTACCCAGACTGCTGAAACAGATTGAATTTGAATATTTTGGTAATTTATTATTGCGTGAAAAGCAAATAAATTCCTATAATATTAATAATTGAATTAAATTTCTATTAATTAAATGGTTATTATTCATGATTAATGAAATGGCATGAATTTAAGCCAGTTCTGTATCTTAGCTTGATTGTTTTAAAGATATGATAGTATCAAGATATATCAGTTGAACATGAGATTGAGATAAGACCAAAAATATATGTTAGAATTTAATTCAGGATACCTTAAGTATCATTAACAGCCAGAAATAAACTGGTATAAATTATTATATTAATTTTTGCAAGACTTCAGTCGGCCAGAAACCCTACTCATGCATAAAAAATAAAGTGTGCATTGGTAGGTTTTTTAGCAGACTAAGTATCTTGCTAATAGCGAAATAGAAAGTAAAATTTTAATGTTTAATAAGCATGTAAAAACATTTCAGTACGGTAATCAAACCGTCACTCTGGAAACCGGAGAAATTGCTCGCCAGGCAGCTGGTGCTGTAAAAATCTCAATGGGAGATACAGTTGTCTTAGTTGCTGTTACCACAGCAAAAGAAGTGAAACCCGGTCAAGACTTTTTCCCGTTGACTGTTGATTATCTGGAACGCACTTATGCAGCCGGTAAGATTCCCGGCGGATTCTTTAAACGTGAGGGTAAACAAAGTGAAAAGGAAATTCTGACTAGTCGTCTGATCGATCGTCCGATTCGTCCATTATTTCCTGAAGGTTTTTACCATGATATCCAGATCGTAGCGATGGTGGTCTCTTCAGATCCGGAAATTGACTCTGATATAGCTGCTATGCTGGGTGCATCAGCCGCATTATTATTGACAGGAGTACCGTTCGCAGGTCCCATAGGTGCAGCCCGAGTAGGTTATGTTGATGGTGAATACGTTCTTAATCCGACTAAAACCCAATTAGAAAATTCCCAGCTTGATCTGGTGGTGGCCGGTACAGAAAAAGCAGTATTAATGGTGGAATCAGAGGCAGATGTTCTGACTGAAGAAACTATGCTGGGTGCTGTCGTTTATGGTCATGAGCAAATGCAGGCCGCTATTCAAGCCATCAATGAATTTGCAGATGAAGTTAATCCTGAAATGTGGGATTGGCAACCACCGGCAGTAGATGAGCAATTATTAGCCCAAGTGCGTGAGCTGGCCGGAGCAGATATTGATGCCGCTTTCAAAATCAAACAAAAACAGGCACGTACAGCTAAACTGGATGAAGCATGGGCAGCTGTTGAAAATGCTTTGATTACTGAAGAAACAGATACATTACAGGCTAACCAAATTCGCAATATCTTCAAAGATCTGGAAAAAGAAGTGGTGCGTGGTCAGATTTTGCAGGGACATCCACGTATTGATGGACGCGACACTCGTACCGTACGACCGATCAATATTCAGACCAGCGTACTGCCTCGTACCCATGGTTCTGCACTATTTACCCGTGGTGAAACACAATCTCTGGCAACAGCCACATTGGGTACACAGCGTGATGAGCAGATTATTGATGCACTGAGTGGTGAATATACTGATCGCTTCATGCTGCATTACAACTTCCCTCCCTATTCCACCGGTGAAGTTGGACGTATGGGCGCGCCAAAACGTCGTGAGATTGGTCATGGTCGTTTGGCTAAACGTGCTCTGGTGGCGGTGCTGCCATCAGTGGACGATTTCAGCTATACCATGCGCGTTGTCTCAGAAATTACCGAGTCTAATGGTTCCTCTTCTATGGCTAGTGTTTGTGCGGGTTGTCTGAGCTTGCTTAACGCCGGTGTACCTCTGAAGAGTCATGTTGCCGGTATTGCCATGGGGCTGATTCTAGAAGGCAATAAATTTGCAGTGTTAACTGATATTCTAGGCGATGAAGATCATCTGGGTGATATGGACTTTAAAGTAGCCGGTACCACCACTGGTGTGACTGCATTGCAGATGGATATCAAAATTCAGGGTATTACCAAAGAAATCATGCAGATTGCTCTGGCACAGGCTAAAGAAGCTCGTCTGAAAATCCTGACGCAAATGCAAGAAGCTGTCGAAGGTCCACAAGAATTGTCTGCGCATGCACCCCGTTTATTTACCATGAAAATTCATCAAGATAAAATTCGTGATGTTATTGGTAAAGGCGGTGAAACCATACGCACACTGACGGCTGAAACGGGAACTGATATCAATATTGCTGAAGATGGCACCATTACCATTGCCGCCAGCACCAGTGAGGCTGGAGAAGCAGCCAAACGTCGTATCGAAGAGATTACTGCTGAAGTGGAAGTTGGTAAAGTTTACGAAGGTACTGTTATTAAAATTCTGGATAATAATGTCGGCGCCATCGTTTCTGTTATTCCGGGCAAAGACGGCCTGGTACACATCAGTCAGATTTCACATGATCGAGTAAAAAATGTCAGTGATTATCTGCAAGTTGGTCAACAGGTTAAAGTAAAAGCACTGGAAGTAGATGATCGTGGTCGCGTACGCTTATCTATTAAAGCGTTATTAGAAAAAGCTCCTCAGGAAGCTAAACCGGCTGAATAAAACCCATATCCGTTGTAATTGAACAGGCTGCCAGAATTTAAGGCAGCCTGTTTTGTTTACAGTACCATTATTCTCGGATTTTGTTTTTTGTTGGATAGTTTAAATATTTTGAACAAAGAGTGTTAAACTTAAACGACTACACAATAACTAGATTTCAAATCTTCTCTGGCTAAAAATCATTTATTTTTCTACTTATCGTCTTACAGATATCAATCTATTCATTAGAATCTCTGATGAACAAAAGCGTTTATTTTAAATATTTAGTAGAGTCGAATAGTGAACTGATTAAAAACTAGGCAATTAAAAATAATGTATATAAATCAATATTATATATTGATTATCCACAGCTTATATGCAGTAACATTCCCGTAATAACAGGAATAATCTGGAATTATTAATAGCACACTTACTGCTAACGTTTTGCAAGAATAAAAAAGAACTAAATATGTGCAAATTTTCTATTGGATTAAGTTTTAAACACAGAATTGATCAGAACATTAATAATAATTTGTGAATAATTATTGTTTTCCACATTTAATTACCAAAGATTAATTCTGAACTGTACAGAGTATGTGAATAAGCTGACTGCTAAAATTTGCTATTTTAAAAAATTATCATAGCAATCAGATTTTTAATAAAAAGATATGTACTTTTGAATTTTGAAGGTGACGTTAAAATCTTTCTTCGACTGATAATGTGATTTTTTTGTGTATTAATTAATAACACTGTTGTCAGTTAGGCGAGTATATTAAGAAACATAATATTATTCATTAGTATATGTTTAATATAAATGATTCAGAAGGATTATTTTTATCTATTAAAGAACAAATACTCTACGCCTCTTACTTTAAAATCGAACTGAATATTAAACAGGTTATGTAGAAAAGATAATAAAAGTCTATAATGCTCGTTTTTAGCAAGATAAGTCAGAATTAATATGCAGCACATTCACATTATCGGCATTGGCGGAACTTTTATGGGGGGGATAGCTGCTATTGCCAAGCAGGCAGGTTATCAGGTAACAGGCTGTGATGCCAAAATGTATCCACCTATGAGTACGCAACTAGCCAAGCTGGGCATTGAGGTGGTAGAAGGTTTTGAAGCAAATCAAATTGATAATTATCCTGCTGATATATATGTGATTGGTAACGTGGCACGCAGGGGAATGCCAGTCGTTGAGGCTATATTGAATCGTGGCTTGCCTTATACTTCTGGCCCGCAATGGTTAAGTGAACAAGTTTTGCAACAACATTGGGTATTGGCAGTAGCCGGTACTCACGGCAAAACTACCACTGCCAGCATGTTAGCATGGGTATTAGAAGATTGCGGTTTGGCACCCGGTTTTTTGATTGGTGGAGTGCCGGAGAATTTTGCCGTATCTGCACGCTTATCACATAAACCTGATCAGTCACAGACTGAGAATAATACAGCCCATCGATCCTATTTTGTCATCGAAGCAGATGAATACGATACTGCGTTTTTTGATAAACGCAGTAAATTCGTTCACTACCGTCCTCGTACTGCTATTTTGAATAATCTGGAATATGATCATGCTGATATTTTCCCGGATCTGGCCGCTATTCAAACTCAGTTTCATCATTTAGTGCGCACCATTCCGGCTGAGGGTTTGATTGTGAAAAATGATCAGTCTTTGGCTTTGCAGCAAGTGCTAGAGCAGGGTTGCTGGTCTGAAGTGGCGGGTTTTGGTGCCAATCAGGACTGGCAGATTGGCACAGTCAATGCAGACGGTGGTTTTGATGTGCTCTACCAACAGCAACTAATGGGTCATGTTAACTGGGACCTACTAGGGCAACATAATCGTATGAATGCACTGGCTGTAATTGCCGCAGCCCAACATGTTGGGATAGATGTTCAACAAAGTTGTGCAGCCTTAAGTCGATTTAAAAATGTTAAACGGCGTATGGAAATTAAAGGCGTGGTACAGGGCGTGACGGTCTATGATGACTTCGCTCATCACCCGACTGCTATTGCCACTACCATTGATGGACTAAGACAAAAAGTGGGCTCAGCAAGGATTCTGGCAGTGCTGGAACCTCGTTCTAATACCATGAAAATGGGTACCATGAAAGCTGCTTTGCCGGAAAGTCTGGCTGAAGCAGATTTGGTTTACTGCTATAGTGGTGGGGTAGATTGGGATGTGACGACAGCGTTATGCCCGTTAAAAAATAAAGTTCAGATTATTAAAAATATGCCGGCGTTAATTGAAACTATTTTAGCCGAAGCTAAAAGTGGAGATCATATATTGATAATGAGTAATGGAGGCTTTGGTGGTATACATCAGCAATTACTAGAAGGGCTGAAAAAGCATCAATCTTAAATTTAATGTTGAATAAAATATTTCCTGGCAAACATCAGAATGTCTGGCCATTTACTCTAAAAGCTGGTCAGGCATTTTTACTTAGATAAGGGGATTACCGCCGAAAAGTTTTATATCGCGTTATAGCAAGTCTTTGTGAAATATCATGTCGCGCATAAAAATTATGAATGGCTACTCTACAACGCTTTTTGAGCATTATGAGTATTAGCAGCTAAATACCATTCATTATCAACTCATTCAATATTATTTCTTATTTCATTTTTGCTAAAGCAGCTAATTATATATAGCTATTCTGAATGTGACTTAGCCGAATTATCGGTAGAATTAGAATAAGCTACATAGCTGAATTTCCTACTTTTAATCGCTTAAAATCTGATTTTGTCATTCTTTTTGAATAAAAGAGCTAAATAAAGGATTAAATAATATTTTGTTATTCACCCATATAATATCGATTAATTTTAGATGGTCAATAACTTACATCTATTAGTTTTAAATCGTATTTAATATAAAAATTTTCAGGCTAAACTAGTAGGCTACATTTGAAATGAGGGAATTATGCAGATTGAGCAGATCAAATACATCATTAAAAATCGTAAAATGAATCGGTTCCAAATTCTAGCTGTCTTTATTTGTATTTTAATCAGTATGATTGATGGTTATGATGTGATGACGATTGCTTTCGTCGTACCGTCGCTTGCTGAATTATGGCTGTTATCACCAGAGAAAATAGGGATCTTGTTTAGTGCTGGTTTGATAGGAATGGTGAGCGGAGCAATTATTATTACTCCTTTTGCCGATAAATATGGTCGACGAGTAATTATTATTGTCTGTTTATTGTTGCTCTCAACTAGTACAATAGCTTCAGGTTTTTGCTTAAACCATACGCAATTAATCGTAGCCAGATTTATTTCTGGATTAGCGATTGGCGCTATTATGCCCAGTATTAATACCATTATTGCTGAGTTTAGCTCTGATCAATCGAGATCGCTGGCAATAGGTATTATGGCAGCAAGTTATACCACGGGTTCGGTTATTGGTGGTATTTTATGTATTACTCTTATCAGTCATCTTGGTTGGCAATATGTTTATTTTCTTGGTGGTGCATTTTCTTGTTTTTTGCTGCCACTGGTGTTTTGGTTATTGCCTGAGTCATTAGAATTTATTTTGTTAAATAGGCGTTATCAATCCTTAGCAAAATTGAATCACTTATTGACAAAATTGTCTTTACCCACATTTGCTACTTTTCCTCAATTAACTTATCAGTCTAGTAAAGAACAAAAACAAGTCAACCTAATCATGACAGCAAATTTTATTAAAACCACATTATTGATGACTGTCAGTGTCTCTACTATGATGATATCATTTTATTTTTTAATTAACTGGACTCCTAAAATACTGGTTTATCTTGGTTATACAAAAGAGATGAGTGTGACAGCTTCTTTGGTAATGAATATATTTGGTATTATTGGCGGACTATCGATTGGCTGGTTGTCAAAAATATATTCGGTGCAAAAAATTACGTCATTAATGGCATTCATAGCGTTTTATTAGTAATGGGCTTTGGGTTAAGCACTGATTTATTGCCAATTGTTTTTTTTCTGATCGCCATGATTGGTTATACCACTTTTGGGGCAATGGCTGGTGTATATGCCATTATTCCAGCTATATATCCGTCAACGATACGTGCCACGGGTACGGGTTTTGTTTTCGGTTTCTCTCGTCTGATCGGCACTTTGGGACCTTATCTTGCCGGCTTATTAATTGCAGCACATTTGTCGGAAAGTTATTGCATTTTTATCATGTCCTTGCCATTATTAGCATCTTCTATTTGTATGATTTTTGTGAAACCATTTTTAGAACAGTTAGATTAAGAAAATATTATGACTTCATTACTTAAACCTCCTTTTCGCGCTGATGTAGTTGGCAGCTATTTAAGACCAGATTATTTAACTGAGGCAAGAGCAAAATTTGCCAGAGGGGAAATCAATCAAGAGGCTTTAACTGAAATTGAAAACAAAGCCATAACTGATCTGGTACACAAACAAAAAGCGGCTGGACTGCACGTGATTACCGATGGGGAGTTTCGCCGTAGCTGGTGGCATTTGGATTTTATGTGGGGATTAAACGGAGTAGAGAAAGCTTCACTAAAAGAAGGTTATAAATTTCAGGGAATCGAATCTCGCCCTGAAACTGCCCGATTGACGGGTAAAATTAGTGGCAAAAACCACCCGTTTATTGAGCATTTCCGTTTTTTATTACAGTTTGCCGATAATAATGTTATTCCTCGAATCACCATTCCGGCACCAGCACAATTTTTTAAAGAACTTTATCGTCCTGAAAATAAGGCGGTTACTGAAAGCATTTACCCATCGCAAACAGATTTGATTGAAGATATTGCCAAAGCTTATCAAACTTTCATTGCTGAAGTTTATGCACTAGGTTGTCGTAATTTACAGCTGGATGACTGTACTTGGGGAATGATGGTAGACAGTAAGTATAATAATGCAGGCGTGGCTGAGCAGAAATCACAATGTAATTGTAACTGTTCATCTAATACCACCGTAATTACCCAGTCGGTTGAAGACTTGGCAGAAATTTTTGTGCAGATGAATAATGCTGCGATTGAGGGTGCGCCAGAGGATTTAATTCTGACTACTCATGTATGCCGTGGTAATTATCGTTCTACATGGGCGGCCAGTGGCGGATATCAACCCGTAGCAGCCTATTTATTTGGTCGTGAAAATGTGCATGCTTATTATCTGGAATTCGACAGTGAACGTGCCGGCGACTTTTCTCCACTGGCAGAAGTCTCAGGAGATAAACAGGTAGTGCTTGGCCTGATTTCTTCCAAAACGAGCGAATTAGAAGATAAACAGACCATCATCAATCGCATTAAAGAAGCTAGCCAATATTTGCCGTTGTCACGTTTGTGCTTAAGTACACAATGCGGCTTTGCCTCCACTGAAGAGGGCAATGAGCTTACCGAAGAACAGCAATGGGCAAAAATTGCTCTGGTTACCGAAGTGGCCAAAGAAGTTTGGGGTACAGTTTAACCGGCAAATCAATGATTATTTGGTAGCTGAAAAGGGTTTCAGCTACTAATAATTTTTTTAATTCTGTTAATTATTTTTATGCAAAACAAAATGGAATAGTTTTTGTAAAAATTTCGATGATTTTCTAGAGCATTAAATTTATCTATGAAAAATGCACTTTTGATAAATCATTTACTGTAATTGTTTATGGATGTGATGGTTGGGCTATTTGTGGAGTGATAAAAAAACTAATAATCAATGAAGTGATTGGATTATCTAATGCTTATTTAATTGAAGAAGCTCGAGATAAAAATCAATTTTCAGTTGAATAAAATACAGTTGATATTCTGCCCATTTATCACTGCTAAATCTCCTTTTCATTTAAAACATCCCTTTAAGCTTATTCTGAATAAGAACAATGGAATTTTGCGTTATCTTTAGTTCATTTACTGGGCTAAAAGGTGAATACTGTGTTTTCGGCAAAACATTAATTGTATAATCTTTAGATTATCGCGTAAGTTATAATAACCAGCACCTTATTAAATAGGCTAGTTGGTGCAGAAAATGGAATCCCGTAATTTTCTTTAATATTTATTTATATAGTTCAGATTGAATAAATTAAATCTTTGAAGCAGAAGTTATTGAACTGGTGAAAATTTCGGCGACTCTATAGTGTTAAGTGTAGTGGGTTTGAATTGGATTAAACATATAGAATTTAAATATTTGTAGCTGAGTATTTATATACGCCATGAAAGTATTTTTTATTTGATTGTCTGATTAGCAATAAAAATTTATTAGAAAAAAACTAACTGGATGCTAAATATTTTCAAACTAGAATAGTTTGCAATCAATAATTAATTTTATCGTATTTAATAATTTTAACATATATTAAAGAAATAATGTTGGTATAAATACTGGTTATAATTTCTATTAACTTAGCGTCACGATATTGCTTAAAACGTTGCTAAATGACTGCTAATAAAGGAAGACTTAAATATAATTGAAAATAATATTTGTCATAATTTTTATTTAGTTAAAAGTATCATGTTTGCAAGTCTTTCGCCGATATTTAATGAAATTTAATCGCATTAAGATATGAGCAGAATAAAAATAGTTTTCGGTAGCGTATTATTAATCAATAGTTACAATGTAGTAATGATGTATGTGGGCACTATTGAATCTTTACTGAATAATTTAAACCAACTGGGTATATCCAATATCTACATATGAGAATAGCAACTTTACGACTATAAGATATTTTCTTTTTTCTCATTCCTTTAAATGCCCATCCAGTAGAGTTATTTGGATCAGATTAAGTAAAAATGCTTAACTTTAATTATTTTTAATAAATAATTTAGCTAAATCTAATTTTAACAGAAATTTTTTCTAATTAAATTAGTAAAAAAGAAGTTTTTAATTTATATGTTATTAATTATTCAAATAATATTCTATTTATAAAAATATAGTATAATACTGAGCAAATATACATCACTTTTTCTAAATTTTCGCGGAATTTATTTATGCAGACATTTAAAGAGCGTCTGGCTTCACTGTGGCCAGGTGAGCGGCAGGCTAAAATTGCCGCGGATATTGATATGACTATGGCTGGTTTTAGCCGTATATGGCATGACGGTGGTCTGCCTAAAGCAGAAACATTGAAACGGATTAAAGAATTAAAAGGCTGTAGTATTGACTGGTTATTAACTGGTGAAGGTGAACCTTTTCCTGTCCAAGCTGTTGAACCTGCCCATGATACTTTGGGTAATCCAGTTAATGCTGATGATTTTGTTTATGTGCCACGCTACGCCATCGAAGCTGCGGCCGGCTATGGCAGTCTGGTAAATAATGAAGAACCTTTATTTACCATGGCATTTCGCAAAGACTGGATTAATTCAATGATCAACCCAGAAGTGCGGGGTTTGTCAGTCATATCCGTTAAAGGCGACTCGATGGAAGGGGTTTTGAATGATGGCGACACTATTTTAGTTCAGCAAATGAACAATATTCGCCGGGATGGTTTATATGTGTTACGGATCAATGATAATCTATTGGTCAAACGCCTTCAATTAATGCCGGGTAATGTGGTCAATGTGATTTCTGCCAATGACGCTTATCCAGCTTTTCAAATTCAATTAGGTGCTATGGGTGAAGATGGGCAGATTATTGGTAAGGTATTGTGGTTTGGACGTTACTTATAATGATAAGCTTTAGCTATATATAAATCTGATGTTGGTTTTATTTGTGCTGAGCGAAGATAAAATGAAACCTACTATCAATAAAAAAACACCGCTTAAAATCATTTGTTTAAGCGATGTTTTTTTATCGATTAGGTCTGATCAGGCAGATATTTTGCCGGTATAAATACTACCGTCTTCCAATAGCCATTCAGGTTCAGCGCCTTGATTAATCACATTCTGTGTGACAATGACTTTTTTAACATCAGTCAGGTCAGGTAGGGCGTACATGGTATTGAGAAGAGCTTTTTCTACAATTGAGCGTAAACCACGAGCACCGGTTTTACGAGCCATGGCGAGTTTGGCAATAGCTCGTAATGCTGAAGGCTGTACCTGTAATTCCACACCCTCCATGGCAAACAAAGCCTGAAACTGTTTGATTAAGGCATTTTTGGGTTCAGTCAGAATATTAATTAATGCATCTTCATCTAGTTCAGATAAGGTGGCAATAACGGGCAGACGTCCGATTAACTCTGGAATGAGTCCAAATTTAATCAAATCTTCCGGTTCAACAGTCTGAAATAGCTCGCTAACATTGGTATTTTCATCTTTACTGTGTACTGCTGCACCAAAACCAATACCGCCTTTTTCAGTACGTTGACGAATAACTTTTTCCAGACCGGCAAAAGCGCCACCACAGATAAACAAAATGTTAGTGGTGTCAACATTAATAAATTCCTGATTAGGATGTTTGCGTCCTCCTTGTGGTGGCACAGAGGCTACAGTTCCTTCAACCAACTTAAGTAAGGCTTGCTGAACACCCTCTCCAGAAACATCCCGGGTGATGGAAGGATTATCGCTTTTGCGAGAAATTTTATCGATCTCATCGATATAAACAATGCCTTTTTGGGCTTTTTCAACATCAAAGTCGCATTTGGCTAACAGTTTGGTGATGATTTGTTCAACATCTTCACCAACATATCCGGCTTCGGTCAGGGTAGTGGCATCAGCCATCACAAAGGGCACATCCAATTTGCGTGCCAGTGTTTGTGCTAGCAAAGTTTTACCGGAACCAGTCGGACCAATCAGTAGAATATTGGATTTGGATAATTCTACCTGTGCTTCATCTTTACCAAGACGTAACCGTTTATAATGATTGTAAACAGCTACCGCCAAAGATTTTTTTGCTGGTTCTTGACCAATAACGTATTGGTCAAGATTCGCAACAATTTCAGCTGGTGTCGGTAAGGGTTTATTCTCATCATCGCTAAGGCTGACATTATCTGATGTTTCATGTTCATCAGGGTTATGCAGCATCATACTACAGGTGTCAACGCATTCATTACAAATTAGCGCGTTTTCGCCTTCAATCAAATTTTTTACATCGTTCTCGGTTTTACCGCAAAACGAACAATAACGGGTATCTTTACTCATAAACACGATTTCATTGAGGGAATATGCATAAATTGCAACTCAGAGCTGTTACAATTAATTAGACTGTAGCAGACATTAAGTGACCGATGAGTATATAGTGTTATTGATGTGATATCAAACCGTATACTGTAGTTGTCACCGGAATGTTGCTTCATAGTCAGATATTACATTTTGAGTTAAAATAGTAAATAAGTATATTTTTTTAAATTTCAATCAGTTTTATAACTGATTAGCAAAGTATTGAGTATATTATCAATAAAGAGTGATCACTGTAGTGGCTGCGGAATTTGTATTATCATCTAAATACAGATATAACATATTAGCTGTATTGCTTATGTAGCTTTGCTAATTAGTGATCATTGATGGCCGGATTGAGAGCCAAAAAGGAAATTATTATGTCACGTTTTTCTTGTTTTCGTCGCTGGCAGTGTTTAAGCCTCTTAGGTGCAAGTTTAATGATGGCTGTGCCTGTAATGGCAGATGATCTAGACGTACTGGGGCAGTTTATTGAACAAAAACAGCAAGCTGATCAGGCTGGATCAGTGAATTCAGTTATTAATCAGTACCCGGATTCTGATCTGGAAGTTCAAGCTCAGCTAGCTGGTCCACTATTAAGTTCTCAGTCGGCCTTGATTATGAATAATCAAACTGGTGAGATTTTGTATGAAAAAAATATTAATCAGGTGCGCTCAATTGCTTCAATATCCAAACTGATGTCCGCAATGGTGGTATTGGATGCCAAGCAAAATATGAATGAGCAAATTACTGTTACACCAGCAGAAATTGATCGATTGAAAAATTCCAGCAGCCGTCTGTCAATTGGAACAGTGTTGAGCCGTCGCGATATGTTGCATATCGGCTTGATGAGTAGCGAGAACAGAGCGATCCATGCTCTGGCTCGAACTTATCCCGGTGGTATGCCGTCATTTGTGGCGGCCATGAATCGCAAAGCTGCGGACTTAGGTATGACTAACGCTCGTTTCTTTGAACCAACCGGACTGGATCCGCGAAATCAGGCTACTGCCCGTGATCTGGCTTTATTGGTGCGGGGTGCCAGCAAGTATCCGTTAATTCGTCAGTACACCACAGATAATTATGCCGAGGTATATACCAGTAATGGTAAAGTTGAAAAATACCGTAACTCTAATGCGTTGGTACGTGAAGGTAGCTGGCCAATAGCTTTACAGAAAACTGGTTATATTCGTGAAGCTGGTAAATCGATGGTGGTACTGACCAGCATTCAAAATCAACCTGTTACTATCGTATTATTGAATTCTTCCAGCTCGTTAAATCGGGTAAACGATGCCCGTACGCTGCGTTCATGGGCAATAAGACAGCAATCACTGTAATGCTGTTGTGACTTGAATTGTAAGTACCTATTAGCCATTAACCAGCAATAGGTTTTGATAATAAGAACCTATCTTGATCAGCCGTAAGTTTACAAACTACCGCTTACGCACAGTAAAGAGGACTTTAATGAACTTACCGACTAACTTGGCAAAATAAGTGTATGGTTGATAATAAGTTAATTAATGATTAAGTAGAACAAGGATAAATATGTCAATTCTCGTTACAGGTGCTTCAGCTGGCTTTGGTGCCAGTATTTCGCGTACTTTGGTGCAAGCAGGTTATCAGGTTATTGGTGCTGCCCGACGTCTGACTAAACTTGAACAGCTTAGTCAGGAGCTTGGCGAGAGTTTTTTGCCATTACAAATGGATGTTACCGACAAGCAAAGTGTGGATAAGGCTTTAGCATCTTTATCTAGAGAATGGGCACAGATCGATTTGCTGGTTAATAACGCTGGTTTGGCTTTGGGGATGGAAACCGCTCAGGAAGCTAATTTTGCTGACTGGGAAACGATGATTCAGACTAATATTCTCGGTCTGACCTATGTTACTCATCAGATATTACCACAAATGGTTGCCAGAAACGCCGGTTATATTATCAATCTCGGTTCTACTGCCGGAAGTTGGCCCTATAAAGGTGGCAATGTTTACGGAGCCAGTAAAGCTTTTGTACGTCAGTTTAGTCTGAATTTACGTACTGATCTAGCCGGCACCAGAATCAGAGTAACCAATATTGCTCCGGGCTTATGCGGTGAAACTGAATTTTCAAATATTCGGTTTCGGGGCGATGATACTCAGGCTGCTGCGGTCTATGATAAAACCTGTTATTTAAAACCAGAGGATATAGCCAACACGGTATTGTGGCTGTATCAGACACCAGCTCATATGAATGTTAATCATATTGAAATTATGCCGGTTTCACAAACATTTGCAGGTTTGAGTGTGGCACGTGATCTGGCTTAAGGTTGAGTCATGACCGATAAACTTGTATGGTCGACCAGAACCACAGAGAAAACGCGTATATTGGCTCAATGTGAGGCACAGGGTGTAACCATTACTCAATTGCGTGCACAAGTTTTGGATATCGTGTTGAGTATGAGCGGAGTGATTAAAGCTTATCAGGTCTTGGCTCATATGCAGCAAAGTAGTGGCAACACAATTGCTCCACCAACAGCCTATAGGGCATTGGATTTTTGGACAGAACAAGGTATTTTGCATAAAATTCCAGCGATAAATGGCTATATATTATGTCGGCATGCTCAGCATGATTGTGGTGAACAATGTCAGCCGGATCATATTCATCACAGTGATTTTGTACTGGTATGTAATCAGTGCGGGGCAGTGGATGAGCAAAGTATGAGCCCAGAATGGTTAGCTTTGCGGCAAAGGGTAGCTGACAGCGGATTTATACTAAATGACGAACATATTGTTTTGACCGGTATGTGTAGTCAGTGTCGTACCGAAAATGAAAATTTACAATAAGTTTTTCATTCAGTTGAAGGGTAAATTTTGAGAACATTATCAATATTATTTATTTGACTTAATCCTATTAAGTCAATAAGCCGTATTAATTTTTAATTTATGATTAAATTATTAAAGACAAATTATGAATTGAAATCAGGAGCAGGAAAATAGAGTTTTACGGGAAGATTTACAGGTAGATAATAATAAATATACTGAAGAATTATGCATTAATATATCAATGAAACAAGAATATATGTAATTTTTGTCTCCACTGTGTATACAAATAATTATTTTATAAACTACTATATTTTTGATTATTAATATAATATATCTATATAACGACTTTTATTTGCAAAAATGGTTTATCATATATTTTATTTACTTTAATGATATTTAATGTTTAAATAATGTTTGTTTTGGTTAATTTTTAGGTAATGTAGTGCATAATAACCAATTTATTCAACAAGCAAAAAATTTTATTCCCGTTAAAATAATTTCAACAGGGGCAGCATTACCAGAAGGTAAATTAACCTCTGAAGAGTTAGACAGAAAACTCAACAAACCAAATGGATATTGCCTGAAACGTTCAGGTATCGAATATCGCTATCATGCGGATTATCAATTAAATCAGGCCGATCTGGCAGCACAAGCGCTTAATGATGCGTTAATCAGAAACGATATATTACCAGAATCTATAGATCTACTAATTTGTGCTTCAGCACTGAAAGTTCAAGCTTTGCCTTACACAGCCGCCCATATTCTGGCAGCCAGTACACTACCTGATAAAACAGCTACATTCGATGTAAATGTTAGTTGCGTGAGCTTTATTACTGCCTTAAATCTGGCTGCTTGTTTGCTCAATTCAGGCAGTTATAAAAGAATAGCGATAGTGGCAGCTGAATTAGCTTCACGTGGTTTGAATTGGGAGGATGAAGAATCTTCACTAATATTTGGTGACGGTGCAGCTTGTGCTATTGTTGAACGAGGAGATGGTCAAAGCGGTATCCTGTCTTTTTTGCAGGAAACTTATCCGGCAGGGGTGGATTTCTGTCAGATTAAAGCTGGTGGTACCCGACGTAATCTGCGTGCCGGCATGGAAGATCACGATTTTCTGTTTCAGATGGATGGTAAGCCCTTATTCAGATTGGCGTCTTCTTTAATAGAAGTATTTATGAGTAAACTGCTGCAATTAAGTGGTTTGCGACTGGAAGATATTGCTACGGTTGTTCCACATCAGGCCAGTCATCTGTCACTGGAACATATGCGCAAACGTTTAAAAATTGCAAATGAGGCTTTGATTGATATATACCGTTTTCGGGGTAATCAAGTGGGTGCTTCTATTCCCAGTGCTTTGCATGAGGCAGTTATTACCAGTCGTTTTCAGGCAAATAATCCGGCAATGCTTGTTGGGACTGCAGCTGGTTTGACTTTTGCCGGTATGATCGTCCTACCATGAAATTTCTGGTAACTGGTGCCACCAGTGGCTTGGGTAGGAATGCAACAGAATGGCTATTAAAGGCAGGTTATCAGGTTTGTGCGACTGGACGAAATCTACAGGCCGGTGAAGAGCTGAGTAAACTTGGTGCTCAATTTACTGCCCTTGATCTGGTCACCGCTTCGGATAAGGCATATCAGCAATTGATGTCTGATTGTGATGTTATTTGGCATTGTGCCGCACTATCCTCACCCTGGGGCAAATATCAGGATTTTTATCAGGTGAATGTAGTCGTGACTCAACGTTTGGCACAGTTGGCAGGAAAATTGGGAATCAAGCGTTTTGTACATGTTTCTACTCCATCTTTGTATTTCGATTTTCAGTCGCATCTGAATATTCCGGAACAGCAACTTGCCAAAAGATTTGCTAATAATTATGCCAAAACCAAATATCTGGCAGAAGAAGTCATTCGACAAAGTATCAGCTTATATCCGCAAACGATTTATATTATGCTCAGACCACGAGGTATTTTCGGACCGTATGATCGAGTGCTGATTACCCGGGTTCTGGATTTGATTGCCAGGACCAAAGGAACGCTGCCATTGCCAGGTGCAGGTAAGGCTTTTATTGATCTGACATTCGTTTTGAATGTGGTACATGCTATGTTTCTGGCTTCTACCAGGCAACAATTACATTCTGGAGAAGTATTTAATATTACTAATCAGCAGCCAAAGCCGTTGCATGAAATGTTAACTATGTTAATAAAAGAAAAACTACAAATAGATTTTTCGGTTCGAGCTTTGCCATATTTTGTATTATACGGCTTAGCCTTTATTAATGAATGGTTAGCGAAGATAACTCACAAGGAGCCGGCTTTAACCCGCTATAGTGTCGGTACGCTATATTTTGATATGACGTTAAATCCTGATCTAGCTAGTAAACGGCTTGGATATAAACCAATTTATAGTCTGGAAGAGGGCATAGATATCACTGCTGAGTGGTTGTTACACAATGGAAATCTGCCGTATGGCAAAACTAACCACATTTGAAGCAGGCTATTGTACTCATTTAGCTTGTATGGCACAAAAAGGAGCGGGATTCCATATTTGTAAATTTCCAGCGCGGGCATGGCTGATTGAGGTGGGGAATAAACGCTGGCTTTGGGATACGGGCTATGCCGATTATTTTTATCAAAGTACTCAAAGTGGCATATTTAAACTTTATCGTAAATTAACGCCGGTATATTTACAAGAACAGGAAGCACTCAAAGGACAATTTCTTTCTTTGGGGATCGAATTAAGCAGTATTGATGGTGTTATTCTTTCGCATTTTCATGGTGATCATATTGCCGGTATTCGTGATTTTTCGTGCAGTCATTTTATCTGTAGTGGTGAGGGCTGGAAGAAATTACGCACACTACGTGGTTTTAAAGCATTGAAGCAAGGGTTTGTACCCGAATTGATGCCTGAGGATTTTGAAGAACGGCTTATTTTTCTGGAAAGTTTTGAAGAAACACCATTACCTCAGGAGCTGTGGCCCTTTACGGTAGGATATGTTTTACCAGAAAGTCAAAAACAAGTTTTAATTGTTCCTTTGCCCGGTCATGCCTGTGGTCACATTGGTGCATTCGTGCAAACTGATCATGGCTGGACTTTACTGGCCAGTGATGCCGCCTGGACACCGGCCAATTATCTACAACTGCAAGGTCCATCAAAACTCGCTCATTTGGTGATGGAAAGTCCACTTCTTTACTATCAGACATTACAGAAATTGCATCAATTGGCGCGTAATCCGCAGATAACAATCTGCTTAAGTCATGAAGGCTATTTATGAATTCACTCAAGGTGCTTTGGCATTACTGGAAAACCAAAAGTCTGACATTTGCCAATCGCGATCAGTTACAGCTTTATCAGCAACAGCAAATCAGCAAATTCAGGCATAAAATTCTCAGCCATAGCCCGTATTTTAAACGTTTTGCCGATCTGCCTTTCGATCAATGGCCCCTAATGAATAAAGAAATTATGATGCGCCATTTTGATGAAATGAATACTGCTCACTTAAAATTGGAAACCTTATTAGACTGTGCCCGCAAAAGTGAACAATCAAAAGATTTTTCTCCTAAAATAGGTCAATATAGTGTGGGCTTATCATCGGGAACTTCAGGTAGTCGTGGATTATTTGTGGTGAGCCCTCGAGAACAGCAAATATGGGCTGGAGTAATGCTGGCTAAAATGCTACCGAGGGGTTTGCTGGCGCGCGAACGAGTAGCGTTATTCTTACGGGCTGATAATCATCTTTATCATAGTGTTGATACTCGATGGCTGAGTCTGAGGTTTTATGGTCTATTTGCAAATTTTCAGCAGCAACTGCAGCAACTGCAGGAATTTCAACCAACAATTATTATTGCACCAGCACAGGTTTTATGCGTATTAGCACAGGAAAAACAAAAAGGTATTATCAGGATTAACCCAGATCTGGTTATTTCGGCTGCGGAAGTATTAGATCACCATGACCGTTCCCAATTAGAAAAAGTATTTACTGAAGTTGGCGAAGTGTATCAGGCTACTGAAGGATTTTTGGGTTCTACCTGTTCGCATGGCGTTTTACATCTGAACGAAGAATTTATTTTCGTCGAACCACAATGGCTGGACGAGAATCGCTTTGTGCCGATTATTACCGATTTTACCCGTGAAACTCAACCCGTTGTACGCTACCGACTGGATGATATTTTGGTGAGACGCAAGGAACCTTGTTTATGTGGTCGACAAGGTATGGCGATAGCCCGTATTGAAGGGCGGCATGACGATCAGATAATGCTATTAAATCATCTGGGTCAGCCACTAACCATATTTTCTGATTATTGCAGCCGGATTATTGCCAATCATATACCCCTAAATAGTGATTATCGCTTAATACAGAAAGCTTCAGGAGAATTTGAACTAATAGCCTGCTGTGCTTTATCTGATTTACAGTCTTGTTGTTTAGCTTTGGAAGAACATTTTTTGCAACAGGGTGCCAATATTGAAGATTTAAAATGGATTCTTAAGCCGGTTGAATCCATTCCATTATCTTTTATGCATAAGAAAAGGCGAATTATTCATGAAAAAATGATTAATTAAATAACATTATTACCTATACATCCTTATGGGTTTAGTGGTTTAAACTATCCATCATAGTATTTTATAATAGTGGATGAAAACCTATAAAAACAAAATTTTATTGTTATAGCAAACATCTTGCTAATGAAAAAAGTTGTGTACAAGCAATGATAAAGCAAAACAAATATAGGTTGCATTAGATTGTTGCGTTAGAAATGATTTCCATTATTAATGGTATTAAATCCTGCAATAAGTAATTAGGATTCAGGATAATAAGGTTTTATCCGATTATAAGTTAGCTTTTAAAATAATATTCGACCAAGCTTTTTTATGACAAATAAAATTAGAATATTTGATATAGAGTAAAATATCTAATTTTAGTTAAATTAATTTAATTATTTAATTTACTTATTTATTTGTTTATATATTATCATGTAAAAAAATCTAAATATATTAAATTAAGAAAGGAATTCAATCATGATATCAGGCAATTGTTTATGTGGAGAAGTTGTTTATCAGTTAAATAGTGATATTAATACAATTGTGTTCTGTCACTGCTCAAGATGTCGCAAGCAAACTGGAACAGCATTCAATTCATCCGCAATAATTAAAAAGAAAGATTTCACATTCATTAAAGGCGAAACAAATGTAAAAATCTATGCCAAAGATGGCGTTAATCGCCATTTTTGTTCAAATTGTGGCTCACATATTTTTTCTGTTCGGGATAATGATCGTAATACTTACCGCTTACGTATCGGACTTATTAATGAACCAATTATGACAGAAAATCGTATACATATTTATACCGATTCAAAAGCAAATTGGGATAATATTTGCGATGGATATACTCAATACCCTGACTCTATAAACCCGTCTGATTTAACCTCTAATAATAGTTAAGTATCGTTCAAATTTAACTTAGAATTTTGATGAAATTAAAAATGTTAGTTAGTTAAATTGGTGATATTTTGGCAATCCAATCTCAAAACAGTTACAAATCATTGAATGATCAAAATTGATTTATATATTACACTGCGTTTTTTCAAAAAAAGCATCAAAGCCTCCTTAGCTCAGATGGATGGAGCAACGACCTTCTAATTTTCAAGTCACAGGTTTTAACACTGCAGGAGATTCAATTATCAAGTTTAAGAAAGCTCAAATAAATTCTATAACTATTATTTAATCTGGTTCTGAACAATCGCTGTATCATGGTGGTTAGCAGGGAATGTAGATTAATTTATAACAGTTAATATTTTACCAATCATGATATTAGAAACAAAAAAATACATTAACCCTCCCTATCATCTTTATGTTGGTTAATATTTATGCTGATGAAATATTATTGAAATGAATTTAAAAGCAAAATATTAATTGGTTTAATATTATCTTCAATTTAAATTCTGGGCATTATGCTTTGTGGTTATTAAGGGGACTAGAAATTTTATATTAAGCCTAAGTTTATCAAAACTATAGTTTAAATTTATTTGCTTTAATTCCAGTCTTATATATCTATATTTGTTGTCATTGCCTGAGATTTTTGCTTTTTCTGGCAGCATCGTTTTATGACATATTTTTGTTTTTATAGGCCGTTCATTTAATTCATTATTAGGGTGAAAATTTTAATTTTGCGCATGGACGTTTGTAGCATGCTTTTAATATAACGCTCAATTAGCATCTAAAACATAGCTGGCTTGAATATTGGCTGAGCGGATTGAATTAGCACTTAACTCATTATTTATATCTGTGTGCTAGTCACCGACATGATTATAAATTAATTTCTATTGTGGCGGATATAGCACAGCAATTTAAAATTACGTATCAGGCTCTATCCTTAATAGATATGTTTAAACCCCAACAGAAATTTGTGAAGTAAATGAGAAGCAATTAGCGGGAAAATTAGTGGTAATCTGAGCTGTTAACACTTTCACTCTAACTAAAATAAATTCGCATCTGTCCATGCTTTCAAACAAGATCAAAAGTTCAGTTAATATTGTGGAAAAGAGAATAATTTGCCAGTCGGCTATGTTACGGTTATAAAGAACATAGTTGAGGATAAAAATTCGGGAATAACTGATGCAGGATGTAAAAGTAGCTATAGTGCAAATGGTTTCTGGCACTCAGGTAGCAGAAAATGTACGCACAATGCAACAACTGGTGCAACAGGCAGCTGCTGAGGGTTCAAAATGGATAATATTGCCTGAATACTGGCCAATCTTAGGACAGAATGATCAAGATAAAGTGGCCGTAGCTGAAAAATTTGGAGATGGACCATTACAATCTGTCTTGCGTGAGTTAGCGGCTAATTTAGGTATTGTGCTCTTTGCCGGAACAATACCATTGCAAAGTACGGATCATTCCAAAATATTGAATACAATGATGGTTTATGGGCCAAGCGGCGAACTGCTCAGTTTCTATCATAAAATGCATTTATTTGGTTTTAACTCTGGGCAAGAATCTTATGCTGAAGCCAATACTATTATGCGTGGTCTGGATGTTCCTGAGCTGAAAATTAACCATACCGCTGTGGCTCAGGGTATTTGTTATGATTTACGTTTTCCTGAATTTTTCCGTGCGCAACTACCTTTTGAAATTATGGTCTTACCCGCAGCTTTTACTTATACCACCGGTAAGGCGCATTGGAATACTTTATTGATTGCTCGTGCTATCGAAAATCAGTGTTATGTATTGGCAGCAGCTCAGGGCGGTATTCATCAAAATGGCCGACGTACATATGGACATAGCATGATTATCAATCCTTGGGGTGAAATTCTGCAATGTCTACCTGAAGGTGAGGGCATCATTACGGCAACATTAGATGGTTCGTTACTGGATTCGGTTCGCAGCAAATTACCGGCACTGAATCATCGTATTCTGTAGTCATCAGTACTTCTTCTTATATGAGCAAATTAATTTATTTTAGACTTATTGTCTAATTTATGATTTAAACGACATTTTTTAGACAAAATATAAATCATTTCTTGTCCATTACAGTAAATCATGGCATGATTGTCAACTTAATTTTAACTTTATAAAGTTTTTACAAATGAATTATTGTAATCAAATCAAAACTGGTTATAGGGGGCAACTATGAGTAATAGCGGAACAATGAAAAAATCGCACTCGCAGTGGAGCTCTCGTATGGGCTTTATGCTGGCTGCTGCTGGTTCTGCAGTCGGTCTGGGTAATATCTGGAAATTTCCTTATATGGCCGGACAAATGGGGGGGTCTGTCTTTGTATTAACTTATCTGGTTTGTATGTTTGTCATCGGATTGCCAATTCTGGTAACAGAATGGTTAATTGGCCGGCGTGGACAGAAAAATCCGATTCATACTATGGAAGATGTTGCTCAAGCTGAAGGACATTCCGCAAACTGGCGATGGGTAGGTATTATTGGCGTGTTGGGTTCTTTTTTGATCCTCTCTTTCTATAGTGTGATAGGTGGCTGGGCAACTGACTATATTTTTCTCGCCGGTAAAGGTACCTTTCTGGGTATGAATGGTGAGGGTACGAATAGAATATTCAGTGAATTTTTAGGCAGTGTGAACCATTTGCTCATCTGGCATACGGTGTTTATGTTTGCTACTGCGGTAATCGTTGCCATGGGCGTAAGCGGTGGACTGGAACGCTCTTGTAAAATCATGATGCCGGGTTTAGGTTTGTTGCTTATCGGACTTGTGGTTTATGCAGCTGTGGTTAGTGGTCCGGCATTTGGACAGGCATTTTCTTTTCTGTTTACGCCTAACTGGTCGGCATTAACCGGTGAAGCAGTACTGGCTGCATTAGGACATGCGTTTTTCAGTTTGTCGCTGGGTATGGGGATCATGATGGCGTATGGTTCGTATCTGGGAAAAGATGTTAATCTGATTTCAACAGCACGTACTGTAGTTATCCTGGACGTAATTGTGGCTATTTTATCGGGTTTGGTTATTTTTCCATTGGTTTTCGCTAATGGTTTACAACCAGGTAAAGGAGCTGGCTTGATTTTTGTTACTCTGCCGATTGCTTTTGGTAATATGACAGGTGGTACCATTCTGGGTGTATTATTCTTCATTTTCCTGACTTTTGCCGCATTAACATCATCTATATCTTTGCTTGAGCCAACTGTAGAATTGCTTGAAGAAAAAACACCTTTAGGGCGAAAATCAGCAACCTTACTGAGCAGTGTCGTTATATGGGCGCTGGGTGTTGCTTGCGTATTGTCATTTAATGAATGGCAAAATGTGACCTTGTTCGGTAAAAATATCTTTGATTTGTTGGATTATTTTACCAGTAAGTTGATGCTGCCATTAACTGGTTTGGGTACGATTATTTTTGCTGGCTGGATGATGCATCAGGAAACCATTCGTCGGGAATTAAATCTAAGCCCGACCTTATTTGCCGGCTGGAAATTTTTATGTCGTATTGTCATCCCTATTGCGGTAATATTCATTCTGATCTATGGATTTATGGATTAAAATTCCATATGGATTGTTAATAAAAATAGCACTGATTTGATCAGTGCTATTTTTATTTGGCATTTAAAACAATATTACTTTACAGTAAGGCAAATAAATCCCGCACATGTAAAGTATATGGTTAGTTATAACAAAAAACTAATTATTTGCCAGACTGTCAGAAATTAAACAAGTTTACATTTGTACGCCGGCCTGACGGGCTATGATTAAACCTTGTTCAATACTCATAAATTGTGCGGGCTTTGTGCAATCACGCATAACAATTTCACCTTGTCTAAACATAACCAGCTCTTTAACGGCCAATTGTTCCCATTTTTCATTACAGGTTAGAGGCAAAGTTGTAATGACTGCAACACGATCGAATGGTGTGGTAACGGCAGAAAAATCTATGGATACATCTTCATCAACCAAGGCAGCTTCCCCAAAAGGAGCCTGCCTGATAATGTAAAAAAGTAAAGTGCTAGCGTGTGCTATTAACCAGTCACCATTTGATAGCATATAGTTAAACAACCCATATTGACGAAGTTCGTGGGTAATTTCTGTTATTACTGCAAACAATTCTTTATCTTCAGGTTTATAGCGAAAACGCTGACGTAGTTGCTCCAGCAAATAGCAAAAAGCTGCTTCTGAATCTGTCGTACCGACAGGATTAAAAAATTCACCGCTGTTTATATTAAAATTTCGCAAGTTACCATTATGAGCAAATACCCAGTATTCCCCCCAGATTTCCCTGACGAAGGGATGGGTATTAACCAAATGTACTTGTCCCTGTGTTGCTTTACGAATATGAGCAATGACGTTTTCAGATTTAATTTGATATTTCTGCACCAGATCTGCAACAGGAGAATGGGCGCAAGGCTTATCATCCTGCAATAAACGTACACCGTGCCCCTCAAAAAAGGCAATACCAAAACCATCTGCATGACTATCAGTCAAACCACCACGCAAACGAAAACCTTCAAATGAAAATACAATATCGGTTGGGGTATTGCAATTCATGCCTAGCAACTGGCACATGTATTAATTCTCCATAGATAATTTAACTATGTAATTTTTCATGTTGTTACAAGTAAAATCATACATCGTAATTATATTAATCCACACTTTATAAGTATAAATCCATTTCAAAACGCTAACTATAGTAATATTAGCCTCAATGCTAACAGGGAAAATGTGTTTTACAAAGCTAATGTAAAAATAATTTCTAGAAGTGAATAAAAATCATGCAACTATCGTCTAAAATAGTTACAGCAAGAAAGTAGAAAATTCTCTATGATATTTTTAAGGAGAATTTCAATATGAAAAAATATCAAACCATCAAATCGTATCGATTTTAAAAGAAACTAAAGCTGGCATACCTTTCAAAGAGCTTTGTCGTAAATATGATATGTTAATTTTTACCATTTTACAAATGGTGAGATAAATATGGTGGTATGCAATCTTCGAATATTAAACGGTTAAAACAGCAGGAAGCTGACAATCGTAAACTCATACAAATGTATGCCGAATTAAGCTTAACCTTTCAGCGCCAGCAAAATATAATAAAAAAGCTATAGTACCAGCGCCAGTTCGTGAAAGTTTAGCAAAACCTTATATCACGATACTGTGTAACAATTAGAATCAGTTGCACTATTGTAAATTTAAGTTGCTGTGCATACTACAACCAACTTAATTTGGTAGATGACTTTATGATGAATTCATTATTCAAGTCAATAACAGATAAGCATTTACGTTGGCGATTTCCTAAGTTTTTTTATCGAATTATGATTAATGTAAATAGTCAATTAATCATAATTCGGTCAAGTTTATGGCATTCAAGCGGTATAAAAATTATACCGCTTGATGATTATTTATTAATAACACTATTATATTGTCTAGTTAAAGA
>JAIL01000251.1 GCA_000725195.1 Snodgrassella alvi SCGC AB-598-O02
CGCGTAGAGGGGGTAAGCACAATCCCATTACATTGAGTCGATAGAATAAATCCTGTCGAAATTCTCCGCTGGAGATCATGTCCTGTAAACTGCGATTGGTGGCTGCAATCAGGCGAAAGTCTGTTTTAATTAATCTAGTACCGCCAATTGGTTCGAATTCTTTTTCCTGAATGACCCTTAGCAATTTTACCTGTAAATTGGTGGACATTTCTGCGACTTCGTCAAGAAATAAGGTGCCTTGATGGGCGCGCTCAAATAAACCTATTTGGCGCTGGTAGGCTCCGGTAAATGAACCTTTTTCATGACCAAATAAGGTACTTTCTAATAAAGTTTCCGGTAACGCGCCACAATTAACTTTAATAAACGGACCGGTTGAGCGAGTGCTGTAGTAATGGATAGTTTTGGCTACCAGTTCTTTACCAGTACCACTTTCTCCAGTGATGAGGACGGTAGTTTTGGTTTGCGAAACTTTGGCAATATTGCGACATAACTCCATCATATTAGGGCTATTGGTAAGTATATGCCCTTTATTATCGGAACTGACTAATTCAATTTTAGGCGATAAGTTAAGCCCTTGCTTTTTTGCTTTTCCCAGTTCTAATGTTCGTTTTACCAGTGCCTTGAGATCGTTTAGATCAAAAGGTTTAACGATATAATCAATTGCACCCAATTTGAGTGCTTCTACCGCGGTATCTACTCCGGCATAGGCGGTCATCAGGATGACGAAGATATCTGGGGCGGTTTCTTTAATTTGTTTAAGTGCTTCTAAGCCTGACATACCGGGCAAACGGTTATCCAGCAAAATTAAATCAATGTCTTGCTGTTGAATGATGGCCATGGCCTCTTCAGCATTATCAACGGTAATAACCTGATAATGTTGCTGCGATAGGATAAGTGATAATAGTTTGCGCAGATTTAATTCATCTTCGACAATTAAAATTTTTTCCGACATAAATTTCAGATTTTTAGTTAACAGGGAGGGCTACTTCAACGGTAACACCACTGCTCAGCTTGTTGTTTCTGATGGTAATTTGCCCTTTATGGGAGGCGATAATTTTCTGTACCATTGACAATCCCAATCCTGTACCGGTTATTTTAGTAGTAAAAAATGGTGTGAAAATTTTGTCCAGTAATTCGGGTTTAATTCCTTCACCATTATCTTTTATCCGGATCAGTTGATATTTCTGATTAGCGGATAACAATGTGGTTATTTCGATGTTTCCTTTATCTTTAATCGCCTGTATGGCATTTATCAATAAATTTAACAGTGCTTGTTTAATTAATTCCTTATCTAAATATAACGCAGGTAATTGATTATCTAAAGTGGAAATGATACTAATATTATTAGAACGATGGGAAGAATTCACTAATACCAGCACTTCTTCGATAAGTGTATTAACTTGCGCTGAAACATAGTAATTTTTAGAAGGTACGGAAAAATCCAGTAATTGCTGGATCACCTGATTGATGGAATCTACTTCTTTGAGGATGATATCAATATATTCATTTTGCTCAGCGCGTGGCAGATCATTTTGTAAATATTGCACAAAACCCCGTACCGCAGCCAGTGGATTGCGGATTTCATGGGCAATACCAGCCATCAGTTCACCTAACGCTACTAATCGTTCTGTTTGCTGAATGAGTTTTTCCACTTCTTCGCGTTCGGTAATATCTTTAAAGATCACTACAGCACCAATAATTTTACCCTGATAATCTTTCAGGTGGCTGGTACTGGCAGAAATACGGATAATTTTTTTTGCTACAGGATAATCTATCTCCACGCCAACATGATCTACTCCATTAAAGAGGGTATCAAGTAAAGGGCTCTGAAAATTTTTATCATCGACAAGGGTAGAGTGGGGATGGCCTAGTACTTGTTCCAGTTTGTAGCCAGTCATTTGTTCCGCGGCTGGGTTAAGCATGGTGATAGCACCATTGTTATCTACAGTAATCACTCCATCAAGTGTATTTTCCAAAATGAGTTCATTCATGGTTTTAGTTTTTCTGAGCTTTTCTGCCAGACTATTAATACCATTTACAATTTCATTCAATTCACCGCGAATCACCGGAAGGCGCGAGTCAAGGGCAAAAGGTAGCTTTTCTAAACCTTTTTTGATGATATTAATATCGGTGTTGAGCTTTCGAGATAAAAATGAGGCGATAAAAATACAGATGAGCATACAAATTAAGCTGATTGTGAGAACATTTTTATCAAACACCGTTGTTTGTTTTTCTATATCATCCAGTGATTCATTTGCCCAGATATAACCAAGAATATGCTTATCGCGCACAATTGGAATCATGGCGTTCATGATATTGCCACGTATCTGATTACCACTGTCCACTAATGGTTCGCCACTTTGCATTACTATTCGCCCTTTGTGGGTGGCCGGTATGGATTTACCAACATTGATGCCATAAGCTGATTGCGGTGCATAAACGACTATGGCGTCTAAATCTTTGTGATAATAGCCGGCTGCTATTTTAGGCATGTTTTTTAGTAAGGGCTCGATTTTGGGGGATAAATATTGATTGAGTAATTGAATTTGCTGATTTTCGGGTAATTTTTTATCTATCTGTTGGTAGGTATCGGCCAGTAATAAATCAAGGGTTTTGGTAACTGCATAAAGTTTTTGAATTTTTTCCTGTTTGAGTAGGTCGCGCCCTTCTCTGTCAATTAAGAGGGCACAGACGATGATAGAAAAGCAGGATAAGAAGGTAACCAGCAAAAATATACGGGCGCTGATTTTATCGGGATACAAGCGTTGGAAAAAACGGGCAGTCATAAGTGCTCTGAGATTTTTAATGATAGCAATATTAATTTAACTATCAGTTTGTATACAGGCAGTAGTGATGTTTTATCGGCTTCAGATTATTGCCTGAGTTGGGTAATGACACAAATCTGGTGATATTGGCTAGGCCAATATCACCATTTTTAAACTTCATTGATAACGTTTTGATTAATCGATTTTAATTGTGAAATTATTTATTGATTAACAACGTTCAATGATCACTGCAGCACCTTGGCCGCCACCGATACACAAGGTAGCCAGACCAAGCTGTTTGTTACGATGAATCATAGAATACAATAATGTAACTAAAATTCGTGCACCACTGGCTCCGATTGGGTGTCCGAGAGCGATGGCACCACCATGAATATTGGTTTTATCCATATCAAATTTCAATTCACGGCCAACACCTAAAAATTGGGCAGCAAAAGCTTCATTTGCTTCGATTAAATCAATATCAGAAAGCTGTAGTGATGCTTTTTGCAATGCCAGTTTGGTTGCCGGAACTGGTCCCATACCCATTATGCTTGGATCAACACCACCTGAAGCATAACTGCGAATATAGGCCAATGGTTTTAAACCTAGTTCTTTGGCTTTTTGTTCTGACATAACGACCAGTGCTGCCGCGCCATCGTTAATTCCTGATGCGTTACCGGCTGTAACTGTACCGTCTTTTTTAAATGCGGGACGTAGTTTGGTTAAGCCTTCAGCTGTAGCGTCGGCTTTAGGATATTCGTCTTCTTTGAAAACGATATCACCTTTGCGAGTACTGATGGTTACTGGCACAATTTCATCGGCAAAGTCACCGTTTTTAATAGCCTGTGTTGCCAGTTGCTGAGAGCGTAATGCCAGTTCATCCTGTTCCTGCCGGCTGATACCATATTGCTCAGCAATATTTTCAGCGGTTATCCCCATATGATAGTGATTAGTCGCACAGGTTAAACCATCATTGACCATGGTATCGTACAGTTCAGCATTACCCATTTTTAAGCCCCAACGCACTTTGCTATTGAGCAAGTATGGTGCCTGAGACATGTTTTCCATCCCACCAGCCACGACCACATCATTGTCACCAGCCAGAATGCTTTGAGCTGCTAAAGCTACTGATTTTAATCCACTACCACACACTTTATTCACGGTGAAAGAAGGTACTGTTGCCGGTATATTAGCTCTGAGCGCAGCTTGTCGTGCTGGATTTTGCCCCAGACCAGCTTGTAGTACATTACCCATAATCACTTCGTTAACCGTGTTTGCGTCTAATGAGGCACGTTTCAAGGCTTCATCAATAACAATTTTACCTAAGTCTATTGCGCCCACAGAGGTCAATGAACCATTGAAACTACCAATTGCCGTTCTGGCGGCACTTACTATGACAACTTTTGACATAACGAACTCCCTTAATTTTTATAAAAAGTACAAACCAATCAGGAATATTGGGGTAGTGAAGATCAGTGCTGTCATGCAGTAACCCATAATATCCCTTACACCTAATCCGGCAATGGCTAATGCTGGCAATGCCCAGAAAGGTTGCAACATATTCATCCATTGTTCACCATAGGCAATGGCCATGGTTGATTTACCCAAATCCGCGCCCAGTGCCTGTGCAGCAGGAATAACAAACGGACCCTGAATAACCCAGTGACCACCACCAGAAGGCACAGCAAAATTGATAATGCCGGAGCTAAAGAATGTCCATACTGGAAAGGTGTCTTTGTTGGCAATGTTGATAAAGAACTCAGTGATCAGACCTCCTAAACCGGAATGTTCCATCATTAACTGGATACCTGCATAAAACGGAAACTGGATAATGATGCCAGCAGTACTCTTCGCTGCATTCGATACCGCACGCATATAAGCCATTGGCGTACGATGGAGTAAAATACCAGCGGTTAAGAACATCAAATTAACGGTGTTAATGGTGATATTAAAACCTTTATTGGCAAAGTAGATAATTAAATAACTGATACCCAGCGCACCTACCAACAGGGACAGAAATTTACTTTCTTCCATTTTTTCCGCTATGGTGGCAGTTTTACGGTCTAATTTGCGCTGAAAATCTGGTTCTGGTGCCAGTAATTCAGGGTTAACTGCGTTCACCGTACCATCTGTTCTGACCATAAAACGCACCAAAATGGGCAAACAGATGATCAACATCAGCGTAATAAAAATATTACAAGCGGAAAACATCGTCTGTGAAATCGGTACAATGCCCTGAGGATTAGCGTCAGTGATCATAAGGTGGGCAACAGGATTGCCCGGTGTGGCTGCCATTAATGGCATCGAACCGGATAAACCACCACCCCAAGTCATAAAGGCAATATAGGCACAGGCAATCAGCAAACCATAATCGATATTTTTCACCTGTCTGGCTACTTCTTTGGCTAACATCGCGCCAACTACCAGACCGAAACCCCAGTTTAAGATACAGGCGATACAACCAACAAAAGTGACCAGCATCGCAGCCTGAGTTGGAGTTTTAGCTAAAGAGGCGATAGAAACCAGAATTGACTTAACAGGTGGTGAACTGGCCAGCGCGTGACCAGTTACCACTATCAGTGCCATTTGCATACCAAATGCGAGCAAATTCCAGAAACCGTCTCCCCACATTTTCACCAAATCAAGTGGTTGTGAAGGAGTTAATCCCCACGCCATAAAAAAGATAATGAAAGTCAGGATTAAGGCGAAAATAAGTGGATCGGGTAGGTATTTGCTTACCAGATTGGTAGTAATTCTTGATAGACGGGAAATCATGATGCTACTGCTCCCGCGATGGACATTGTTTTTAGATCATCCGCGACAGTAAATTTTGCTGTGGTATGTGCTTTTACCGTATCAACATCTACACCCTCAGCGGTTTCGATCAAATACATCTGATTATTTCTGAATTCAAATACTGCCAGTTCAGTAATAATCATGCTTACCTTGCCTTTAGCAGTTAGTGGCAGCGTACATTCAGGCAGGATTTTAGGATCACCATTTTTAGTGCAATGTTCCATGGCAATGATCACTTTCTTCGCACCCGTTACTAAGTCCATTGCACCGCCCATGCCCGGCACCATTTTGCCTGGTACCATCCAGTTGGCTAAATTAGCATGCTGGTCTACTTCCAAACCGCCCAGTACACAAGCATCTACATGTCCACCGCGAATCAGCATAAACGAAAAGGCGCTGTCAAACATAGCTGCACCGGGAACCACGCCACAAGGCTGACCACCAGCATTGACAATATTAGGGTTATCAACTGTTTTCGGACCCAAACCGAGAAAACCGTTCTCAGATTGCAGCGTTACATTTACGCCTTCCGGTAAAAAATTTGCCACCATTGTTGGCAAACCAATACCAAGATTGACCACGTCACCATCACGTAATTCTTGTGCCACACGACGAGCAATTAATTCTTTTTTATCCATTATCTTTTTCCTTTAATCGTTGCTGCTAATAATAAAATCAACTAATGCTGCTGGTGTCATGACTGCATCTGGATCAATCTGACCTACGTCAACCAGTTCATCAACCTGTGCAATGACTGTATCCGCAGCGGTAGCAATTAAAGGGTTAAAATTGCGCGCAGCATATTGATACACCAGATTACCGCTGCGATCGGCCTTGTGTGCCAGAATAATAGCTAGATCAGCGCGCAAAGGCGTTTCAAGTAAGTATTCACGACCATTAATGGTTAATACTTCTTTGCCATCAGCGACAATGGTGCCGACACCAGTAGGTGTTAATACACCACCTAAACCAGCCCCACCAGAGCGAATACGTTCCGCTAATGTGCCTTGTGGTACCAATTCCACTTCCATTTCGCCGGCAATCATTTTTTGCCCAGTTTCACGGTTAGTACCAATATGAGAAGTGATGACTTTTTTGACCTGATTATTGGTAATCAGAGGTCCTACACCAGTATCAACAAATGCCGTGTCATTACCAATAAGAGTTATGTCTTTAATGCCTGATTTCAGAATGATATCCACGATCTTGGTGGGTGTTCCGCATCCTAAAAAGCCACCAAACATAATTGTCATACCATCTTTGAGAAAACCCCGAATTTTTTCGGTGGTGATTAATTTATTTTGCATAGAACACTCCTGATTACACGTTAAAGATTGTTTATTGCTGTCAAAAACATCTTTATCTATTGCAATTCGTGTACCAGATTACCGGTAACAAAATAAAAAAGATAATATATTGAAATGTAAATATTAATTTTTTTTATCAGTTTGAGATGACTAAGCGGATGGTGCAGGAGTTTGCACTTACGCGCAAAAAAATGTGCGTAAAAACAGATAATGATGAAATCTTATATTTAAGATGTAAAGGAAAATGCATTAATCTGAATCATGCATTAATCACAGCTTTTATATTTAATTAGTAGAAAATGTTTACTTAATTTATATATAAAATATATAAACCGATATAAACTTTATCGAATCACTAGAAAATTGTATACTTTGCGCGATAAAATTTTATAGCTAGGGCCTAAAAGCTATTGTTAGCTTATAATTTAATCGGGAGTTTCTGATTGGAAACTATACAAAGTTAAGCAAATTTAATGCAAAAGCACCCATATTAATTTAAAAAAATAAATTGCACACGTCAATAAAATTCTTCCTTTGTAGAAAATATATTTTTCAGCCTAAATTCAAATCTAATTTTTAAAACAGCTTTTTTAAGCATTTAATCGTAATCAGAATTTGTAAAGAAGACCGTTAGTTATCAATAAGGTATTGCTTTGATGTGTCAATCAGCTTTGATTAACTCAATAATTAGGATAAAAAATAGTATGGTTAAAAGCAATCTCTCCAAACAGTCTCTGGCAAAGGATTATTTGACAGATGATCTCCAGTTTTTAAACTTAATTAATATCAGGCTTATTACGATTTTCTCTTTAATCAGCAAGGGATATTTTATTGGAATTCTTAAAAACAGGAATTAAACTTTGCCTGCGCAATATCTTTTGCTGACAATATATTGCAAATACTTGAAGACAGTTTTCACAGATCAAAATAAAAGTTATTTTTAATAATTTAAGAATATTGTCATAAAATTAATATACTTTAGTCATTGATCAATTACTAATACAGAGAATCGGGTTAACCAATATTTTGACCAGTAGCTGGAAAAATAACTGATATTTCAAAGAAAGATTCTTTATTCTCATCTACTTTGAATTAAAGAAGCAGTTATTTGTGTTGCCAAACCAGCTATAAGGGCTAATTATTTTTATTTTTGCAATGCATTAAGTATCAAGATATTTCAGCAATTAAAATGGTTTAATATTTGAAGAAGCTCAGCTATTGAGACCAATAGGAAAAATACAAAGTCAATTAATATGATTACTTACGAAGCGTTAAGATAATATTCAGTGTAGATCTGAGGATGAAAAAAAGACATGTACAAATAAATCAAGTTTACGGCATTCTCATAGATATAAATTGTCTCGCAAGCAACAATTAACTAAACAGTAAATTGGAAGACTTGTTGAACTTATCAGTCTTATAAAAACATTAATCCGAACCATTATACAGTTAGATAAATTTCTTTATCTGCCAACATTTTGCATTTATTATGGTTTAAATGCTGATAAAAATGTTCGAAAGGGATTGACGAGTTTAATATCGCCCCCTATAATGCGCTCTTCCTTTCCCTGATAGCTCAGTCGGTAGAGCGACGGACTGTTAATCCGCAGGTCCCAGGTTCGAGCCCTGGTCGGGGAGCCAAAGGGTCGTTAGCTCAGTCGGTAGAGCAGCGGACTTTTAATCCGTTGGTCGAGCGTTCGAATCGCTCACGACCCACCAAAACTATCTCTCATCTATCTTTGATCTTCTGCGTTTTCTTTAACAGCAAACCATTCTAATCAGCTTCATTTAATTAAAAATTACCAAATCGGCGTATCGAATATGATTTTTATCATATATTGATAAATATTCATTTATTAAACCGTATTTCCAAGCAGCTATGATTTGTTAGTATAAATAGGAATTTATCAATATTATCTATAATTAATAAATAATGTTAAATAAATTCATAAAATTATATAAAAAATTAAGCATTATGAAATTATTTGGATTTTTATTTTATTAAAATTTTTATGAATATAATTTTTTTTGTATTAATATTATGTTAAGTTAATATGTCAATCTCACAAAATTAATCATTACTCTAATGAAGAATAAATTATTAGGTGTTTGTTTTGGTTTATTTCCTCTAATCATCTTTGCAAATGATAGTACTGGTTACGTCAGTACTGGTGGTATTAAATATATAAAAAATAAGAATATTGCGATGGAAAGTGAGGATTTGTATATTAGTCAGGAAAAGATTGATGTCACCTATCAGTTCAGGAATTTAACTAATCGTGATATTACGGAAACCATTTTATTTCCCTTACCAGCTTTAGGTAGTGAATGAATAGATGGTAGTTTTGCTAATACCGAACAACTGCTCAATAGTTTTCAGGTAAAAGTTAATGGAAAAGTGATCAAGCCTGAACGGCATATCAATATTCTTTTATTATCTCATAATTCGTCTGATTCCAAGAGTGTGGATATTACTGCTGCGCTGTTGCAATGCGGTATATCAGAAAAATTGCTACTTGATTTCTGGAAAGGTAAGATAGTAAATCTTGAGGATAAGCTAGCTGCCTGTTCTCATAAACTAGTCCAGGATTCACTGAAAACCAATACTGATTTAGAGGTACATATTACCTATAGCTGGCAGCAGAATTTCAAAGCTAATGCTGTAACAACAGTACATCATCATTATCAGCCTTTAGTTGGTTGTGGTGTACGTGATATTGATTGGTTAAGGAAAAATGATTATAGCAATTTTTGTATAGATAAAAATTTCCTGCATAGAATTAATATTTTACATAAAAATTCAGGTTTGAATCCTTTATTTTTGACTCATGAACTGAGTTACATTCTTACTACTGGTGCCAATTGGGCGAAGCCAATTGGTAAATTTACTTTAACCATTAAGCGTAAATCAGATGAATTAGTATCACTTTGTTGGGATAAATCACTGCGAAAAATTAACAATACCCAATTCAGGGCGGTGAAGACTAATTTTATCCCCAAGCATGATCTGAATATTTTATTTACTAAATAGTTGCGTTTAATTAATAATATAGTGCATTAAATTTCAGTTCGTAAGTTGAGTGCTTACATGACCTGTGATCATTTATAATTTTGCAATTATTAGATTTATATTTTAATTAAAATTTAATTAAGGTTATTGTAACAATAATTTTTCTTTGTATTAATGTTATTTTGTGTTAAATTAATATAATAATTTTACAGAATATTACTTATATTATGAAGAATAAATTATTAGGCATTTGTTTGGGTTTGTTTTCCTTAATTACTTATGCAAATGACAGTACTGGTTATGTCAGTACTGGTGGTATTAAATATATAAAAAATAAAAATATTGCAATGGAAAGTGAGGATCTGTATATCAGCGAAAAAAAAATAGATGTTGCTTATCAGTTCAGGAATTTAACTAATCGTGATATTACGGAAACTATTTTATTCCCTTTACCAGCATTTGGAAATGATGAACGGGATGGAGATTTTGCTGATGTCGAAGCACTGTTAAATAGCTTTCGCGTTAAAGTAAATGGGTACGCGATTAAGCCTGCTCGTCATGTTAATATTGTCTTTCCTCAGAATGAAGCCGGAAACAAATTTACCGATATAACATCAATACTGGCAAAGTGCGGTGTGTCAGAGAAATTGTTATTAGATTCATGGAAACATAAAATTGACAGTACAGTGGTAAATGAAAAAATTGCTGCCTGTTCAAATCAAACACTACAAAAACTACTCAATTCTTATGGTAATTGGGAAAACAACTGGCTAGTTAAGGTTACTTATAGTTGGCAGCAAACTTTTAAAGCGCATTCTGTAACTAAGGTAGAACACCATTATGAACCACTAGTGGGAGGTGGCTTCGCGGTCACGCAGGGATTAGACCGCTTTTGTACTGATAAAAATTTTAATCAGAAATTATCCAGTTTACGGAAAAAAAACGGTAACCCACCGCTGTTCTTAACCCGTGAACTCAGTTATGTTCTTACAACAGGAGCAAACTGGGCAAAGCCGATTGGGAAATTTACATTAACGATTGAGCGTAAACCAAATGAATTAGTATCACTGTGCTGGGACAAATCACTGAAAAAAATCAGTGCTACGCAATTTAGAGCGGTAAAAACTAATTTTATCCCTAAAAAAGATATTGATATTGTGTTTATAAATTAGCAAGAATAAAAGCTTGGTTGCCATAAATTGCAGGTTAATATTAAACATATTTACTATGTAAATCTAATCAAATGATATTTAGCTAAAATAGTAAAAGCTAACTTTTCATTTGTTTCAGATTTACATAGTTAAGTATCTCCGCATCTTTATAATTGCAGTACTTTAGATAACTCATTGAATTAATAACTGGTAAAGAATATTCAAAAAAACTTTATCATTTATATTGTATTTTCCTTTTTTGCTCTGACCAATGGTGGTGGTTACGTGATTTTTCTCTGAGTATTAAGCTATATCTGCATAGTTGTCCTGACCATGCATTATATTATGGTAGCACCTAAAGTATTCTGAAAGTGCTTTAATGCCCATGAATGTCCTACCGGGTCAAAGCTGGCAACAGCATACTGATGCACGACAATTTGATAATTAAGGTTATATGCATCAACTGCTGTATGTAATACGCAGATATCAGTACATACGCCAGTTAAATGTATTTCAGTAATATTTCTTTCACGCAGGCGTAAATCCAAATCTGTTCCGCTGAATGCAGAGTAGTGGCGTTTATTCATCCAGTATACTTGTGGATTGGTCTGATTGGCTGTGTACAACTGTTTTAATGAACCATAGAGATTCTGACCGTGGGTACCAATGATATTATGCGGTGGAAATAATTTATTTTCCGGATGGTACTTATCATCAGGCTCGTGCGCATCAATAGCAAATACGACAAAATCTTTCTGCTCAATAAACGTTTTGGTCAAATTTACCATTTCGTTTTCTATGGCTTGGCCAGCCTGACCGGTTGTCAGTGCTCCGTCTGTGGCAATAAAGTCGTTGGTATAGTCGATTGAAATAAGTGCTTTCATATGTCATTTATCAAATTGTTATTGTTGTCTGAGCTCTGTGAATTATAAATTATAAATTAAACTAATTTTATTTTATTGTATCTATTGGTGTTTGTATAATTTTTTTAGTCAAGGTTGAATTCGCGAATTCGAACCTCGTTTCCGTACTGAATCTTCTCCTAAGAATTTCTAAAATTTATATAACTATTTGAAATAATAAAATTAATATTAAATTTATTGTCTATTGCAATCTATTTAACTCTACTTAAAGCAAGTACATTTAAGTCCACCGATAAGTCCACAGCTATATTCATTTTAGACAGCTGTTTTAACTGGGTATTTTATTTCCTATAATATATTTTTTAGGTCAGGTAGATACTCGATCATTACAAGGTAGTGTTTCTTAGTTCCTAGTTATTTTTGTCATGAAAATACTTTGAACAACGAATAAGAGGATAACACTTCCAACCGATTTATCAATCCGATGAGCCAAATCTACCCTTAATGTATATATCCTTAAGGACAGGGCTGGTCTTTACCTTAACATTAAGCAGAACATTACTAGGCAATGGCTATTTCGCTTTTACTGAGAAAGTATACAAAAATGGATCTCTTTCGAGGATTAACTCTGATATAAATTTATAGAAAGTACGTTCTTAACGGCAACAGTCTCTGTATTTAATCACATCGGGTGTTAACCCATGTACGGGCGAAAAACAAGATTAAAATTTTTGGAAAATTTTTTCAGATAAAATTAATTTTTGTTGAGTATGTACAAACATAGAAGGAGTTTAAGTTTAGAAAGTTAGAAAGGCCAAGCTAATTATCGATAAAGTACGCATATTCAAATAGAGCAGCGAGGAGGATTATCTATTGCGAAGAAGTATCGAATCTGGTCAAATAAGATTTTTCGTATGCCATCACTGAAGGATTTATTGACCGTAATCCCGCAGGGGATTTAGATATTGTAGCCCTACAATCATTAAAGACCAAGTAAAAAGATATCAACGAAGACAAGAATACTTATAGGAACTGATTACTATCGGCACTGGTTCCAACTAGTACAGATTAAATTTTGATGATAATTATTGCTATCAATTAGGATATGCAAATATATCAAATTCTGTAAAATTAATTCTATCATCTAAACTATCAAAAATATTTTGATTAAAAATTAATTCATTTTCCAATATTTTTAGAATTTTTTTATCATTCACCCATGAATGGTTCCATAGTTGTATCTGTTTATTTTTTAAAGCTATTTGGCATAGATGTTCAGAAAATTCTATATCAGGTAACTTATTTTTTAACATGCGTTGTAGCCATATTTGAGCAAATCCGGAATCAGACATACGTTCTAGCTTTTGATAAACTTTCATTGCAAGATTTTTTTGGTCTTCATCATTCAATATAACTAAGAATTGACTAATTATAGCGCAACAAACCGAAATACTTTTAGGATTTAGATAAGCAATATCTGCGACAATACTGATGATTTGTCTTGAGTATTGACTAAGATTTTTATCCTTTTCTTTTGTAATACGTTTTTGAAATTTGTTAAGTGCTGTTGTGAGACTACCAGAGTTTGGGTACTCTAAAGAATGGTATTTAATTAATAGAATATGTTTTTGTAATGTAAGATTATTTATTTCTGGATTTGGTAATTGCAACCAGGCTAGTTTATCTTTTTTGATAGATGCCATGACAACGTTATTATGATCTTTTGTTTTACTTGAATTAAGTTTTAAACCGAATGGTCTCAATATTTCAGATAGTAATTTTAAAATAATTTTTCCATCATTCGTAGAGTTTACAAAAATTCTATAATCATCCCGGTATCTGAGTATAAAATAATCATCAATATTATTTTCTTTTATTTTTTCTGTTAGTAGCGCATCAACATATCCTAGAACCATTTCGGCTATAAAATCCATTAAAACAGAGCCTTGTGGTATACCATTTGTTTGTTGGTACTGTGCCTCCTGAATACTAGAATCAATAAAATTGCCAAGCAAGTTTCTCCCACGATTTTTTTTTGCAATCTCTTTTGTTTCAATAGCCCATGCGATAGAATGTGTATAAATTGAACTATAACAATCTGCTATATCTGTTTCAAATATAAAATCATAATCAATGGATAACGCTATTGACTCCTGTTCTACAGCTTCCCACCATTGTGAGATTTGTTGAGCTTTGTCTCTTTGTTTATTTTCTGCTTTGACAGGTATGGTATGCTTAAACAGCGAATTTTAGGGTTCTGTTGAAATTCTTTAAATCTTTCTTTTATTTTGCTCCAGCTTTGTGGTTCTGTAATTTTATCTACTAAAGCAACATATACTAAAGGATGGATGATCTGTAAAGGTCTCCATGAGAGCTTGCCATCTTTATTTGTATAAAGAGTATAATTTACATCATCTAGATTTTTTATTTTTTTTAAGTCAGATAATTCATTCAGTGTTCGATGATTTAATTCCTCAGCTAATTTTTGCAGCAACTCTGTAAATGAGAAATATATTGGTAAATCAATATTGCAATAGCTTTCATGTTTTAGAAAAAATTTTTTTGCTGAATCATTTTGTAAATCTAAAAGAGATTTTCTAGATGCCATTACTTAATTCTCATATTGCTTCTTATAAAAAGCTACATTTTATAATTATTGTGAAGAGGATTGACTGATAATTTTTTAAACTTGCTTAGATAATATCCATAAATCGTTTTTAGTTGGAAATGTTAGTCAAAAATATAACACTGTTTTCTGGCTATTGTAAATAAATGGTATTAGCTAAAACAATGATATGTATTTTATAATTTTGTTAACTATTTAGACATTTGCTAGAGAGAAAGTCTGACAAAATATTCAATACTTTGTTGCAGGGCACTAGTCTGGTTTTGTTTATCATTGAGCTAAAGCATTTGTAGTGCCAACTATTATTCTTTCTTAATTAATATATTTAGCGTTAGTGATTTCAGTATTTTACTATTGTTAATAATTCTTCTCTGTGCTTTATTAAGTGGCGTTGTAATAAATATTGCAGCAGCCTGATTTAAGAAATATTTATCATTATTTAATTTGGTAGATTAAGCGAAAAGTTTGTTCCTCCTTACCATTGTGACTACGAAAGGGAAGTTTATGTTTTGTTTCATCGGTTCTGATACAAGGCATTTTCTTCTTTCCTACAGGACAGTTAGTTAATGAAGCTCTTGCTCCTTGAGCTTCTAGATTTTGAATAGAATGCTCTAAATAAGTTAGCTCTGCACGTCTGTTTTCTATTTCATCAAAAGTAGGTATACAGCAAATTACAAATATGAGCATCATCACAAAGCATAAAGCTAAAACGGACCAATTAATAATAATTATCTTCCATTTTAATTTTTTTGCTGCTTCAGCTAAGGTATCTGCAGTTTGTTGGGCTTTTTTATCAAGATCTTGTAAGTCACCTATTACTTTTGTGGAGACAATATTGGCGCTTGTTTCTGCGGCACCTTTAATGGTATTCGGAACATCTTGAATAAATTGGCGAACAGTATGTTCAATAGTTTGATGCAGTTGCATTGACCTTTCAACAGCATTTGTGATGTCTTCTTGGCTTTGGGTTTGGTTATTCATTAATATAGCTAATGCATTAAAGCCATCTTGCAATTGTTTATTCATTACTTTGTATTCGTCATTATTATTCATAATTACCTCTCAAAGCTTGGTCCATCTCTTTCTATTTCTCTTCTATGTCTGATGATGTGTTGTTGTTTAATTTCTACTTCTTCTCCTTTCCACTCTTGCTGTAGAGAGTTTCGCCAGTCTTTATAATCCTTGCTTAGATCTATTATATCTTTCATCACCACATAATGAATTTCACCTTTAGGATTGATGGATAGTAATAATCCTCCTGAACCACATTTTCCACCATTACCTAATGTTTTACGTACTATATTTAAATACCTTTCAGCATCTTCTGGAGTATAGTCATCTGAACCATTGGAGACATCGCTTGCGATATACTCAATAAATTTATTAAATACATTTGGCTGATGCTCTAGTAGTGAATTCATCTCAACATAAGGGCCAATTCTGCTGACTAAGGTGTGGTTATTCAAATCATCTTGGGTTACGCTAGTTTCTATATACCAATGGATTTTTTTAGAAATTGATAGCAGGTCGTAATATTGCTCATTCTTTAAGATATTTTCTAGCATCTTATGACGGATTAATTCTTTGTTAGAACGATTCTTAGCTTCCTTGAATTCAATTAAGTAAAATTTGTTTCCTAGCTTAGCCATTAAATCACCTAATAACTTATCAGCAGGTGTCTGTTGCAGTAGATTAATATGGCTAGTAAATGATAAATCAGTATTTTTAGAGCCAATACGATAGCCTAATCCAAATAGAAAGTTACCGATAATGATGTTCTCGTAGATTTTCATAAAGTGTTTGACCTTAAGACAAAGAATTTTCAACTTTTTGATTGTTTAACTTCATTAAATAGTATATTTTTTTAAGGCTTTATTTATTGAGATGACCGCTTGTTTGGCGCAAAACATCTGTAATCCTGCGAGGTATTTGTTTGGGATGATTTGTAAGTCTCAGTTAGGAGCGTTTAGGACCACTAGGTTGGATTATCAAGATCAGGTTTAGTCTATGATTATAACACTCACATATTAGCTTTAAAAAATATTCGCTTTAGTCAAACTAAAGCGAGTGCTGTTATTTCACGGTGACTTGACCATTCATTAACATGGGGAGGAGCCAGTCTCTCAAATTTCTTAACTCAGAACATTCTTGCTCTAAAATATTTTGTTGCTTTGTTAATGAATCAATTTTATTAGTAAAATCTTTTACTATATGTAAAGGAGGTAAAACTATTGGAACTGTTTTTAATACTGTTGTGGATATCTCTTTAAAGGTTGAGCCTGACGCAAATTGTATAATAATACTAAGAGAATTTTTGATAGTAAAGTATACAAAATCAGTTGGATATCCTTTATTTGGAATAAAAGATTTAAACCCCTGATTTGTTGTAAACTCTTTTCTAGCAATAGCCATATAACCAATGGGAGCTCTTGAGGTTAATAAAACTGTTCCTAAAGGATATTTCTTTAAAGATGCAGATTTTATTCCTTTATCAGAAACATTTTTCTCACCTTTTGAAATATATTTATTCCCTTGATTGTTAGAAAGATCATTAGGAGTAATCCATGGGACTCCTTTAATACAAAAATTATCACAATCCTTAGTATCAGGCGTACTTCCTCCTACTATTTGACCCAAATTATCCAAAACCCCCTCACTAAACATTACGGGTATTTCACGTTTTAAGATGCTGTTATAAACCATCTTACCGCCTGAGCTTTTATAGGGTTTACCTTCTTCATTAGGAAAATCAAACTGCACAAACCAGTAGTCATATAAGGTTTTTGCCATGGCTTCTAATTCAGCATTAATGCGGTTGTTTAGTTCGATTTTTTTAGATAATGTTAGATATAATTCCCCTATTGCTAACTCCTCGGCTCTACTAGCCATCCTAGGAATATTTAAACTATCTAAATCCCCCTTTTTAAAATGAGGTATTACTAAACCAACGTGATAGTTTTCTATTTTCTTTTGTATATACTCAGATCGTAAGATAGCAAATAAATACTGATAATCTATTTTTTCAGGATCACACCTAAATCCTATCATATCTTGAGCAAAGCAAAACGACACGGGGTCAGGAACTAAGCAAACTCTACCTGGGGTACCTTTATTTACAAAAATAATATCATTTGGCTCAGGATGAGTTCGAAACCAATTATTTTTTATATCATCATTAACATATCGAATATTCTCGAAAGTTGGATATATGCTAGAATGTTTTATACAATTAGTTGCAATTAATGGAAAACCAGTATCGGATACAGGAACACTTTTTCCTCTATTGTCAACAATATTTGCAAGTAATGACGTTAAATTAGAATACTTTTTACTCATACTTCAACCCCGCCAACTGCTTTTTAATTTCTTCTTCTAATATATGAGACTCTATAAATAGCTCATCTAGGTTTTGAGCATAGCCTTGCATTTTGGCGATAAACTCTTCGCAAGTAATATCCACGTACTCAATTTTTACATCAAAATATTGTCCGGCGCTTAAAGAGTAGTTTTTGTTGATAATGTCCTCATAACTCACCACCACTGAAAAATCTTCGTGTGCTTGTTTTTGGTTGAAGGCTTCGGTAATTTGTTGTTCTTCCTCTGGGGTGAGTACAGTTTTTTGGTTTTTACCGTCTTTCACTTTTTTACCAAGGTTGGAGGCATCAATCAAAATTACCTGATCTTTATTGGTGGCATCAATAAAGATAATCGAGACATTAGTGCCAGTGGTGGCAAAAATATTACTAGGCATGGAGACTACGCCTGCCAGCATTTTATTATTCACCAAATGCTCACGGATTTTTTTATCAATGCCTGATTGAGCGGTAATAAAGCCTGTGGGCACGACTACGGCTGCTTTACCTGTGGGTTTTAAGGAAGTGATAATATGCTGTAAGAACAATTGGTAAATCTCCATTTTGTCCTTATCTTTAGCTTTGATTTTTGGAATGCCTGCAAAAAAACGATCTTTATTAGCTTTGGTGTCTAAATCATCGCGGTAGTCGCTAAAATCCAGTTTGAAGGGTGGATTAGACACAATGTAATCAAAATGTTTTAGATGATCGCCTTCTTTATGATAAGGGTGCAATATAGTATTGCCCTGTATCACATTAGGAATAGAATGCACGAGTCGATTCAATATTAAGTTTAAGCGTAAAAGGTTAGACGACTTTTGAGAGATATCTTGGGTATAGATGCTGCATCTGGCTTCACCAATAGCATGAGCAACGTTCATTAATAAAGTGCCCGAACCTGCCGAGGGGTCATAACAGCTAACGTTATTTACTTTCCCTCGTTGTTCAACAGGTACTAGTACCGCCGCCATAATACGGGCTACAGCATGAGGGGTGTAATATTCAGCATATTTACCACCACTATTGCTGTTATAGTCTTTGATAAGGTATTCAAAAATAGTAGCGTAGAAGTCAAAGCCTTTTGAGAAAACATGTTCAAAGCTAAAGGCTACCAGCTTGTTGATGATAGCACGACAGAAGTCATCTTTTTTGCTCTCGTCGGCAATAAAGTTGCTGACGCGGTCAAACAAAACTACCTTAGCCCCGCCTTCTGTTTTAATTGAGAATACGTCGGTATTGCTACTGGCAATGTCGATTAGCGTGTCATCAAAGGTTTTAGCAAAATCTTTTTTATTTTGATTATTAAACAAATAGCCAATAAAGTGCACAGGCTTTAAATGCGCAATCCCCGCGGGTAAACGCAACAGGAGCATTTCGTATTGTTCACCCTCCATTGAGGTCAATACTTCTTCCCACTTATCGGCTTTAGCTATGTGAGGTTGCGTTTTTTTAACGGCTGAAGCAAATTGGTCGTTTAAAAACTTATAGAGAAAAGCTTGGGTAATGATTTTAAATTCATTGCCATCGTTACCTAGACCATAGTTAGCACAAATAGCTTTTAGATCGTCAATTAAGGTTCTAGTTTGTTCTTGAAAAGAGAGTTCTACCACACTAATGAGCTCCGTTAGTAAATTCTTTAAGGTATTCTTTAACCACCAGCTCATTAATATAATGAGAGGTAGCAGGATTTAATTTAATCTGTTGTTGCGTCATAAATTGGTTAATGACCGTTGGCATAATAATTTGTTTAAAATACCCTTCATTATTTAGAAGTTGTAAATTTTGTAATACTTGCTCATCGGTATCGTGTTTTACACCATTTAGAGCTTGAAAAATTTGACGTTTATTGGCGCTCATTATATTTTTTTCTATTAAGCGTTTATGAATGCGGGTGTATTTTTCATCGCCCGAGTATTTTTGACGAAGTAAATTATTCTCTCTATTTAATTCATTAACACGCTTATAAATATTATTGAGTATTTCGGTATTGGCTTTCATTTCTTCTTGGGTGGTTGCACTCAAGTTCTTTTTCCTAAATAGCCGTTCCAGTTCTTCTTTTAGGGTGATGAATTTGGGGTCGTCTTGGTCAAAATTATCGTTCAGTGCCTCACGGGTACGTCTAAGTGTTTTCTGATAATCGTCTGCCAGTTGCAGTTCTTCTTCCCCAACTTTAATAAATTCAAAGAGAATATCTTCTAAGGCAAGATTCAATAGGTTAGTGTTTTCTGTGCCTTTTTCTAGGTTCTCTTTCAGGTTGAGCAGATTAAGCCGATTAGTCGTTTCACGGTAAAGCAGGTTAAGCTTATTAAAATCGAGTTGATCTAAAAGGCTAGACTCCCCTTGTAGGCGAATAAGGTTGTATAGAGTCTTGGCATTAGCTAAGGCTTTTTTAAGCGCTAAAATCGTTTCACGATTGTCTATTTCATTAATTTGCTGTGAAAAAATTTCAGCATTGGTGATATTGTATTTAAAAAGTGCATCTTTAATCTGTTCGATCTCTTGCTGAATTTCTTGTTGCGATTTAAACAGCTGTGAGTAGCCCTCTATTTCGTCACCCAACTCGTCTTGTAGTTCTTCGAAATAAGCCTTATTGGTAGCATCAAACTCTTTGCGAATATCAGCAAAATCGACCACGTAACCATAGCGAAAATCTTTATAAGGCCGATTTACCCGCGTTAGCGCTTGCAGTAGATTATGAGAGCGTATTACACGCCCTAAATAGAGCTTTTTTAATCGTCTGGCATCAAAGCCTGTTAATAGCATGTTAAATACAAAGAGTAGGTCTATTTTGCCTGCTTTAAAGTCTTCAACCCAGTCTTTACGTTGTTGTTTTGTGCCTACGTCGTGCAAAATTAACGCGGCTGTTTTAACTTTGTTCTCTTGCTTGCGCTTAACAGTATAGGTGGTGATTGGTTCTGCTACTTTTAATGGAGTCAGTTCGTTATCGTTAGCCGCTGCCTGGTTGAGCAACTGGTTATTTTGTGGGTAACGGTCATTAAATAGCTTAAAGAGTTGCTTGGCTTGTTCTGCACTGTCACAGATGACCATTGCACCAATGGTGGAGTCAGCAAGGGCGCCTCTGCTTTTTTGAAAATCAGTAACAATATAATCCAGCATGGGTTCAACAAAGCTAGGGTGGGCATAAATAAATTTCTTATCTACATCACCTTGTTGAATCTCAGCTTCCTCTAAGGCTTTTTGTAAAGCCATTTTGTAATGAGTGGCGATTTCTTCACGAATTAGCCTTAGGGTGTAGCCATCGGCAATAGAGGCGTTATAGTAGTATTTATGAATGTAATCGCCAAATAATTGGCGCGAGTTATAGTCTGTACCTAATAATGGCGTACCGGTTAAACCAATTTTAATCGCGTTAGGGTCAGATTGCTCTAGATTGGCTAAAAAGCTCCCTTTGGGATTGTAGCTGCGGTGTACCTCATCTAAAAAGTATACCCGTTGAATACTGACATCATAATCGTTTGTTGAAACAACATCGGGGTCATCTTTAAATTTTTGAATATTGACCACGGTAACTTCGGGTTTACCGGTATTATTATGAATCGCTTTAGTGGCTTTGATATCTTGACTAAATTCTTCACGCGAATCAATGGGATAAACGGATAAGCCACGACCGGTAAATTCTCGCTGTGCTTGCGTGAGAAGATCGATCCGATCCACAATAAAATAAAATTTAGGAATAATCTGTTTTTGCTGAAAATAATCGGTTAAGAACCTAACATTATAGTAAGCCAGGGCTGTTTTGCCGCTTCCTTGGGTGTGCCAGATAATGCCTTTTCTAATACCCTCATTAAGTTTGTGCTCAATCGCTTTGGTTGCAAAAATTTGGGGGTAACGCATTATGTGCTTTTCAATCCCTTGTGTTTCTTCCACATAAGTAAGCGCATAACGTAAAATAAAAGCTAATCTGTCTTTGCTTAATAATGAAGTACAAATACGGTTTGTTGGCCTAAGCTCATTTTTATTGAGCTGAAATTCTTCACTGCTTCGAAGAATGACTTTATTGTTATCTTTGAGAATTTCTAGTTCTTTTTGCTCATCCAGCGGCTTAGAAAGCTCAGGTAAAATTAATGTTTGTTCTTCTCTAAAGTAGTTAAAAACAGGTTCACCATAAGAAGCACTAGCATAGAACGCGCCTTGTAGTGGTTGAATAGCGCCATCCTCATATTCCATGTTATTAGAAAAGATCATAAACTGAGTTATATTTACAAAGCGCTTAAATTTTTTATTTTGAAAGCGTTTATTAATTCGATCACGCTCAGCTAATATTCCTTCGGGATTATTTGGTTTTTTAACCTCAATAAAGACTAACGGCATACCATTAATGAGTAATGTTATATCGGGTCTAAATTCTTCATCCCCATTTTTGTAGGTTAACTCAGTCACCACATGAAAGCTGTTGTTATTAAAACACTCGAAATCGATAAGTTTTGGACCTGAACTCGCTGTTAATTTTTCATAAAAAGCTTTCCCTAAATCCTCATTATCTAAACTTAGCTTCACTTCTTCCAGTAATCTCTTTGCATCATCTTGTTTTAATTGCGGATTGATTTTTTCAATCGCTTGAAGGAATAATTCAGGGAAAATATTGGTGTCAATATCACACTGCGGTGTTTTTAGTGATAAATACTGATATCCCAAACGAACCAAATGCATTATGGTTGGTATTTTAACGCGTGTATCTTCATTGAATGCCATGGCTAATCCCCTCAATTTTTATAGCAGCCAAGACCAGATTTTATAATAACCCATTCTGATGATGATTTCAGTCGGGTGGTATCTAGCCTGAATTGTCACCAAGTAATGTTTGTGCAGATGCTGTTACTTGATGTATTTTTCCTTAATCAGTTAGATTATTATTATTGTAATAATCTACGTATTCGTCCAGATAAAATTTGAATGTTTTTTACTCGATATAGTAATTTTTAGTATAAATTAAACTTTTATTAGCTTGGGAAACAGGCTTCAATTTGTATTGAATATAGATATTATTAACTTTTTTGAGAATACTCTGCTCTTAACTGAATGTTCTTTGATTTTTGGATGAATCCCATTTAAAAGACGATCTTGGTTATGGATAGTTTGTGTAAAGTATTTATATAGTTAATATTTCTGGAAATCTGGTTGTAATGCAGTTGCTTAGCTGAGTTCGGGTCATAAGCCAGTTGCCGGATTGCAGTTCGCTGCCAAGCCGGATACTGCTGCGGCCGTAGCGGCTGATGATGTTGTCCCATGCTCTCATTAGTTCAGGACGGTGATTGTGCTGGCTGTGGCAGAGTAAATCTAACTGTCGGAATGTGTGTGTAGGTTCGATACCACTCAGTTCAATTCCACATTTTTTATATTCGTAGCCGGGACGGTAGATGCTGTTTAACAGGTGCCGGGCAATGTGGTTAAGGGTGAGTGTATCGTTACTGGCCTGAGGCAGTTTGGTAATCCGGTAGCCGTTGTATTGTGGCAGATCGTGGCGAAAGCGATTGGTGTAGATAAATACACCAATGATATGTGCCTGACTGTTTTGTTCGCGCAGTTTGGCTGCTCCGGCGGTAATGTGATGGCTAATGGCCGCCTGTAAACCGTCAAGATTGGTGACCATGTTGCCGAAGCTGCGGCTACGGACGATATTCTGGCGACCGGCTTCTTCTGTGATGAGTTCGCTACAGGGAATTCCCTGCATTTCCCGCTGGGTACGTTCGAGTACAACACCAAATTGTTTTCTTAAAGTTGGGGTATGGGCATTGATGAAATCCAGAGCGGTGTGAATGCCTTGGGCGGCGAGTTTGTGACCGGTTCTGCGGCCGATACCCCAGATTTCGGTAACCGGTTCGCTAGCAAGGGCTCGTTGTCTGATATTCTGATTCCAGTCTGTCCAGACAACAACGCCATTGAAGTGATGGCGGTGGCGTTTGGCCAGATGGTTACAAAATTTAGCTAGTGTACGGGTAGGGGCAATGCCGACACATGTCGGTATACCTACCCACTGCTGGATACGGGAGCGGATATTGTGGCCGAGCTGATGCAGGTTGTTCAGACCGTGCAGGCTGGCAAAGCATTCGTCGATTGAGTAGATTTCAATGGCCGGTACCAGTGAGGCGATGGTGCTCATCATGCGTCGCGACAGGTCGGCATACAGCTCGTAGTTGGACGAGAAAACGATTAGTTTGCCTTGCCGCACGAGGTGCTGAATCTGAAAGTAAGGTACGCCCATTCTGATGCCCATGTCTTTGGCTTCATTGGAGCGGGAAATGACGCAGCCATCGTTATTGCTCAGTCCGATAACGGGTTGCTGCCTGTGTTCGGGGCGATAGGCTCTTTCACAGGAGCAATAGAAGTTATTGCCGTCAATCAGGGCAAACATGGGCAGGATTCAGGGCTTGCAGCAGATGTTTATGCTGATGGATGATTTGATAGATGTCGCGATCAAGCTGTCCTTGCGGCTGATTGAGCAGGGTTTGCAGTTCGTCGGTATTGCTGGCACTGCCCAGATAAATCCAGTGGTGAAAGATGTGGTATTTGTGCTGTTCTTTTATATAGGCGTAACTACTAAACGGCCATGCAGCCAGTTTAATTTTCTGTAAGGCCAGTGCAAGTTTGAGGTTGTGTATGTCGGCGGTAATTTTGTTGATGCAGGCACCACTGCACTGATGCAGCTGATGGCGGAAGCAGGGGCGGTTATTGCTGCCTTTTTCGACCCCCAGAGTTTGCAGACACAGATCGGTGTTGCTGATGATGTTTTTAATGCTTTTCTGTGCATCGCTTTTGCTGTGAAACAGGCCGTAATAGTGCTGTTCGCGGTTAAGCTGAACGTGGCGCATGGGAACAATGCTCAGGGTGTTGTATCCGTTAGTATTGGTATTCAGCCGGAAGCTAAACAGGTCTTTCTGGCGGCGCAGGCGGCGGTTGAGAATGGGCTGACGCTGCTTAATCTGAGCTGATTCGGTGAGCAAGGCGTCCAGTTCGCCGCTACAGGGGATAATGTCGATTTTTCTGGCTTGCTGTGACAGGCTCATTTCTTTGCTGTTGTGTACATCTTGACTGAAATGGCTCATCAGGCGGGTTTTAACTTGCTTGCTTTTGCCAATATACAGAGGAATGTCGTTGTCACCATAAATAAGGTACACGCCGTAATCGTCGCTGATGTTGTCCAGAACATCGCTGTGCAGGTGAGCGGGCAGGCTGGGGCGCTGCATGATGGTTTTACAGGCTTGATGCAGGATGTCTGCGGAAAAGTTGTGTCTGAGCTGCTGCCAGAAGTCGTAGATAGCCCGGGCATCGGCAAAGGCCCGGTGACGGTTTTGCATGTCGAGGTTGTGGCGGGCAATAATTTTGTCCAGTCCGTGATGTTTGTGTTCGGGATAAAGCAGACGCGACAGTTTAACGGTGCACAGTTGCTGCGGGTTGAATGTTCTGCCCAGACGTTTAAAAGCCGTTTTGATGAAGCCGTAATCAAAACGCACATTGTGCGCTATAAAGATTCGCTCTTTGAAGATGGCTGCCAGCCGGTCGGCAATTTCATTATCGAAATAAGGTGCTTTTTCTACCATTTTATTGCTGATACCAGTAAGAGACTGAATGAAAGGCGGAATGCTGGTATCGGGATTAAGCAGGGTATGAAAAGTTTGTGGCTGCTGTTGTCCGGCTTCTGTGTAAATAACTGCGATTTCGGTAATACGGTCACTGGTGGTGCGTCCGCCGGTAGTTTCGATATCGACAAAGGCAAGTTGCTGATCTGAAAACATGGTTTCTGGGTTAGCGGATGTGTTTGATAACGTAGGTTACGACGCCGACGATGGCAAGGGTGTCGCCTTCTTTTAAGCTGAAATTGGGATAAGATTGGCTGCTGTTTTCGGAGTGTAGTTCGATGCGGTTGTTATCCAGTTTGTGTAGTCGTTTGATGGTAAATTCATTACCTAAATCGGCCATGACGATATCACGATGTTTGGGTGTGATGGAGCGGTCGATGATAAGCAAATCGTTGCGGCTGATGCCGGCATCCTGCATAGAATCACCACCGCAGCGTACGGCAATGGTGGCAGCCTGATTTTTTATCAGGTATTGGTTGAAGTCCAGATAATCGCTGATATAGGGCTCTGCCGGGCTGGGAAAGCCGGCGGGAATGGTTTCGGTGGCTAAGGGAATGTTGAGCCGCGTGAGGTTGTCGGCTATTTTCCAGCAGTCGGCAGGCAGATGCTGTGCCGGTCGCAGCGTGGTAACAGCCAGCTGATTCATCAGGTGTTCTACTGCCGGTATCAGGCTGACGGGAATACGTTTGACTATTTTGGGTCCGGCAATTCTGGCTTTGCGTCCGGCGCCGGCTCTTACGCCGCCATGCTGATTGTGTTTTGCTGCTGTATCAACCACAATTGTGCTCATCTTGATTAAGTTATTTAATCAAGAATGGTAGATTTTTGATTTTTCTGCGTCAATTATGTTTATCGTGCTTGGATGCTAATACTTTGTTTTTTTGATATTTATGCTGGTGAATATTACTTCTACTAATGTAAGCTAACTGATTTTGTAGTTATTTGTTTGATTTTAATGTGTGTTATTAATTGATGGTTTTCTCTTTGCTTTGGTTAAGGTTTGTGCATGACCGTTGTTGGAACACTGAAGGTAATTCAATGAATAGTGCTAGTATGGTTTACTGGCTATGTACTTTCATTGAAACAGGTTGGGTAGCGCGATTAGGCTGACGTGGCATACTGCTTTCAGAGGCCATTTCGCTGGCAATTTTATCCAGTGTAATGGTGGCTTCTAAATGAGCACTTTGGATATCTGAAGCGGTAATGGCGGCAGCTTCGCTGACACTGCGATAGGTTTCATGATGGGAACAGGCGCTAAGACAAGTAAGCGTGGAAACGAGGATTAAGCAGGAGAGTTTCATAATGTTTGCGCCGATATTAAGTTAGTTTGGTTATGGTATTGGAAAGGGTGTATAGCCACACTGACTAAGTAGCTGGGATGTCTCATATACAGGTAAGCCCATAATACCGGTAAAACTACCACTGATGTGTTCTATGAAAACTCCGCCAAATCCCTGTATACCATAAGCACCTGCTTTATCCAGTGGTTCCCCAGTGGCGATATAGGCTGCAATTTGCTGGGGTGTTAATGGAGCAAAGCTAACGGTACTAGTCTGTAGGGCATGATAGGTTTGATGTTGCCAGTATACGCAAACAGCAGTAAGCACTTGATGCTGTTGACCAGAAAGCAGTTTGAGCATATGTGCTGCATCATCGGTGCTGGTTGGCTTGCTTAAAATGAGGTTATTCAGACTGACAGTAGTGTCAGCACTGATAAGGGGAAATTCTGGTTGCTGTGGATGATTTTGTAGCCATGTGTCTATTGCTGCTTCATTTTTCATCTGCGCCATGCGCTGAACATATTCGTTTGCATTTTCGGTTGGATAAGATGTTTCATCAATCTGTGCTGGTACACGCACGACCTGATAGCCCAGATTTCTGAGAATTTCATAACGACGTGGACTGCCTGAAGCAAGATAAACAGATGGTAGATTCATGGATGTTGGTAAATAAATGCATATGATAAAAATCCAATTACTTATTTTACCATTTTCTGTAATAGTATTAAGCAGCGCATGGTATTTTCATACGTTACACTAAAAAATGTGTTGATTTTTAGATAAAAATACTATTTTTTTACTGAAGTAAAATGGTTTGTATGGGCTGTAGCTGATAGAAAATTTCTTTATTTAATTGGTATTATCCAACCAGTTTTTGTAAAGTAATACTCTTTATAGTCTCATAGTTAAATAGATAGAACGAGCTTCTTATAAAGGCATTTTTAGGTTCGATTGTCGATAGGAGCAAATTGTGAAAAAGAATAATGATCCAGTTAAGGAATATACAATGAAAAGAATAATCTTATTTTTGATACCTGTTCTTTTAGTTTTTTCTGCAATACAAAATATTTATGCTAATCCAACTGAAATATCAGTTATGAAGAAAAATACTAAACTTAATATTTTTGATATGTTTGACTATGAGGAAGATGGAGTAGCTTTTGTTTCGATGTCGGATATCTATCCCTATAAATCAAAGAAAGTTGTTATCCCTAAGAAATCTGGTGATGAATACAATAAACTTAGTTATGTAATATTAGATAAATATCGGGAAAATTTTCTAACTAATTTAAAATTACATGAAACAGATAATCTTTATTTGCATGACTATTTGACAGGCAAAACAATCACTTTACCAGTCAAAGATCTTAAAGCTGTTGCACGCATTAATGTATATCAAGATGAGAGCGATACACCTTTTGATTTCATGGATTATATGTTGGGGTTTGATATTCCATTAAATAAAATTAAATTATTTAAAGATCCAGGGTCTATTTTGGTTTCAATCGGAGCTCAAAACCCCTTCACTAATGAAGCGCTCCAGATTTTAACTTGGAAAAAAATTGATCAATCAATGTTTCCAAAAACAACAAAATCTGTTGATAAGGATATTATAAAAAATTTCGCTGAACACTATTACGATCTGGCTATTGGCGATACTTATTTAAGTGAAGCTTATGGATATCGTTATTATATGCAAGATCGGCTGCATGATAACAATAATATATTTATTCGCCGTCTAATTATAGTAGAGTCTGAAACGAATCAAGTAGTGCTGGATACTTTTTATACTGACAATGAGGGTAGAGTACTTTCAAGCTTTGAAAACGATCAGAAAAACTTCAAAAGGGGCATGACTGGCAAATTATTTGTTGATACACCGCTTGTTATTTTGGGGCTTGGAGGTGCTGTAATATTTGGTTGTAGTAGTATTGAAGTTATTGGAAATCAGTATATACCTATTAATTGTGATAATAGGCACTAGTGAGTTTAATAGTTGCTTTTAATCCCATTGATGGTGTTGAAAAAAGAAAAATAATTTTACAGTTATAAAGCAAATGTAATTAATAACAAATCTGTATTTTGATTAAATTTTTTAAAAATTAATTTATTTTTATCTAGCTATTGATGATAAGTTTTTATATTCAATGAATATTGCTTAAGGGAGGCTGAATGATATGATCGATACGCGTACGATTTAAATGTTTAATCAGTTGTGTAGATGATTAGAAAAAAAGATATGACAGAGTAATAAATTTTGTCAGTTGTGATCGCTTTTTTTAAAGCAGGATTTATTCTAATAAAGCAAAATTCTATCCGTTTATTGAATTACAGACTAATAAGGTTAAAAAAACCTTCAATGCAAAGTGACATTGAAGGTTTCTCTGTGAATTTATAAGCTGGGGTCGACAATATATCTACCCTTAATTTGGCCATTTATCATTTCTTTAGCTATTTGTGGGCATTCATTTAATGATATGGTTTGAGTAATTTGTTCCAGTAATCTGGTGTTCAAGAGTTTGGCAAGATATTCCCAGGCTGCAATACGTTTTGCCCGTGAAGCCATCACGCTATCAATACCTGCCAAAGTAACTCCTCGCAAAATAAATGGTGCAACAGTGGCCGGAAAATCCATACCTTGCGCCAGTCCGCAGGCAGTAACAATGCCACCATACTGGATTTGGGCGCAAATATTAGCCAGGCTATGAGAACCAAGTACGTCAATGGCTGCCGACCATTGTTCTTTTTGTAATGGTTTGCCAGCAGCAGCTAAATTTTTACTGTCGATAAAATGTTTGACTCCCAATTTTTGCAGATACTCGGTATTGCTAATTTTGCTAGTTGCTGCGGTGATGTTATAGCCTAACTGACTCAGTAACATGATAGCAACAGAGCCAACGCCACCGGTAGCACCGGTTATCAGAATATCGCCTTGTTCCGGTGTGATGCCATGTTCAATAATTCGTTGTACGCACAAAGCTGCAGTATAACCAGCAGTACCGATCATCATGGCCTGTTTTGCACTCAGATCTATGGGTAAAGGTATTAGCCATTCTGCATTAAGATGTGCCAGTTCACTAAAGCAACCCCAATGGGTTTCTCCACAGCCCCAGCCATTTAAAATCACTTTATCGCCGGTTTTAAAATGCTTGCTGATAGTATTAATAACGGTTCCGACACCGTCTATACCGGGAATCATCGGCCACTGACGTACCACAGGTCCGCTGTTGGTAATAGCTAGTGCATCTTTATAATTTAAACTTGAATATTGCACCTTAATTAGGGTATCACCTGATTGTTGCATCAGAGTGTCTTCATTAATATTTTGGATATTGCAGGAAAATGCTGTCTGATTTTTTTCTAATAATATTGCTTTGAATAACATAGTAATATTCCTGTTGTTGAGAACTAGACGACCGGTCTAATTTTATTATAGACCGGTTATCTAGCTAATATCAATGCTGGAGCAAATAAACAGGTTTTTATATTAGCTGTAAGCTAACTGAAAGAAATAAGAAACTGATAAATTATTGCTTTTAAAATGCTAAAAAGAGAATTATTTATTTTTATTTGATTGAATTAAGGTAATAAATTGTTCTATAAAGGTATCCAGTGGAGCAGCATTTTTAGTCAGTTTGGCACGGCTTACTGCACCTTCCCAGCCCAGCCAGAAAAAACAGGCCAGTTTTTTGGAGTCCAACTGTGGGTGAATTTCATGTTGTTGTTGGGCTATTTGTAAGCAAGCAAATATTTTGTCTTGCCATTGATGTAGGATGTTATTCAGTAAGATCGAATAATTTTCAGGTAAAAGAGATTCATTCTGCATAAATTCGCCCACCAGACAGCCACGATTAAAATGGTATTTGGCCATATTGGTTTTCGCGTCGCGATAAAATGCATGGATTCTGTCTAAAGCTGAGGGAATGTGCTGATTAAGTAAATGCTGATCTAATTTATTGATAAAGAAAATGTTGTAATAATCCAGAATAGCTTTCCCAAAGTCTTCTTTACTTTTGAAATAGTAATAAAAAGAGCCTTTAGGTACACCAACATTTTTCAGAATGTGCTCAAGATTGGCGCCATTATAGCCATAAGTGGTCATAATTTCTACACCACTGCGAATCAGGGCTAATTTGGTATCGTTACCTTTGCGGGATAAGGTTTGTGTTCTTGATAAATGTGCCATGTTCATAAGACTAACAAAATTTGCTATATGGATATTGCAAAAATTGAATTTTAACTTTGTTTGCCTTGTTTGTGGACAGAAAGACGACATAACCAATCCAGCGTGGCAATTGGTAAGCATTTTTTCAGATACCAGAATAAATGAGCCGGAACGGTAACGGGATAACGTGCTTTAGGTTTTTTGGCATTCAGAGCGCGAGCACAGACTGTGGCACATTGCTCAGCGGTCAGGGTGAAAGGAGCCACAGAACCCTGTGTCTGCAAACGATTGAGTTGTGCCTGATAAGCTTGTCGATGGACGCTATTCTCAACATCAATGTATTGCCGGAATTTTACCAGTGCATTGGGACGAAAGCGGGTGGCGATTGGTCCCGGTTCCAGCAAACTAATATGAATGCCACTGCCATAGGTTTCCTGTCGCAAGGTATCACATAAGCCCTCCAGCGCAAATTTACTGCTGTTATAGGCGCTGCGCCATGGCATGGCTGCATATCCGAGTATGCTGGAGTTGACCAGAATCCGTCCATGTTGTTGACGACGAAAGATTTTCATCGCTGCATTGATGCATTGCCATGTTCCAAAAACATTAGTATTGAATTGTTCCTGTAATGCAGCGCGATTTAAATCTTCTGCAGCACCTGTTTGCCCATAGCCGGCATTGCAAAATAGCGCATCAAGATGTCCAAATTCAGTAATTACTGTTTCTACAGCAGTGTGAATTTGCTCATCATGAGTAATGTCAAGTTGCAGACAATGAAAACCTTCTGCTCGTAAACGTGCTACATCTTCCGAGCGACGGCAGCTGGTATAAACACGCCAGTTATCCTGTCGCAAAAGTTGGGCGGTTGCATAACCAATACCGCTGGAACAGCCAGTAATCAGAATTGTTTTCATAATATCTATTTTTATAAAGATTTATTATGCAGTTTAGTCTTTGTTAAACCATTTGTCGGTAATCATTTATTCGCATATTTTTGTTTTATCTAAGCAGATGGTCAGTCTTGTTCGGCCGCTTCATCATATGCATCAACTATTTTCTGCACCAACGGATGGCGAACGACATCTTCGCTGGTGAATACATGAAAGTAGATACCTTCAATATTATTGAGTTTTTCGCGAGCATCTTTCAGACCACTTTTAATATTTTTAGGTAAGTCTATTTGGCTGGTGTCGCCAGTAATCACTGCTTTGGCTCCAAAACCAATACGAGTTAGAAACATTTTCATTTGTTCTGGAGTAGTATTTTGGGCTTCGTCAAGAATAATAAAGGCACTGTTCAGAGTACGTCCGCGCATATAAGCTAAAGGCGCAATTTCAATTAATCCTTTTTCCATTAATTTGGTGACGCGATCGAATCCCATCAGATCATATAGCGCATCGTATAAAGGGCGCAGATACGGATCAACTTTTTGCGCCAGATCACCGGGCAGAAAACCTAATTTTTCGCCTGCTTCAACTGCGGGGCGAACCAGAACAATACGCTCAACCTGATGTTTTTCAATGGCATCTACGGCAGCTGCTACGGCCAGATACGTTTTGCCGGTACCAGCTGGCCCGAGTCCAAAAACGACATCATGGGTTAATAGTGCTCGGATGTAACCACTCTGTCGAGGAGTGCGACCTCCTATATTGCCGCGACGGGTACGTAAAGTCCAAGCCTTTTGTTCATTTGCAGTGTTGTCATTACTCTGTGTGGTTTTGGCTTCAACTGCTGCTAACTGAATATCACTGTCTTCTAAATCTCGTTCACGGGCAATTGCCGCTAAATTTTCTAAAGCAGTTATCCCCAGTTTAACTTGGTCACCACTGAGGGTAAAATTATCAAAATGCCGGGTAATGGTTAAATCTAAAGCTTTAGCTAAACTATTTATGTGTTGATCAAGTACACCACATAAGCGCTGTAAAGCAATATTGTTGATTTCCGTAAGTTGATGATGACTGGTCTGACTCATAATTTTAATAAGTATAAATATATTTATAGATTTTAATATAATGTAGTCAATATGTCTGAAAGCAAGAGCCGATAATTTTAATCTAATTATACTGATATGACTTACAGATTGCGTCGTGCTGGCAGGCTAAATACTATTGTGGCCAACCATATATTGGTATAGTTTAGGATCACAAATTTCTCTATAAAAAATTGAATAAGGAATAATTGAATGCGGACGGCAAAAGTGACGCGAAATACCAGTGAAACTCAGATAGAAATCAGCATTAATCTGGATGGAAAAGGTATTGGACATTTTGATACTGGCGTGCCTTTTCTGGAACATATGCTGGATCAGATTGCCCGTCATGGCCTGATTGATCTGGCTATTAAATGCTGTGGTGATGTGCATATTGATGATCATCATACAGTTGAAGATATTGGTATTGCACTGGGGCAGGCGATTAAACTTGCTTTGGGAGATAAATGTGGGATCTGTCGCTACGGGCACAGTTATGTACCGTTGGATGAATCATTAAGTAGAGTCGTTCTGGATTTGTCGGGAAGACCCGGATTGCTATTTAACGTTGTGTTTTCCAGAGCTACGATTGGACGATTTGACGTAGATTTGATTAGTGAGTTTTTTCAAGGTCTGGTTAATCATGCTATGATGACTTTACATATTGATAATATACGTGGAATTAATGCTCATCATCAGGCTGAAACCATTTTTAAAGCTTTTGGTCGTGCCCTACGTATGGCTATAGTTTATGATGAACGGATGGCAGGCGTTATGCCATCAACCAAAGGCACCTTGACGGCATAATATTAAAACCACTTTATTTTGCCAGCGATAGATGAGTGGAAAGTCAAATTAAGATCAATTTTATATAAAATCGATCTTAAAAGGAAATAATTCACTTTATATTCATGTGCTAATATACTAATTGCTTAATCAGTATTAGAGCTAGAAAAGTAATTAATATGTTGCAAAGGATAATTGTTATAGCGAACAATCATTATTCTTGCTATTATTTTTTATATATTTTGAACTAAGTAAAATTAATCTAAATCTAATGATTAATTGGGACATAGTTGTAAGGAAATTGTAGGGTGAATTTTATTATACGAAAAATTTCACCAATTTCATCAATTTAAACCATTAACTAATCGGTACGCATAGAGTTAAAATAAATTAAATTTACGATTAATAGCTAGGTAAACCACATAGTCTAATGGTTTTATACATTTATAGTGGTTCTAATCTGTGCTATAATAATTTCCATATTTATTATTTTATTAATTAAATAATAAATATCATGATTATTTAATCACTTAGAATAACATTATATTTACAATATAATTGCATTGTTATTGAGAGATTTATTATTTTTTTATGCATCTGCTCGATTATTAAAATATATTTTGAGAGAGCGGTAATGAAAGTAGCAATTATCGATAACGGTATGGGCAATCTGCAATCCGTATTGCAGTCTGTTCAGGTTGCTAATAAATTACAAAATGTACATGCGGTAATTGAGTTGACTGCAGATCCAGAAAAAATCTTCACTGCTGATAAAATTATTTTCCCCGGTCAGGGAGCGATGCCAGATTGTATGGCAGCGTTACAAAATAATGGTTTGAAAGAAGTATTGCTGGAGGGTTTGCGCAATAAGCCATTTCTCGGTATATGTGTTGGAGCACAGTTACTGTTTGAATTCAGTGAAGAAGGGAATACTACTGGTTTGGGTTGGTTTGCAGGATCAGTTGTACGTTTCTCTTCAGCGAATGTTGATAAACAAGGTAGGCGACTGAAAGTGCCACATATGGGGTGGAATCGTGTTCAGCAGACACAAAAACATCCTTTATTTGCCAATATCAAGCAGGACGAGTGGTTTTATTTTGTGCATAGTTATTATTTATTTCCGCAGCAAAAAGGTATTGTACTCGGAAACACGGATTATCCTGATGCATTTGCTTGTGTGGTTGGTCGGGATAATGTATTTGCTACGCAGTTTCATACTGAAAAAAGCCATAAAGCTGGTTTGCAGCTTTTGCAAAATTTTTTGCTGTGGGATGGTTCAGTATGAACAAATTTGAATTAACCATTTTAACGTATTGTTATATTAAATGTTATTAATACCTGCAATTGACCTGAAAAATGGAAAGTGCGTACGTTTGCAGCAAGGTTTGATGGATAAAGCGACAGTTTTTTCAGATCAACCTGCGCAAATGGCTAAACATTGGTGTCAACAGGGTGCTCGTCGCCTGCATCTGGTTGATCTTGATGGCGCATTTTCGGGAAAACCGGAAAATAAAGTGGTGATTAAGTCTATTCTGAATGCAGTAGGACCTGATATACCTGTTCAGTTAGGTGGTGGGGTTCGTGATTTAGCCACGATTGAGCAATATTTGCAGTTAGGATTGCGTTATATCATTATTGGAACGGCTGCCGTCAAAAATCCACAGTTTGTACAACAGGCTTGCAGCGAATTTCCGGGGCAGATTATTGTAGGTCTGGATGCTAAAGAAGGAATGGTAGCAATTGATGGTTGGGCTAATGTTACTGATTATCAGGTAATAGATTTAGCCAGCCGTTACGCAGAATATGGCATAAACAGCATTATTTATACCGATATTGGACGCGACGGTATGATGCAGGGAGTGAATTTGGACGCGACAATAAAGCTTGCTCAGGCCATTTCTATCCCCGTAATTGCTTCGGGTGGAGTGGCCGATATTACAGATGTACAAGCATTATGTCGGGCAGAAAAATATGGCGTGGTCGGTGCGATTGTTGGTCGGGCTATATATGAAGGTACTCTTAATCTGGCAGTGGCACAAAAAGTGGCTAATTAAGTTAAATATTAACAATTATTATAAATGTAAATTATTTATTTAATTTATGAAAATATATATTCTGGTTTTACCATGGCTATGGTGAGAAGGTTGTATTTTCATTAAATATGAATGATTTATTTTATTATCCATAGTGCTATAAGTGTCACAAAGATAGTTTCTGCTGATTTATTCAAGGAGACACCATACATGTTAGGTATTTTATTGGCCATAGTATTAGGTTTATGGCTTATTTTTTCCACAAATCGAGAGGCTAATGCATTAACTGAAGCAACTTTAATCATTCTTTTAGCTTTCGTCTTATCATGTTTGGTAGATCGCTCTTTGCCCGAGTTTAGCTGGGTTTTGATGCTCAGTTATTTTTTTCAGTGGATTTATGTATTTTTAGTAATCTGGCTGTTGGATATTATTTGTTTTAGTATACTTAGTGTGATGATTTACGCTGGTGTAACTTCAATTGGTTATTACTTTTTTTACCATTACTCACTGCAATGGGCACAATTTATGATTGGTTAGTTGGTTTATTAAGAATTCTAAGAAAGATAGTTATATGGCTTTAGCCAAACGCATTATTCCTTGTCTGGATGTGGATAATGGTCGTGTTGTCAAGGGTATAAATTTTATCGCATTACGGGATGCCGGTAATCCTGTAGAAGTTGCACAACGTTATAATGATGAGGGTGCTGATGAGTTAACTTTTCTGGATATCACCGCTAGTTCTGAAAACCGTGATACGATTTTGCATACGATTGAAGCAGTGGCCAGTAAGGTTTTTATTCCGTTAACTGTAGGTGGCGGTATACGTACGATAGCTGATGTACGACGGCTATTGGATGCTGGGGCTGATAAAATATCAATTAATACCGCAGCGGTACATCGGCCTGAACTGGTTGAAGAGATCAGTGCTTTTTTTGGTAGTCAGGTGTTAGTGGTGGCCATTGATGCCAAATCAGTTAATGCTGATAATACCCAGTGGGAAGTATTTACCCATGGTGGCAGACAGAAAACGGGTTTGGATGCTGTTATTTGGGCGCAAGATATGGTCTTAAGGGGAGCTGGTGAAATACTACTAACCAGTATGGATCGTGATGGCACCAAAACTGGTTTTAATCTTCCTTTAACCCGAGCAGTGAGCGATAGCGTTTCTGTTCCTGTTATCGCTTCCGGTGGTGTGGGCAATATCATTCATTTGATTGAAGGTGTACAATCAGGTCATGCGGATGCTGTGTTAGCAGCCAGCATATTTCATTTCGGAGAAGTACGAATCGGTGATGCTAAAAAAGCAATGCATAACGCCGGTATTTCTGTTCGTCTTTAAAATTTAGTTGTCAATTAGATTTATTTCAAAAAATTAAGCAAGGAAGCTGATAATGGCAAATGCACTTTTAGATGCCATTAAATGGGATAATAATGCTTTAGTCTGTGCTGTGGTTCAGGACAGGCTTAGTATGCGTATCCTGATGGTAGCTTGGATGAATGCCGAAGCATTACAGCGCACAGTAACTACTGGGTTTGCTCATTATTATAGTCGCTCGCGACAAAAGCTATGGATGAAAGGTGAGCAATCAGGTCATCGACAAAAAGTATATGAATTGCGTCTGGATTGCGATGGTGATGCAATTGTTTTACTGGTCGATCAGCAAGGAGATATTGCCTGTCATACCGGGCACGCCTCCTGTTTTTATCGAGTCTACCAACATAATGACTGGCAGATAACTGATCCGGTTATTAAGAGTGAGCAAGAAATCTATGCTCATTATTCAGATAAATAGGTAATAACCTAAATTATGGATGAAAAAAGCCCGATGAACGATACAGAAAATGCTAGCAACGCAGCTTCAGTTCTTTACGAATTGAACGATATACTCGTATCCAGACGTAGTGCTTCACCGCAAAGCTCCTATGTGGCGCAATTGCTGCACAGCGGTGAAGATAAAATTTTAAAAAAAGTGATTGAAGAAGCTGGTGAAGTATTAATGGCCTCTAAAGATGGTGATAAAAATCATCTGGTTAAAGAAGTAGCCGATCTGTGGTTTCATAATATGGTTTTGTTGACTTATCATCAATTGCAGGTGGAAGATGTCTTAATTGAGTTGCAACGACGGCAATATGTATCAGGACTGGCAGAAAAAGCCAGCCGTCAGACTGAGTAATGATGTATTATTTTAAATATACGCTGTTATAGATGAGTAATAGTTGTGTATTTTTATGGTGTAGAAGTAAAGGATTAAAAATGGGTAGTTTTTCAATTTGGCATTGGGCAATGGTATTGCTGATTGTCGTACTGGTATTTGGTACAAAGAAATTGCGCAACGTCGGAAAGGACCTGGGTAGTGCTGTCCATGATTTTAAACAAGGGTTAAATGAAGGGGATAAGGCAAATAGTCCTAAAGATGAAATAATCGAACATAAACAAGACGACCATAAAGTTTAAATGTTATGTTTGGTTTGGGTTTTGGTGAAATTTTACTGATCGCAGTTGTAGCATTGATTGTGCTCGGACCAGAGAGATTGCCTAAAGTAGCACACAGTGCAGGTGTATGGGTTGGTCGTATTCAAAATTTTATCAATAATGTGAAATTGGAATTAAATAAGCAGGCTGCAGTTGCAGAATTCAAGCAGGCACGTGATAGTTTTGAGCTGGCAGCTCGGTCTATTGAGGCCGATATCAATCACAACATCGACAGTTTACGACATGAAGTGGAAACTGTTAATCGTGAAATTATGGCTGCAGAACACAGCAATGCTTCTTCTGAATTATGTTCATCTCCTAGTTCAAATCATTTTCCCTCTGAAATACCTTTAATTCACCGTGTATCACTGCGTAGGCAGGCATTGCAACGTAAGCGTGATATGCGTCCAAAACATCAGTTGATACCAAAACTGCGTGTACGTCGACATTGATAGAATACGTTGTTATGTCGCTTAATGAAAATACTGAACTGACCTTAATTGAGCATTTGCTGGAATTACGTCGCCGTTTACTGTGGGTGCTTGGAGTGTGGCTGTTGTGTTTTATAGCCATGGTTCCTTTTGCACAAAAAATTTATACTTTTATGGCTGAGCCATTACTAGTGAATTTGCCGGCAGGTAATCATATGATTGCCACAGAGGTGATAGCGCCTTTTTTTGTGCCGATCAAAGTCACACTTATGGCCTCTTTTATAATAACTTTGCCACATAGTTTGTATCAAATTTGGGCATTTGTAGCACCAGGGTTATATCGGCATGAGAAACGGCTCATTTTGCCATTACTGATTGCCAGTTTATTACTATTCGCACTGGGTATGACTTTCGCTTATTATCTGGTCTTTCCGATTATATTTAAATTCTTGACCGGTATGACGCCAGCAGGTGTGACTATGGCGACCGATATAGATAAATATCTGTCATTTGTATTGGGTATGTTTGTGGCTTTTGGTGTGACTTTTGAAGTACCAATTTTGGTTATTTTACTTAATCGGATGGGGATAGTATCAGTAGCTCAGCTCAAACGAGCTCGTGCATATGTGGTTGTTGGTGCCTTTGTGGTTGCGGCCATAGTAACACCGCCTGATGTTTTATCTCAAACCCTGATGGCATTACCTTTGATTTTGCTGTATGAGATTGGAATTATTGCTTGTCGGTGTCTGGGTAATAATAAGGTAAATTCGGTGGTTAACATATCAAGTGAACGGGACTAAACTGTTTTTATAATTTTCTGTTTTTATCTCAGGCTGTCTGAAGATATTCGGACAGCCTGTTTGTGATGATATTTCATTAAAAATTCCATCATTTGTTGGAGAAGATATGAATCAGCAACAAATTGATTCGCAAGATGATGTGAAACATTGGTCAGCCAATATTATCTGGTGGGCTGGAATGTTGGCATTAGGCATTATTCCTTTTATGTCCAGCTGGCGTACCGGTACCATGTCAAGCTTTTATCTAGAAGCAGGCTCGTTATTTTTTGCCACCATCTTGGTTGGGTTAACTGTATTAACGCAAAAATTTCGTGTATCGCTGCCATCTGCCTCAATAGCTTTGTTGATACTGGCAGTGTTGTTGATAATTCAGGCCAGATATTTGCAGCTACCTTATCTAAGTCAATCGGATTTGACTGCTTTTATTTTTATGGTCATGGCGGCACTTGCCTGGGCTGCACGAGTTTGGGTAATCAGGATCGGACAAACTAAAGCAGTAACGGTTCTGGCGACAGCATTGGTCATTGGTGTGCTATTGCAAACTATTGTCTGTGCGCTGCAGTTTGCCGGTGTAGCCGGTTCTATTCCCGGAATATTAGCTGGTCCAGGTAATCATTATGTATATGGACAGCTGGCTCAACGCAATCATCTTGGCCATTATCTGATGTGGGGTGTATTAGCTTTATGTTTCCTGTGGCAACAGCGTCGCTTGCCGGTTTGGTTGGCACTGCCGTTATTGATCTGGTTTACTGGCATAATGGGTTTGATCGGTTCCCGAACGATTATTGTTTATGTTGCTGTAATCGGTATTTCACTATTGTTATGGCGTTGTAGAGCTGGTAAAGCAGCCAATCGATTTTTATTGTTGCTGGCTGTTGGTATTGTTTTGGTGCTGGCGTTTCAATTGGTGCTTAGCCCGTTATTTGAATGGCTATGGCACATCAGTTTCCAATCTGGTACGTCTCGGTTGGAGCAAGGAGGATTTGCTCAGTCTGGTCGACAGATGGAATGGCATAAAGCCTGGTTAATTTTCAAAAGTTCACCATGGCTTGGCTATGGCTGGGGAAGTTATTCGTATCAGGGGTTTGCTATTGCTGACGTCTATCCACATGATTTTCGCCAGTATGAAATTTCTGTATTGTTTACTCATTGTCATAATCTGATTTTACAGTTGTTGGCTGAAACCGGACTGGTAGGATTTTTAATTATTTTTGGCTGTTTTATTTGGGCTATCTGGCCTCATTTACGCAAAGGATTTAATCCTGCTTCAATCTTGATGATTAGTCTTATTCTGGTTTCTCTTTGTCATAGTATGCTGGAATATCCGTTATGGTATGTCTATTTTCTGGCAATATTTATCTTATGTGTTGCTCTAACTCCAGTGCCAGTGAAGCAAAAAATTACCGATTACCAGCCACTTTCCGATAAAAGTGTCTTATTTTGGTTTGCGATATCTCTGGCAACCTTGGTGATGATTTTTTGGCAAATGGTGTTATATCAGCAATTTGTTCAGGTTCGTGCCAGTAATTCCTTACCACGCACAAAACAGGTAGAACGTATGCAGTATTTGCGTAAACATATGTATTTTATGCGCTATTACATTGACATGGCAATTTTGGAGCAGCTTAACATGACTTATCCTGATTTACCGTCTTGGGGCAAACAAGCAGCACTACTAACGGGTAGTTATCGACCGTATTCTAATACTTCGGTACGAGGATTTTATCTGTCACTGGATAAAAAGCTTCCGGAAGCAAAAATATGGTTTGATCAGATGAGTTATTATTATCCAAATTCAATGCCAGAAGTGTTGAAAAAAGTTAATCAGCAACCACAAACTGTGGTGTTGAAACCACATTTAGTGCAGTTATGTAACCAATATACTAGACAAAAACCACAATCATTCAAATGTATGTAATTGGCAATATGATTGCTTAACATTGTGGTTTTAAATGAAAAAATTAGCAAAAGCGCCTTTTGTGTAAAGATAAATTTTATCTACATGTTAAGATACGAACCGTAAATTGAGTTAAAAGCTTGTAGTAAAAACAGACCCTATACTTCCATTGAGGAGGATGATATGAATCGTGTACTTTTGATTGATGATGATAATTTATTGACAGAATTGTTAACTGAGTATTTGACAGCCGAAGGGCTGGAAGTGAGTAGTGTTGCTGATGGTGAGACTGGAGTGAAGGACATTCTGTCTGGGCAGTATGATGTAGTAGTACTGGATTCTATGATGCCGAAGATGAACGGTCTGGATGTATTGAAAACTGTACGTGTACAAAGCAAAATTCCGATCATCATGCTAACTGCCAAAGGTGATGACATTGATCGGATTATTGGTTTGGAAATGGGTGCCGATGATTATGTACCTAAACCATGTCAGCCACGCGAATTGTTAGCACGCATTAATGCTATTTTACGTCGTACTCATCAAAGTCATGACAATGACCAGAACGGTATTCCGAACAGTATCGCTGCCAGCGGTGTAGTGTTATATCCGGCAAAACGTCAGGTAACTATTGATGATGAACCACTGGAACTGACCAGTACAGAATTTAATTTACTGGAAGTATTGATGCGTCATGCCGGTCAGGTAGTCAGCAAAGAAACCTTGTCACTGGAAGCACTGGATCGGAAACTAGCTAAATTCGATCGCAGTATTGACGTACATATTTCCAGTATCCGCCATAAATTAGGCAATGCAAGCCTGATTCAGACGGTACGTGGACTTGGTTATTTATTTGTTAAAAACTAAATGGACACGCAGGCTGTTGCTTAAACAGCCTGTTTTGATTTATGAAACTGTTTCCACGTATTTTTGCCACCTTTTGTGCTGTTATTGTCTGTGCCATATTTGTGGCCAGCTCATCTTTCTGGCTGGTACAAAACACTTTAGCTGAGACTAGATTTAAACAGCAGCGTAACTTCGAAGAGAATCTGTTAAGTAGTACCATGAATGCTTTTCTGGCTCGTGGGGATGCAGGAATACGTGAGCAGTTAAAGGAATGGGGCAATAGTCCTGGAGGTGAAAACCTTTATGTGATTACCGGCGATGATAAAAATGATATTCTTGGTCGGCCCATTGATCCAGAGGATATTGATAAAGCCCACGAATTCGCTTTGTCACATCCTAATTCTAAATTGGTACGCATTGCTTACAATTCTCTGGGTGAAGAATATTTGTTTATGATTCGTGGCTGGAATTATGAACGTACACCGAGACCACCTAGCCCGTTTTTTATTCCGGGTCTGCCCATTGCACCGGTGTGGCACGAATTTATTATTCTTAGCTTTATTATTGTCGTTGGCTTACTGACGGCATACATTTTGGCCAATAATATTACTCAGCCAATTCGGGTACTGTGGCGAGGTATGGATCGCTTGGCACATGGTAATTTACAGACACGAGTATCTCATCAATTGTCAGAACGACGTGATGAGTTGTATTCGCTGGCAGTCCAGTTTGACAATATGGCTGATAAATTACAAAAGCTAGTCGAAAAAGAACGTCATTTATTGCATCATGTTTCACATGAAATGCGTTCTCCGTTAGCACGTATGCAAGCGATTATCGGATTAATCCATGTACAACCACAAAAGCAGGAACAACACTTACAACGTCTGGAAAGCGAACTAGGACGAATGGATTTATTAGTAGGTGAATTACTGACTTTATCACGACTTGAAACCTCAGATTTACCCATTACACTGGAACCATTAGCTCTGATGCCTTTGATTAAGCAAATTGTAGAAGATAATCAGGCCATAGCCATACAACATGAACAAACCTTATTTTGGGAATGTGATATCCCCGAAGATGTTGTTGTTGAAGCCAACGAAAGCTATCTTTATCGTGCATTTGATAATGTGATTCGTAATGCTATTAATTACAGTCCAAATGGTAGTCATATCAAAGTGCATTTACACGATGGTGGTAAAGCTCAGTGGCTGATAGATGTTTCTGATAATGGCCCCGGTGTGGCAGAAAATCAGTTACCGCATATATTCACAGCATTTTATCGAGCTGATAGCAGCGCCAATAAACCCGGTACCGGCTTAGGTTTGGCTTTAACTAAACATATTATGGATCGGCATCATGGACGGATATATGCGGAAAATCTGCAACCTAATGGTTTGATTATGCACTTTGTGTTGCCTAAGTATACGCCCAGTAAAAATAAAATACGCCAGAAAAAATAACTATATAATTTTATAAATATAAAACGGATAAATATCTTATAAGCATATTTGTCCGTTTAATTTATGTACAATTCAGTATATAGCGGTTAAATGATTAGCATTTAATCAAAATAAAAGTTCAGATAAACTATTTCATCTGTTCTAATATTTGAACCGGAGCAGAATGTAAAATTAACAGTACTAATCCACAGGGCAGCTGGCACTAACTGAAAAAAGTCTAAATACATACCCGAAAGGTAATGAGAGTATTGCTTAGAGTTTTGCTGCTTTTTTGATTGCAACTGTGTATTTACTAAATAAAAATAGCCATTACTGAATAACAAGTTTGAACAAAGTTGAGTAGCTATTCAGCTTGTTGCCTGACTGTTGTTATCATGCTGGGAAAACCAAGCAGCAACAATATCGTTAACTTCATCTATCCCTTGTTTTTTTAAACTGGAAAAAAGTTGTACTGTTACTTGCTGACGCGCAACATAAGGTTGAAGTAATTTTTTAACCATAGCCAGTGTTTTGATTTGTTCATTCTTAGACAGTTTGTCAGCCTTGGATAGCAAAATATGAACTGGTTGTTTTGTTATGGCAAAAAAATCCAGCATGCGTTTATCCAGTTCCTTCAAGGGATGACGGATATCCATGATGAGAATTAAGCCGATCAGCTGTGATCGTGTTTGCAGATAATTACCTAACAAAGTGACCCAATGTTGACGCACAGCTTCAGGTACCTGAGCATAACCATAACCAGGTAAATCGACCATAAACCGACCATTAGCCAGTTCAAAAAAATTGATATGTTGGGTGCGCCCCGGGGTTTTTGAGACGTAAGCCAGACGGGTATGATTGGTCAGCGTATTGATTGCACTGGATTTCCCCGCATTACTGCGGCCAACAAATGCGATTTCTGCTGTGGTAGCCGGCAGATCTTTCAGATGATTTACTGTCGTGTAAAATTTGGCGTGGTGAAACAAATTCATGAAAAACTAAATATTAATAGATGAGATAGTCACAGCATATCATGTTTTACTGATAATCTGAGTATTTACCCGCTATTTAGCTGTACGGATATGAGTATTCAAGCTTGATTTTTTAATGCAGGCTGTTAAACTTAAGCTCTATAATAATTTAATTTTGAGGATAAATTCTGAATGAAAGACGGTGTCTCGGGTAGTAATGTTTTACGGACGTGTTTTTCTCTGAATTTCAGGCAGCCTGTTGTCAGAACAGGCTGCCTGTTGTCGTTTTTGTGAATAGGAAAAGAAAATGGATTTTAGCTGGTTGGGAGAACCGACCACTTGGATCGGACTAACCACACTTGTTATTCTGGAAATAGTGCTTGGTGTCGATAATTTGGTATTTGTGGCCATTCTGGCCAATAAAGCCAGCCCGAAAAATCGTAGCCATGCCCGCATAACTGGTCTGAGTCTGGCTGTGATCATTCGCATCATCATGCTGGCAACAATGTCGTTGATTGTGACCTTGACCAAACCTTTTGCTCATATCAGTGGTTATGGAATTTCAGTTAAGGATCTGATAATGCTATTTGGTGGGATGTTTCTGCTGTATAAAGCAACCACTGAATTGCATGAACGACTGGAAGGTCATACAGCTATGGCTGCGGTGACGAATGTTACGGTATATACCAGTTTCTGGAGTGTGGTTATCCAGATTATCGTACTGGATGCAGTCTTTTCTTTAGATTCGGTGATTACCGCAGTAGCCATGGTACAACACATTACTGTGGCTATGATAGCCGTCATCATTGCCATGGCAATGATGATCTGGGCCAGTGGCCCGTTAACCGAATTTATTAACCGTCACCCGACAGTGGTAATCCTTTGTTTAGGCTTTTTGCTAATGATTGG